>NZ_NSGJ01000029.1 GCF_002286775.1 Myroides sp. N17-2
TTCAAAAATATTAGTTACGTTTTAGTAACAACCGATTTAAGGTGGTTATTGCAGCGGGGCTCACCTCTATCCATTTCGAACAGAGAAGTTAAGCCCGCTAGCGCAGATGGTACTGCTAATCAGTGGGAGAGTATGTCGCCGCCTTTCTTTAGAATCCCCAATCTCGTATGAGGTTGGGGATTTTTTGTTTTGTACTTTTCTTATTTATATGTTTGTTATCTTAAATTATCAATAGATAAAACTTAATTTTTGTTTAAGTAAAGAATAGTTGTTGTCATTTTATGGCTTTGATTTAATGTTTGGTACTTTATATGGTGAAAGTGCGATAATTTCTAGGGAAGGCTAAAAATAGTGACAATTTATGCATTATATTTGCAGTTGGAAAAGTGTAGTAATTATTATCAAGTGAGAAAGTATGAAAAATGCATTGAAAAGACAGTTAAAACGTGATACTCCTAGGGGAATCATTTTCGTGATAGACTTGTTAATTGTCTTGTTTACTTACTTTGTTTCTAGTATATTATTGACTAACTTCTTTGGTAACTTTTCTGTAGAATTGATGCTTAAGCGTATTCCTGTTTTATTCATTTGTTACATAATAAGTTTCCTTATTTTTAAACCTTTCAAAGGTGTTATTAGACAAACTAGTATTAAGGATATAGAGACAATCTTTGTTTCTTGTTTGTTCTCTGGAGCGATTGTTATGATCATAAGTTCTCTTCAGAGAAATGAGTTCTTAGGGAGTAATCTTGAAGATTATTTAAGATACTCTTATTCTTTTGTTTTATTGCATCTTTTCTTTACTTCTGCATTATTAATTCTTGCACGTTTATTTTATAGTCAGTTTTATCGTAGCTATGTTTTAGATGTGAGAAACCACAAGAGAGTTATCATTTATGGTGCAGGTGATTCTGGTATAATTACTGTAGGTGCTTTACAAGGAGATACAAAGGTTCGTACACATATCGTATGTTTTGTAGATGATAATCCTAGTAAAGGTGGTAATAGATTAGCTGGATATAGAATATACAATCCTTCTGTCTTAGATGAAGCTTTTGTAACTAGTAATCGTATAGATGAAATTATTATTTCTATTCAGAATATTACTCGTGAGAGATTAAATGATATATCAGAGGTTCTTGAGAATCTTCCTGTAAAAATTAAGATCATACCTCCAGCGACGGATTGGTTAGATGGATCTTATACTAATAAACAGATTAAAGAGCTAAAGATTGATGATTTACTAGGACGTAAGGCTATTCAATTAGACAATCCTTTTATAGCAAAAGAAATAGACAATAAGGTAGTGTTGATCACTGGTGCAGCTGGATCTATTGGTAGTGAGATAGCAAGACAGGTGGCTCGTTTTAATTTTAGAAAGTTAATTCTAATTGACCATGCTGAATCTCCTCTTTACGATGTACAACAAACGATGGTTTCAAATCATCCAGAGGATATTGTTTATGTTGTTGGAAATATTCGTGACGAGAAGAAGATGGATACTATCTTTGATTTGTATAAGCCAAGTTTAGTATATCACGCTGCGGCATATAAGCATGTACCGTTAATGGAATCTTTTCCTTATGAAGCGATTCATACTAATGTAAAGGGAACCAAGGTTATCGCAGACTTGTCTGTGAAACATAGTGTGAATAAATTCGTGATGGTTTCTACTGATAAAGCAGTTAATCCTACTAATGTGATGGGGGCGACTAAGCGAGCAGCAGAATTATACGTAACGAGTTTAAAAGATAATGGTGTAACAAGTTTTATCGTTACTCGTTTTGGTAATGTATTAGGTTCAAATGGATCTGTTATTCCTCTTTTTAAACGTCAGATAGAGGCCGGTGGACCACTGACTGTAACACACCAAGATATTACACGTTTCTTTATGACTATCCCTGAGGCTTGTCAGTTAGTATTAGAAGCTTCGATTATGGGACATGGAGGAGAGATATTCGTGTTTGATATGGGGAAATCAATGAAGATATTTGATTTAGCCAAACGTATGATTCGATTAAGCGGATATAGTTATCCTGAAGATATAGATATTAAAATTACTGGATTAAGACCAGGTGAAAAGATATTCGAAGAGCTTTTAGCAAATGATGAGAATACTGTAAAAACCCATCATGAGAAAATAATGATCGCCAAGGTACGTAATCAAGATATTAATACGATTAGAACTAATTTAGAAATAATGTGTAATTATGTCTGTCAGAATGAAGGGCAGGAGGATGTAGAAGACTTGGTAAGACAGTTAAAAAATATAGTACCGGAATTTAGATCTCAAAACTCTCGTTTTGAATGTTTAGATAAAGTAGAAGAATGTTCAGCTCATTAGCTGAACATTTTTTTTGTAGTATAGGCTAGGTCCGTTATTTCTTTAGGGAAATCATGTAATTCTAATATTTTGATAGCATTGGTTGTTTTAGGATGTCCAAATTTAAGTTTGTAGTCAAAATTTAATTCATTATTGATAATGCTTTCTTGGAAGTAGTGGCATTGATACCCTTCTTCTTTTAGTAAGTTTATTAATTCAAGGTCATGTGTGGATACTATTACAATGTCTCTTTCTTTGTTTAAGTATTTTAAAATGGCGTATGCGGCAGATATTCTTTCTATGGTATTTGTTCCTTTTAGAATTTCATCTAGTACATATAGATGTGGTATATTGATTTGTGATTGTTTTATAAAATGTTTAAGCTGTTTTACTTCTTGTAGGTAGTAGCTTGTTTGACTGTAAAGATCATCTGTGATTCTTATAGATGTATTTATATGAAAAAAATCTGCTGTATACTTCGTAGCAAAAACAAAACCTATTGTTTGAGCTAGTATTGTGTTAAGCGCTAGCGTTCTTATAAAGGTAGTCTTACCAGACATATTAGAGCCTGTTAATAGAAAGCTTTTATTTTTTAGCTGTAAAGTATTGGTTGTACATTTTTCTATCAAAGGATGAGCTAAGTCTTCTACATCTAACTCCTTAGTGTCTTTGAAAGTAGGTTTACATAGTTTGTTGTTGGCATGTAAAGAAGCTAGTGAAATAGCTATGTCTATTTTTGCAATGGTTTCAAATGATATAGTAAGCTCTTTTTTAGTTTGTTTAGCATTGATTAAAAATGTCTCGAAAGCGATAGTTTCGATGTTTAGCATTATTTTTAGTATTTCTACAGGGAACATTACTAACGATGTTATTTCATCTTTGTATACATTTTCTATATTAAAGAAATGTGTTAGTTTATATAGTAATTGTAGCTTTTTACTAGCTATTTTAGCCTCTTTAAAATTGTATACTTTAGATAGTTTAGTTATGTTCTGTAATTTTATGTTTGTTCGATAAACATATTTAAAGTATTGTGTCGCGTTGAGATGATCATATTGAGTGTATTTGTTTTTGTAGTGTAGAACTAGATTTATACTTAAAATTGGGAGTAGTAGCATAGACCAAACTAAGCTATATATGCTTAATAATAATGTACATACTGTAATAATATTTAGGGTGTAAGCTAATTTAAGTTTAAAAGAATTTGTTGAAATATTTGTAGTAAATAAGCTATGGTAATGGTATGCGTTCTTATTAGATATGGGAGAAAGTAGTATTTGTATTTTTAGTCTTTCTTCATTGTCTAGGATGAAAAAGTCTATTAGATCATCTAAGGTTCTTACACTTTCTTTAGATTCTATAGTATGAAGCTTATGATAGAGATATTGTTGACCTATTACGGAAGTTGTTCTATCAAGATAAATGTAAATATCATCTAGATCTAAATCATTATTTATAGTTGAAGTTATATTTTGAAAACTTGGCTGATTATCTTTTACAGCATTGTGATATTGGCTTATTTTGTCAAAATTATAATCTTTGCTTAGTCTTGGTATTCCCCAATTAGTTTTGAGTTTATCTATGAGAATTTTTTTTCTCTTTCTTTGTTGCTTATTGTTGTAGATGATAATTAGCATTAAAATTATCAAAAGGCCTAATATCCATTCCATACTTTATAGTTGTGTAAAGTAAATATATAAAAAAAAAGGAACTGCTATAAACAGTTCCTCTTCTATATAATTGAATGGGTATATATTAAATATTGAAAGAAGCTTTGATATCTTCTATTCTATCTAATTTTTCCCAAGTAAATAACTCTACTTCGATTTCTTTAGTTTCTCCACCTGGTCTAGTGAATACCTTAGTTACCGTCTGTGGTTTACGTCCCATGTGTCCGTAAGCAGCTGTCTCACTATAGATAGGGTTTCTAAGCTTAAGACTAGTTTCTATGAAATAAGGTCTTAGATCAAATAACTCACTTACTTTCTTAGCAATCTCTCCATCTGTTAGGTTAACATTACTAGTTCCATACGTATTGATGTATAAACCTGTTGGTTTAGCTACTCCGATAGCATAAGATACTTGTACTAATACTTCGTCAGCTACACCAGCAGCCACTAAGTTCTTAGCGATATGTCTAGTTGCATAAGCTGCACTACGGTCTACTTTACTTGGATCTTTTCCAGAGAATGCACCACCACCGTGAGCACCTTTTCCACCATAAGTATCTACGATAATCTTACGACCTGTAAGACCAGTATCTCCATGAGGACCTCCGATAACGAATACACCTGTTGGATTAATTAAGTACTCTATTTCTTCGTTGTTTTCAAATAAGTATTTGTATTGAGGGTATTTATTTAATACACGTGCAATCAATACTTCTTTGATGTCTTTTTCTATTTGTGCTTGCATTGTTTTCTCTGCAGCAATTTTAGCTTCAACTGAGTTGTCAACTGGTTTGATGAAATCATCATGTTGAGTAGAAAGAACGATAGTAACGATTCTGATAGGAGTGTTATTATCATCATATTCTAAAGTAACTTGACTCTTCGCATCAGGTCTAAGATAAGTAACTTCAGTACTCTCTCTTCTGATAGCTGCTAATTCTTGTAGTAGTTTATGAGAAAGGTCTAAAGCTAAAGGCATATAATCCTCAGTTTCTTTAGTAGCGTAACCAAACATCATTCCTTGGTCACCAGCTCCTTGTTCTTCAGGACTTTTTCTGTCTACACCTTGATTAATATCTGCAGACTGTTCGTGAATAGCAGATAAGATACCACATGAGTTAGCCTCAAACATATATTCACTTTTCGTGTAACCAATGCGTTTGATTACATCTCTAGCGATCTGTTGTACGTCTAAGTATGTATTTGATTTAACTTCACCAGCTAAGATAACCTGTCCAGTAGTAACTAATGTTTCACAAGCTACCTTTGAGTCTTGGTCAAATGCTAAAAAGTTGTCGATTAAAGCATCAGATATTTGGTCAGCAATTTTATCTGGATGTCCTTCACTTACTGATTCAGATGTAAAGTAATAAGCCATAATAATTATTTTTTATAAATTAAAAATAGAGGAAATGGCTAAAGGGGAAGTATGAATTTCTGCTTTAGCATTTTTTACCGAGGTTGCAATCAGTACAAATTCTTCCTCCTGTTATTTTGTGTTGCAAATGTATTAACTATTTTAATATAGAAGCAAATATTTTTGTATTTTATATTTATGTTAACTTTTAATAACGATATTAAGTGATTGATATAGCTAGTTTTAGTCGTTTATATTATTTTAAAATTCTTTCTATTTAAAAATAGTAGTATGAACTGTCAACATATTCTAATAACTAAGGGAGTTCTATTCCTTTTGCTTCGTTTAGAAAGTAATGTTAGAGTATGGAAGGATGGTTTTGTGTTAAATAGTGTTTATGAATTGCCTTATTGATAAAAATCTGTTCAAAAAATATTAATTTGACATATTATATTGATTGTTTTGTATTTTTGTCAACAGTTTAGAATTATAAACAACAATTAGAATGAGACTACACAACATAGAAGACCAAAAATCACTTACGCCACAGTTAGCACTTTCTTTTTTAACTGAAGGGAATAAACGCTTTGTGGAAAACTTAAAAGCTCATAGTAATTTATTAGAACAAGTTAACTCTACTAAAGAAGGGCAGTACCCTTTCGCTATTATACTTAGCTGTATAGATAGCCGTACTTCAGCAGAGTTAATCTTCGATCAAGGATTAGGAGACATATTCAGCGCACGTATAGCGGGTAATGTTTTGAATGAGGATATTATCGGATCGATGGAGTTCGCATGTAAGTTAGCAAATAGCAAGCTTATTATGGTATTAGGTCATTCACATTGTGGGGCTATTACAGGAGCGTGTAAAGGGGCTAAACTTGGACATTTAACTAATTTATTAGCTAAAGTAGAGCCATCTATAGATTATGTAAAAGCAAATAATAGCGACTTAGATATCCACTCTAAAGAAGCGGTGGACTTAGTAGCTTATCACAACGTAGAGTATACTATCGACCATATTCTTAGTACTAGTACAGTATTAAGCGAGATGTATGAATCAGGAGAGATAGGTATCGTAGGTGCGTTTTATAAAGTAGAAACAGGAGAGGTAAACATCGTAAAAGAGATGTTTATTGATAAAAAATAAGACTATGGCACATAGTGAGTTTTACAAAAAGATATTAGAACGCAATAGAGAATGGGTAGAGGATAGACTATCAGTTAATCCTGACTATTTTAAGCGACTATCAGAGAAGCAGACTCCTCCAGTGTTATGGATAGGATGTTCGGACAGTAGAGTGCCTGCTAACGAGATCATCGGAGCAGAGCCAGGTGATGTATTCGTACATCGTAACATCGCTAACATGGTCATTCACTCAGATATGAATATGCTAAGTGTACTAGACTACGCAGTTAATATCTTAAAGATTAAGGATATTATCGTGTGTGGGCATTATGGCTGTGGTGGTGTATTAGCTGCTATGAAGAATGAGTCGTATGGGCTAATTGATAACTGGATTCGACATATCAAGACCGTTTATAGACTACATAATCAAGAACTAGATCAGATAGATGATGAAGTGGCTCGTTTTAATCGTTTTGTAGAACTGAATGTACATGAACAAGTCTATGATTTAGCGAAAACCTCTATTGTACAAGAGGCTTGGGCTCGTAATCAGGATTTGAGTATACACGGTTGGGTTTACGGACTTAACTCTGGATATGTTACTGACTTAGGTGTAAACCTGATGAATAATAACGATCTAGATGAAGTATATCAACTTCGCTTTAAGAAGATATAACTTTTAGTCATCCGTATTTTCATTAAATGATGAAGGCAATAGGGAAGGGATAAACCTTAGTAAAATAGGTAATAGAATAGTCCCTCCTGGCAAAATAAAGATAGCAAGAGAAGGGATGGTTTTAATAACTTCAATAGTTTGTTTTTTAACCATCTTTTTTTCTTCCTTATTTAAATCTCTACGTGTAGAGTCCACTAATAACTTCATAAGTTGCGTATTCTTTTGCAATTCTTTTATTAGTCTTCCTTTATTCCTAGTAAGTAAAAGTTCTATATAACTACTAGAATTCTTAATCACATTATCAAATAGGTTACTAGATTTATAGTAATAATATTCTTTATTGTTTTTTTCTAATACTTTCTCAAAGTAGAATATACTCTCTTTTAGTTTATCTTCACTGTATAAGATAGTAGAATAGGGTGCCTGACTGAAATCCGGTAACTCAATTTCTTGTGCCTCGTTATCCCATGAGTTGCAAACTATGTAATCAATAATAAAATTACTTTCAAAGTTGATACTAGGCCTCAATTTGATAGGGTCAGTGTCTAATGATTTATTAGATTCTAAAAAGGTGATTAGTTGTAAATCCTTTTTATTGGGTTGATTTTGATTCTTTTTAAACGAAAGGGTAATCTCTTTTAGTTGTTCTACTATATGTTGTGTGAATACATTAGGATCAATTTTTTCATTGATATAAGCTTCAAACGCAAGTATATCAATGAATAATAGAATCATATTTAGCACAAAATCGTTGCTCTTAGACTCAGAGAAGAAGTGTTCTTTACAGCGTAGAGAGAATATATTCTCTAGTTTACTATAGGGATTCTTATCGTTAAAAAAGCCAGTTATGATATTAGTCTTATGAGGAATAAGTATATCGTAGAAGTCTATTAGCGTCGTTATGAATTGATCTGTATCATCTGACTTCAGGTGAATATTAAATACTTTCTCTAAGAGTTGTAAGTAGCATATCTTAGACAGTTCTTCTTGCGTATATTTAAAGTTTTTATAGATATCAGGAAGTTCAGCTATATCGATGATACCATAGCTAAACCCTATTTTTCTGACCATAGTAGAGATATCCTCACTATTATCAGAAGCGAATATTTGATATTGGTTTTTCTCAGTAAAATACTTTTTTATCCAGCCGTTAGTAGATGGGTTCATGCGAGTCTAATTAAAAAAAAAGTGATGGTTATTAGCCATCACTTACAGTTTACCATTTAACTTGTTTTTCTATAGCTTTGATCATTTCTGATGCGATATCTAAATTTGTAGCTCCTTCGATTCCTTCTAATCCAGGCGAAGAGTTTACTTCTAGCAATAAAGGACCTTTAGCTGAACGGATTATATCAACCCCCGCTACTTTTAGGTTCATTGCTTTAGCAGCTCTAATTGCTATTTTCTTTTCTTCAGGAGTTACTTTGATTATAGAAGCAGTACCTCCTAAGTGGATATTTGCTCTGAATTCTCCAGGAACAGCCTCACGTTGGATAGCAGCAACCACTTTTCCGTCTATTACGAAACAACGGATATCTTTGCCGTTAGCCTCTTTAATAAACTCTTGAACTAAGATGTTAGCGTTAAGACTTTTGAAAGCATTAATAACACTCTCAGCAGCTTTCTTCGTTTCGGCTAACACTACACCTTTTCCTTGAGTACCTTCTAATAACTTTACGATTAGTGGACTTCCACCGACCATCTTGATTAAGTCATTCGTATCTAAAGGCGAATTAGCAAAACCAGTAGTAGGGATATCTATTCCGTTATTTAATAATAACTGTAGTGAGAATAATTTATCTCTAGACTGTGTGATAGCAGCAGCATTGTTAAGACTGTAGACTTTTAGAGACTCGAAGTGACGTGTTAATGCACATCCGTAGTACGTCATACTAGGGCGGATACGTGGGATCACGGCGTCAAAGTCATTTAATATTCTACCACCTCTATAGTGAATCTCTGGTTGGTTAGCATCTAGTTTCATATAGCAATACTTCAGATTAAGGAAGTGCATCTCGTGCCCTCTTAATTCACCAGCTTCTATAATTCTCTTATTACTATATAATTCAGGATTACTTGCTAATAGCCCAATGCGAAGACCTTTCTTATCTGTTTTAGGTTTAGTATAGTATTCTTCTAATTTTTCTACTGTAGGCTGACCTAATAAGAAGTGTTTCTCAGGATCTACTAATACGCGACCACCCATAGCTTCTCTACCTAATAGCATTCTATATCCCATAGAATCTCTATTCGTTAAAGTCAATTCTATAACCCACGTAGTGTTATCGATAGATATCTCAGTTTGGATAACATATCTAGACTCTCTAGTTCCGCTAGAACTTTTGACAATTCTTTTATCTACTACTTTGGATTCACAGTGGATAATTGTTTTCCCATTGTTTTGAAGAGGATTGACATCAAATTTAACCCACTTCTCACCCTCTTTCTCAAAAGGAACAATGTTTATAGCGTGTAGTGCAGATGTCTTAGCACCTGAATCAACTCTAGCTTTAATAGCGGGGATATTTAAAGTAGAAAAAGAACACCATTCTTCACTACCAACAATAACTTTGTCTAACATATAATAATAAAAATCTAATGCGAATGTACTGTATTAAATATAATGCTTTTATATGACAATGAAAAAAAATATAAAATTTAATGATTTCGCAACATATTATAGATGTGATAAGAAGAAGTATAGTGGAGTGGGGATTTCGTTTGTGCCCTTATTTTGTTTTAGCAATTATTGAAGAGGAAGCAGTCTCCCTAGAATCGCTTATCTGACGTATAGTTAGAAGGTGTAGTTATAGTCTCAACGAGTTTACAATTTAATGAGGTAATTTAGGAATTAACGATTAGCGATAAAGTATAGCTTAAAATCTCTTATTCTAGCTTTTTTTGGGATAGAGCTGCAATCTTAGTATATAATCAGAGGTTCTTTTATACATATAGTTTTTAGCCATATCAAGTAGTTCTGTTTAGATATGCCACTCAAAATTGTTTATATTTTTTCTTTATTCACCACCTCTCTATATGATAAAAGTCAAATCCTAACCTTTCTGAATCCCCATTTTTTATATCACCCCCTGTATAAAGCCTCTAGAATATCTATAGTGTACTTTTTTGCATGTTTTTTTCAATTACTAATTAAGGTAATGTGTTGATATTTAGTTGTTTTGTGTAGAAATGAAAATTATACTATATCTCTAATACCTTCGTTAATCCCTGTAAAATAGGGAGTGACTGCTCTACGATAGGACAGTAATAGGAGAATAGTAGGACAATAGTTGGGCTGACAATATTCTGCCCAATTATACTACTCTTATTCTGCACTTATTCTTCTCTAATGGGCTATTCGTTTTAAGCCTTTTTTTTAATAGAATAAGATGAAATCTGACTAAAAAAGAAAATAATTCAACCTTTTATTGCGCCTAATTAATTTGTATTCACTTACCAAGTTAGAGTATCACTAGGCTGAACAGCATATAAAAGTTTTTTGATACTTATGTGCTTGGTATGCTGATTTTTATATATTACAAAACAGAAAAAGGTACGGGCGAATTGCAATTCGCCCCAACAAAAAACAGAAAACCAAAAACACAAAAAAACATAAGTTATGGCAGAAATCAAACAGGGTATACTAGGTGCAGTAAGAGGAAAAGTAGGAACAGTGGTAGGAGCGATGTGGAGAGGAAAAAACTACATACGTGCTAAACCGCGTAAATCAAGGAAAAAACCTACAATGAAGCAATTGATTCAATGGGATAAAATGAGTCAAGTGTCAACATTTGCTAGTAAGTTTAAGGATTTTGTCAACGCATATTGTGCACCTGTGTATAATGGTGAAAAGTGGATTACGGGTAAAGAGCAAATGATCTCAAGACTTATGAAACAGGGGATAGGGCTAGTTAATGGAGAACAACATATCATAGTAGAAGAAGTCTTACTTTCTATCGGAAATCTAGCTCCTGCCGTTATCAAGAAGATTAACCGCCTTAAGACTGCAAAGTTTAAAGTACAATGGGATAATAACCTGATTAATGCGCTAACGTTAGATACTGATGTTCTTACAATGATGCTATATAACGAGCAATTAGACCAATTTGTAGTCATCCCTAATATTGGCAATCGCGTAGATAAATATGCTCATTTTAGTGTACCAACGGATTGGGACAAAGGTAGAGTTTACTTCTGGAGTATGTGGAAAGCAGCTGATGGCAGTGTCCATAGCACGAGTTGTTTTCACGGTGTTCTAGAGCTTGAAAACGTGGAAGTAGAAAAAGAGAAAGAGAAAGAGAAACAGGGAGCAGAGAACGTGAAACAGGGAACAGAGCATGTAGATCAGAAAACAGGAAATGAAAAACAGGAAGCAGATAGTGAAAATCAAGAAGTAGCAGCAGTTACCCCTATCGGGCAAGCTCGTGAAATCGCTCTAAAACAGTATCTAGAAAAAGCAGATACAAGTGCAGAAGATAAGGCTACTCCGCCTTTCAAGGAAGAAACTACCCCACCTTTCAGGCACCCCTTCAAAGAAGTGGAAATAGTAGGACAAGGACATACTGTAGCAGAGAAGCCAACACATCCTTTAGAAGTATCTTCTGATACCCAGTCTTTAGCTAATTCTCCTGAAGCAGTAGAACCTAAACTGAAAAAATGGACTCCACCTGGCTATATCCGTCTAGTAACTAAATCAATCAGCAAAGAGTCTAAAGAAGTAGAAACTCCCCTTAAAAGTAAACAATCTGATGAGGGAGTAATCGATGGAGCACGCTCTATCTTAGAGGTTGACAACATTACAGAAGAACAGAAGGAGTGATAAGGTTAGTAGACTAAATAAATGGGATAGTTTACGGATTTCCGTATGTTAGATTGAACGAGGTGAAGTATATTAGTATTCTTAAATTTGCTAAACGATGAGCTTTAAATTACTTGCTATACGACCGCTGAAAGGATGTTCTGATAATGTTCGTAAGAACTTACAAGAAGATGAGTTTTACTTCTTTGATAACTCATATAAACAATCTAAAGATGGTAATTATATTGTCAAAAAGGAAGATGTTACAGACTTACCCAATGGTTTCTTTCTACAGAAAAATACAGAGTCTTCATTAAAATATATCAATGTTCAGGCTATAGTAGGAAAGAACGGAAGTGGAAAGAGTGCTATAGTGGAATTGTTAATACGAGTTCTTAATAATACGAGTAAATTTATATTTCATTCTAAAAAAGGACTGTTAGATTTACTTTATGTTAATGGACTTAAAGCAGAGGTGTACTTTCTAAAAGGAGGTGAAGTCTTTAAATTAAAGTTAGATTTCGAGTTCGTATCTTCTGAAGAAAGAGAAGATCCTGATACTGGACTTATTGAAGTCTACGATTTTGATGATGATGAACTATATGAGATGCTTAAAGGAAAGTCCTGTTTAAAAGTGTTTAAGAATGGTGGGGAAAAAGAGATTGAGGTTGAAGATTTTGCAATGGATTTTTTTACGATGTATGTTAATTACTCTCTGTATGGTTTAGATGAAGATGATTATATGGATGAGGGAAATGAAGATTATTTACCGAAAGGCAAGCCTAAGAATATTCGATACACACAATCTTGGCTGAGTAAAGTATTTCATAAGAATGATGGATATCAAACACCTTTAGTAATTCATCCATATCGCGAAGATGCAATGATTAATGTTAGAAATGAGAAACATTTGATGAAAAATAGGTTAGCAGTGTTATTATTTACGAATCCTGAATATCGAACTATTATACCGGATTACAAGTTTGAAACTGTTGGCTTCTATTTGAAAGAATTTAGTTTTAATAAAATAGTTAATGATATATTAGACCAGAATTTTTTAAAGAAGACAGGAGAAGAATTTACTAACCTATCTGATATAAGTAAGTTTGATAAATTTTCAATTAATGACATCGATACCTTAGTTAATTATTTGGCTAAATGGATTGAGCAGAATGAAACTCTATTAAGTCAAGTAGAAAGCATTAATAAATTTAGAAATAACAGGAAAGTTAGTAAAGATATCCGTTCTTTTGGGAAATTTCTATATGCTATACGAGGGATTTTTTTAGATCCTATAAAGACTTTAAATAATATTGTACCATCTCATTCGGAATATGAAACAAAAGAAACTTCTATAGCAAGAATCTTTAATCATGTTATGACGCCTATGGTGACGATGCAATCACTTAGGGATAATATAAGTAAACAAGGCGGGATAACTGATGGTAGGATAGATAAAATTGAAGAAAAGCTTGGTCATTTTAATATAGATGTAATTAGTAGTTTATTACACTTGAGTTTTTCGAGGGATGTGTTATTAGACCATTATGGAATGAGAGATGGAGATATTTCTTATGAAGAAAATATTAAAAGAACCGAAATTAAAGACTATTTATTCTGGTATTGTGTCGTTAAAGTATTTAAGGTCTGTAAGTATAGTCACTATTCACAATATGCGGATTTTTTTAGTTTAAATAACTTTTTTAAAACTGATGAAAATATAATAAGGAATAAATACAGGGAGTATTTCGAGAAGTTGAGTAATGATAAAAGTCATATTACAGATAAGTTTAGGAGGACTAATTTTTTATTATCAACTTATAGTGAGTCCAATAGCAATAAACAAATAATTGATTTACTAAATTTGTATTCTAATATATACAAGGAAAACAAGGCTTCTTTAGGGAAAGAAGTTGTCGAAAGTATTGATGATATTGGAGAAATAGTTCTTGATGTGCATGTAAATAATAGTGATGAGTTTGCTGAGTTATCTGACCTTTTACCACCCCCTATTTTTGATTATGAGTTTTATTCAAAGAAAGACAATGTTCCTTTCTCTGCAGTTAGTTCAGGACAATTTCAGAAAATAGGATTACTGAGTTCATTAGTCTATCATTTGAAGAATTTAGATTCAATACAAGAGAGTACTGATATATATTCGTATGAGAATGTTAATTTAATATTAGACGAGATAGAGCTGTATTTTCACCCTGAACAACAAAGAACATTTGTTAGTGACTTATTAGGTTTATTAAAGAAGAATAAGTTTAAGCAAATAAAGAGGATTAATATAATGTTCATTACTCACTCTCCATTTATCCTCTCTGATGTACCGTCACAGAATGTATTAAAGTTAAGGGAAGGTAAGCCTGAGGCAGGAGATAATATTAATTCTTTTGGTGCAAATATACATGATTTGTTAGCAGATGAGTTTTTCTTAGATAATGGTTTTATGGGGGAGTTTGCTAAGGAGAAGATTAATAGTATTGTTAAGTTTTTGTACCTTAAGAAGAGCGTTAATGAGTTAGATAGTAATATGTCTAATACTTTCTTTTCTGAGACTATGCAAGAGACTTTTAAAGAGGCTAAAGAGAAATTATCGAAAGAGTTAGATGTGTTAGATGTGAAGTACTCAAAAGAAGAAGTGGAACAGTATATTAAGCTTATTGGAGAGCCCTTATTGGCTGTAAAAATGAAAGAGATGTCGGATATTGCTTTTAAAGAGAATTAGTATGTTGTTTATAGAGAATTTTGAAGAAGCAAAAGCATATCATAGAAGCGTACTTAGTTGTTGGTTAAAGATTAAGCTTAGAGGGCGAAAAACTAAGCGTAACAAAGAAGGTTATGCTTGTGGGGATAATCAATGTAGGTGTTGTGATAGTGGTATACATAAGTTTAATTTAGAAAATAAGAGATTAGAAGTTTTACTGTATAATAACGTTGATATGCTTTTAGAAGGTAGTATAGAAGAGCTTATTGATTTTTATAATGATAATTCTGTTCTTTTAGAGAGTGAAACATTAAAGAGATTATTTGTAAATTCAGGCTATGAAGATTATTTTCAAAAAAACCACGGGTTAACTTTCTTAAATAAACTTAATATTAGTACTTGTGTGTATTGTAATAGAAACTATACTTTACAATTGGTTAATAATCATAGTAGAGCCCAACTAGATCATTGGTTGCCTAAGACTCACTTTCCTTTTGCTGCATTAAATTTTTATAACTTGATCCCTTCTTGTCCGTCTTGTAATCATATAAAAGGACAAGGAGATGGTAAACGATGGTGGTTAGATAATTGGAATAATCTTGTTCATCCATATTTTATGGAAGAGACCTTTAAGTTTAGTTATTCTTATCTAAAAGATATTGACAAGTTAAGTGTGGAGATAGATAGTCTGAATACTAAAGTTAGTCAAACAGTTGAAGTAAACAAAATAAAAGAAATTTATTCTGCTCATAATGAATTAGAGTTGAGAGATTTGTTTGATTTGAGGAAAAAGTATAATGATAATTATTTAAATATATTGTTAGATATTTTTTCAGGATTGCAAATATCAGAAGAAGAAAAGTATCGCTTAATTTTTGGGATTGAAAAAAATGAAGTTGATTATCATAAACGACCTATGAGTAAGTTTAAGAATGACATTATTGAAGAGTTAATGAAGAAAGAGTAGTTGTAAAGAGAGTACTCATCAGTACTCGCTTTATATAAACCAAAAGTCAAAAGATTATAATCATCCATAGTCTCTAGTGATAAGGTTTTTATAAATCAGATTAACAAAAAAACAAGGGGCTGTCTCATTTGAGACAGCCCCTTTACTTATATTACTGTGCATTAACTAATACTTCTAATGCGTCTTTTGCTTCGTTTAGTTTCATTTCGATACTATCACCTAGCGTTATTTTAGAGTTTACGATCTCTTCTGCTAGTGGGTCTTCGATGTACTTCTGGATAGCTCGTTTTAGCGGTCTAGCTCCATATTGTTTATCAAATCCTTTCTCAGCGATGAAGTCTTTCGCATCTTCACTTAATGTTAGGTTATAACCTAGATCAGTGATACGAGTAAATAACTTTTTAAGTTCGATATCGATGATTAGGTCGATATGGTTGCGTTCTAAAGCATTGAAGACAATGATGTCATCTATTCTGTTTAAGAACTCAGGAGCAAAAGCTTTCTTCAGTGCGTTTTCTATTACAGACTTAGAGTTTTGACCAGTTTGTTCTTGTCTTGCATTTGTTCCAAAACCAACTCCTTGACCAAAGTCTTTTAGTTGACGAGCTCCGATGTTAGAAGTCATAATGATGATTGTATTTCTAAAATCAACTTTTCGACCTAAACTATCTGTAAGGTGTCCATCATCTAGCACTTGTAATAACATATTAAATACGTCTGGGTGTGCCTTCTCGATTTCATCAAATAGAATTACACTATATGGTTTTCTTCTGATTTTCTCTGTTAGTTGACCACCTTCTTCGTATCCTACGTATCCTGGAGGCGCTCCTACTAATCTAGAGATCGCGAATTTCTCCATATACTCACTCATATCGATACGGATAAGTGCTTCTTCAGAGTCAAACATCTCTTTAGCGATAACTTTCGCTAACTGCGTTTTACCTACACCAGTCTGTCCTAAAAAGATAAATGAACCGATAGGTCTATTAGGATCTTTTAGTCCAGCTCTGTTTCTCTGAATAGCCTTAGCGATCTTAGAGACAGCTTCGTCCTGACCGATTACTTTGCCTTTAATTAACTGAGGAAGATTAGCTAGTTTAGTAATCTCTTTCTCCGCTATTCTATTTACAGGTATACCCGTCATCATAGATACTACATCAGCAACGTCCTCTTCAGTAACCACTATTCTGTTCTCCTTAACATCCTGTTCCCAATTCTCTTGAGCGATAGCTAAGTCTTTCTCTAGTTGTTTCTCATCATCTCTTAAGCGAGCAGCTTCTTCATACTTTTGCTTTTGTACCATTTCGTTCTTTTGCTCTTTCGCTAGCTCTAGTCTTTGCTCAAGATCTACGATATTATCTGGTACATTGATATTCGTGATGTGTACACGTGATCCTACTTCATCCATAGCGTCGATAGCCTTGTCTGGTAAGAAACGGTCGCTCATATATCTATTCGTAAGTTTCACACACGCCTCGATAGCTTCATCAGTGTACGTTACATTATGATGACTTTCGTATTTATCTTTAATGTTGTTTAAGATAGTAATCGTCTCGTCTACAGTAGTCGGTTCTACGATTACTTTTTGGAAACGACGCTCTAAAGCACCATCTTTCTCTATGTGCTGTCTAAACTCATCTAGGGTAGTGGCACCGATACATTGGATCTCACCTCTAGCTAGAGCAGGTTTAAACATATTAGATGCGTCTAGTGAACCAGTAGCTCCACCTGCACCTACGATAGTATGAATCTCGTCTATGAATAGAATGATATCATCATTCTTCTCTAGTTCGTTCATCACAGCTTTCATTCTCTCCTCAAACTGACCTCTGTACTTGGTACCCGCTACAAGGCTGGCTAAGTCTAGTGTCACGACTCTTTTGTTATATAGAATACGAGAAACTTTCTTCTGGATAATACGCAGTGCTAGTCCTTCTGCGATAGCAGATTTACCCACACCAGGTTCTCCAATAAGAAGAGGGTTATTCTTCTTGCGTCTACTTAAGATTTGAGATACTCTCTCGATCTCTTTTTCACGACCTACTACAGGATCTAGCTTACCATTTTCGGCCATTTCTGTTAAATCACGACCAAAATTATCTAAAACAGGAGTTTTACTTCTTTTTGAAGTTTTAGTTCCAATGTTGTCAGAGTTGTCAGTGTTTTTACTGTCATCTTGGCTTGATTCATCATAAGTCTGTGCTTTAGGACTTTCAAATAAATCCTCTGAAGCACCGCTTTCAGAATCTTTGGTATTTACATATTCTTGCTTAACAGAATCATAATCTACTTTCATTTTATTTAAAATCTGAGTCGTAGGGTCATCACTGTTTTTTAATATACAAAGTAGCAAATGAACAGAGTTAATCTCGTCATTTTTAAACAGTTTAACTTCAAGATAAGTCAGCCTTAATGCGCGCTCAGCTTGTTTGGTTAAGTGTAGTTGTACTTTGTTATTAAGCAGTTCTTTATTATGAGAAGCAGGGTTTAATGTTTCTATTTTATGACGTAGAAAATCGATATCTATGTCTAAGTTATTTAAAATATTAGACGCTTCACCTTGTTCCACTTTTAATAGTCCTAGTAATAGATGCTCTGTACCAATAGAGTCGTGGCTTAATCTGATAGCCTCGTCTTTACTATATGATATAACATCTTTTACTTCTTGTGAGAAATTATCATCCATTTTTCAATTCAAATTAGGTGAATATTCATTTATAATATCTAAAGATACAAAAAGTGTACCTATGCTATAAAGCTGACATTAGCTAAGTGACAAAAAAAAAGTAGAATATAAAAGTAAGTAAGGCTTTTTTTTATAAAAAAGTGCTAATAAAGAGAATGGTTGACAGAGTGAGAATTATTTAAAATTGTTTTCTGCGATTTTATGATATTAAAAAACAAAAAGTTAAATAATCAAATTAAATACTTGTATAATTAGATGGGAAAAACCTATAAAAACCGTATATTAGCGCGTTTAATAATTTGACAATTTTTAATTTTATATACATATGTCTGAAGGAGAAAAGTTGATTCCTATTAACATTGAGGAGCAAATGAAATCAGCATACATTGATTATTCAATGTCTGTAATTGTATCGAGAGCGCTTCCTGATGTTAGAGATGGATTAAAACCTGTTCATCGAAGAGTATTATTCGGAATGTATGAGCTTGGCGTGATGTCTAATAGAGCACATAAAAAGTCAGCGAGAATTGTAGGGGAAGTTCTTGGTAAGTATCACCCACACGGAGATAGTTCTGTGTATGACGCGATGGTACGTATGGCTCAGGATTGGAGTATGCGTTACTTACTAGTGGATGGACAAGGTAACTTCGGATCTGTAGATGGTGATAGCCCTGCAGCGATGCGTTACACTGAGGCAAGAATGAAAAAGTTATCTGAAGATATTCTTGCTGATATAGATAAAGAAACAGTTGACTTCCAGTTGAACTTTGATGATACGTTGGAAGAGCCTAAAGTAATGCCTACTAGAATACCTACTTTATTAGTGAATGGAGCTTCTGGTATTGCTGTTGGTATGGCTACTAATATGGCACCACATAACTTAACTGAGGTTATAGATGGAACATTAGCTTATATTGATAATAATGATATTACGATAGATGAGTTAATGAACTATATCAAGGCTCCAGATTTCCCTACGGGAGGAATTATTTATGGATACGAAGGGGTGCGTGAAGCATTTAAAACTGGTAGAGGACGTGTAGTAATGCGTGCTAAAGCTAACTTCGAGGAAGTAGATGGTAGAGAGTCAATCATCGTTACAGAAATTCCTTTCCAAGTTAATAAAGCAGAGATGATTAAGAAGACTGCTGAAGCTATTAACGAGAAGAAAATCGAAGGTATCGCTACTATCCGTGATGAATCTGATAGAAATGGTATGCGTATCGTATACGTGTTAAAACGTGATGCTGTACCGAACATTGTATTAAATACACTTTATAAATATACTCAACTACAGTCTTCATTCAGCGTTAATAACATTGCGTTAGTTAACGGAAGACCTCAGATGCTAGATTTAAAAGAATTAATCTATCACTTCGTAGAGCACAGACATGATGTAGTAACTCGTAGAACTCAATACGAATTAAGAAAAGCAGAAGAGAGAGCGCATATATTAGAGGGGTTAATCATTGCTTCTGATAATATCGATGAAGTTATTCGTTTAATCCGTGCATCTAATAATGCAGATGAGGCTAGAAATAAATTAATCGAAGCATTTAAATTATCTGAGATTCAAGCTCGTGCAATTGTTGAGATGCGTTTACGTCAGTTAACAGGACTAGAGCAAGATAAACTACGTGCTGAGTATGATGAAATTATGAAATTAATTACTCATTTAAGAGAGTTATTAGCTAGTAAAGAGCTAAGAATGGACTTAATTAAAGAGGAATTAGTAGAAATAAGAACAAAATATGGTGATGAGCGTCGTTCTATAATAGAATATGCTGGTGGTGATGTAAGTATCACTGACTTAATAGCAGATGAGCAAGTAGTGATTACTATTTCTCACGCTGGATATATTAAGCGTACACCATTATCAGAATACAAAACTCAGAATAGAGGTGGAGTAGGACAGAAGTCTGCTGGAACAAGAGATCAAGATTTCTTAGAGCATATGTACGTGGCTACTAATCACCAATATATGTTATTCTTTACTCAAAAAGGTAAGTGTTTCTGGATGAGAGTTTACGAAATACCAGAAGGTACTAAAACAAGTAAAGGACGCGCTATTCAGAACTTGATTAATATCGAGAATGACGATAAAGTGAAAGCATTTATTTGTACTCAAGATCTTAAAGATGAAGAGTATATCAATAATCACTTCGTGATTATGGCTACTAAACAAGGACAGGTTAAGAAAACTCCTTTAGAGCAGTATTCTCGTCCTCGTCAGAATGGTATTAATGCAATTACGATTAAGGAAGATGATGAACTATTAGAAGCAAAATTAACTGATGGTAAGAGTAAGGTGTTAATCGCATTACGCTCTGGTAAGTTAGTTCGTTTTGATGAAGAGAAAACTCGTCCAATGGGTAGAACTGCATCAGGAGTAAGAGGTATAACTCTTGCAAGTGATAAGGATGAAGTAATCGGAATGGTATCTGTAAGTGATCTTGAAAGTGAAATCTTAGTGGTATCTGAGAACGGATACGGTAAGCGTTCTTCTTTAGATGAATATCGTGAGACTAACCGTGGAGGTAAAGGTGTTAAGACAATGAATATTACTGATAAAACAGGATTATTAGTGTCTATTAATGCTGTAACTGATGCAGATGACTTAATGATTATTAATAAATCAGGATTGACTATTCGTATGATGATTTCTGATTTACGTGTTATGGGACGTGCAACTCAAGGAGTTCGTCTAATTAACATTAAAGGAACTGACTCTATCGCTGCAGTATGTAAAGTAATGCGTGAGGATGAAGAAGAAATGATAGATGGTGAAATGATTGAAGGAGATGTTGATAATATCATTGATATAGAAGACCAAACAAACGATGATTTAGAATAGTAACAAACAACATACTATACCATTATGAATAAAGGATATGTTTATTTATTGTCAGCTTTGATGTTTTCAGGGTTGACTATGGCTCAAAAAAAGGAGCTTAAAGATGCTGAGAAAGCTGTAAAAAAAGGTAATGTAACAGAAGCAACTGCTGCGTTAAAAGCAGTAGAAGCTGTATTAGACAATGCTAGTAATGCTGAGAAAGCTCAGTTTTACGCATTGAAAAATACATTAGCTTTTGGACAAGTTGAAAAAGATATTGATGTAGATAATAACGTTGATGTTATTATTTCTTCATTCAAAAAAGTAAATGAGTTCGAGCCTAATAAAGCTAGTAAAGTTGTTAAGCAAGCTCAAGAAGAAGTAAATACTGTTGCTGGAAAAGTAGTAGCTAAAGCTATTGAAGACAACGGTTCTGCTAACTATAAAGGAGCTACTAGACGCTTTAGTCAAGCATATGAGTTAAACCCTAAGGATACAGTGTATTTATACTATGCTGCATCTACAGCGATTAACTCTAAAGATTATGCTGATGCAGTAGAGAAATATAAAAAATTAGTAGAGATAGGATACAACGGAAGTGAGTCTTATTATACAGCAGTAGAAAAAGCTTCTGGTCAAGTACAAAGTTTTGGTAAAGATTCTAAAATGCGTGACCTAATGGTAAAACAAGGTACACACACAGATCCTAAGTTTGTAAAAGAGGATTCTAAGCGTCCTGAGATACTTAAGAACTTAGTTTTAATCTATAATCAAGAAGGAAAAACTGCTGAAGCAGAGAAAACTATTGTTGAAGCTAGAAAAGCTAACCCGGATGATATCAACTTGTTATTAACTCAAATGGACATTTATTTAAAGTCTAACAATATGGGTAAATACGAGGAGTTAGCAAAAGAAGCTTTATTAAAGAATCCTAATGATGATGTATTATTATACAACTTAGGGGTGACTAGTTTTGACGCTGGACGTTTTGATGATGCTCGTAAATACTACGAACAAGCTATCCGTATCAACCCTAAATCAGAGAATGCTTATTTAAATATGGCTTTCTTAAAATTACAACCAGACCAAGAGTTGACTAATAAAATGAATAGTTTAGGTCTTTCTCCTGCGGATAATAAGAAGTATGAAGCTTATAAAAAAGAAAAGCACGCTATCTATAATGATGCGATGAATGACTTAGAAAAAGTTATCGCTATCAATCCTAATAACGAAGCTGCTGTTAGTACTTTGAGAAACATTTATCGTGCATTAGAGATGAACGACAAATTAAAAGCATTAGACGCTAAAGCTGGAAAGTAATAGCTTATGATAATTAAAAAAGCGGGGTAATCATTACGATTACCCCGCTTTTTATTTATACTATTTAGATGTACTAGTTGTCTAAGTTTCTTATTTGAGTCAATTTATCTTCCCAAATCTTCAAGTCATCTTTTTGTTTTTCTATACTTTTTCTAACCTCTTTAACGAAAGGATTGTCATCTGATGGGTTGTGAATATAAGCTAGATTGTTCTCTAATTGGATTACAGCAGAGTTTATTTCTTCTATTTTGCGATGAATAAATACAGCTTCATTCTGTAGTTTTCGCTTATCATTAGTCTCAAGTATAGATTCAAGTCTGTTGTTAAATTTAACAGCTTCTGTTTCTCTTTTACTTAAGCTAAGTTTATCAAATAAAACATCTAATATCTTATTAAACTTACCTTCTATAAATCTTTTATTTACAGGTACAGCTCCTATAGACTTCCAGTTATTTATATGGTTTTTAATTTCACCTAGGTCAGTTTTGTGATCTCCTGATAGTTGAAAACCTTTTAATAAATCAAGATATTCTTTCTTTCTATTATAAGCATCTACTTCTACTTCATTCTCTTTGTTTTTGATAGCATGGAAGCGATCAAAATAAGAATTACAAGCTTCTTTAAAGTCTGCCCAAAGCTGATCAGAGTATTTACGTGGTACGTGACCTATTATTTTCCAGTCATCCTGTATTTTTTTCATAATAGGAGTAACCTTAGCATAATCATCACTATCCTTAAGTTCCTGTGCTCTCTTAATTAGAGCAAGTTTCTTAGCGTAGTTGTCTTGTTGCTCTTTCTTTAACTCTTTGTAGTAAGCGTTTTTATTGCTGTTGAAGTTTCTAGTAGCTAGCTTAAAAAGGTTCCAAACCTCTTCATTGTTTTCCGCAGGTACTTTACCAATAGAGAAGAAGCGCTGTCTTAATTCTTCTACTTTAGCAATTTCTTTTTGCCATTGGTTATGATTAGCTACTTTTTGTTTAGACAACAGGTCTATTTCGCTTATTATAGAGACTTTTAAAGCTAGATTTTCTCTTTCAACACTTCTTAGTTGATCAAATAATAATTCTCGCTTATCGTGAAGCTGTTTAGTTATTTCACTAAACTGATCCCATATCTTTTCTCTAATCTCTCTATCTACAGGTCCTATCTCTTCTTTCCATATTCTGTGGAATGTCTGTAGTTCTCTGAAAGATTTAATTACATCAGGGTTATCAAGTAACTCTTCTGCTCTTGCGATAAGTTTCAGTTTTTGATCTAGGTTATATTTAAAGTCTAGATCTCTTGATTCTCTATCTAAGTGTAGTTGATCATAGAATCTTTCTACATGAAAATGATAGTTGTTCCAAACGTGATTGTATTTATCTTTTGGTATTGGCCCAGCTGCTTTCCACTCATCTCTAAGCTCGCCAAGTTGTTTTAAAGCGTCTCCATTGTTTTCGCTATTATCTATGAGTTGTTTTAATTTCTCAATGATAGATAAGCGTTTTTCAAGGTTAACGTTTAGATTATTTTGAAGTTGCTTAAAATATGCATTTTTGGCAACTCTAAATTCTTCATAGTTATGATCAAACTCAGTCTTAATCGGCAGATTATACTGGAAGTCTGAATCATTTGCATCAGGGTTTTCTTCAAAGAAAGCATCTTTCTTTTCGTCTATTAAATCACTGTATTTACGATAGAATTCTTTTTTGATTTCTTCTACGTGATCTTTGATAGCAGTTACCTTGTGATGTTTAATTAGCTTGTGAAGTTCTTTAGTTAGTTTTTCCAGATCTAACTTTTCATAATTGACTGTTGGGATGTTAGTATCTTGTAAAGATTCTAAATCCTCACCTTCTGCAGCATTTGATGCGGTAATAGAATCAAGAGCTTTTTCTTTATCAGTTGGGACAACCGCGTCTGAATTTGATTCCGGTTTTTGTCCATCTGCTAGCTCATGCAGGTTATCATTCTTTTGTTCTAACATGTTTGAAAAGTATTTATTTAAACAATATGTAGTAAAGCTTGATTATATATCATGCTCTCTCAAATTTAATAAAAAATAATGAATAATTCGTACTTTAATTTAGCTAGTGTCTAAGAAATCAATTATTTACTATTAATCACCTACAAATGGCTTATTCCAAATTTTATATGCCTTTTCAGCTTGAAGCACTAACATTTCATAACCATTCTTAACTTTCGCTCCTTTTAATTTAGCAGCTTTCATAAGCGCTGTCTCCTCTGGATTGTAAATAAGGTCATATACAATATGTCTTTCAGATAGATATTCAACAGCAACTTCTGGCATTAGATCTACGTTGGGGAAGGTTCCCACAGGAGTAGTATTAATTATCAGCGTGTATTTAGCCATGATTTCTTCAGTCAGTTCCGAGTAGAGTAAGGTATTGGCATCTTTGGTTCTACTGACAAATGTATATTTTAATCCTAGCTTCTTTAGAGCATACTCAATAGCCTTACTTGCTCCTCCAGTACCAAGTATTAATGCTCTTTTATGGTGAAACTTTAGTAGTGGTTTTAAAGAATAGTAGAAACCATACCAATCCGTATTGTAACCTTTTAGTTTACCCGATTTAGTTATTTGGATAGTATTTACAGCTCCTATAGCCTTTGCTTTTTTAGAAAGAGAGTCTAGGTAAGGAATAATTGATTGCTTATATGGAATAGTCACATTAAGGCCTCTAAGGTTTTTCTGTGATTCCAACAGATCACCAAATTCACTGATAGATTGTAAATCAAAGTTTACATACTCGCTATTCTTGTTTTTTAGTTTCTCGAATTTCTCTGCAAAATAGGCACGTGAGAAAGAGTAATCTATATTTTTACCTATTAATCCGTAGCGTTTATCCATATTTTTAGTTATAAAAAAAAGCTATTCAATTGAATAGCTTTTTTATTTATTTATGATTCTTAATAATACTCTGTACTATCGGGTTCTCCCATTGATTAGGGAAGTAAGTTTCTATCAGTGTTCTCTTTTCAAAGTCTTTATTTAACCCACTAATTAAATACTCTGTCCCTTTATCTATATCGTGAAGAGTAAAGTATATAACGGCTAATCTATAATCTATATCGGCTTCATTGGCATGGAAGTTAGCTATCTGTAATAACTTCTCTATTGCTTTCTCAAAGTCACCTAATAAATACAATACATCAGCCCATCCTGTCCAATGCTCTACAATGTCGCTACCAAGCTCAGCAGCAACTTTATATCCACGTTCAGCTTCTTCAAAATTAAACAATGTTTTGTTTAATATAGCATGTCTAATCCAGTATTTTTCATTGAATTCGTCTATTTGCAATGCTTTTTGTAAATAGAATAGTGCTTTATCATAATTAGACTCTAAGATACATAGATCTGTAAGTGCTATCCACCCCTTATCTAGCATAGGATCTTCGTGTACTGCTTTTTTATAATATTGGTACGCTTGAGGGAAGTTGTTTAAGCTTTCATAACAGCTACCTATGCGCATCAATACATATGAAGTAGGATCATCTAGTTCAAGAGTAATCATATAGTTCTCTATCGCTTCCTTAAACTTGTTTAATTTCTCTTGTGTCTTGCCTTTTTCAACATAGGCACCTATAAATTCTTCATCTATTAAAGTAGCATAGTCAAATGCCCACTCAGCTTTTTCATAATTTTTAATAGCGAAGTACTGTCTTCCTAATTGATGCCAAGCAATCTCGCTATAAGGAGCTTTATCTATAAAGTTATTTAAGAAATCTATAGCCTCGTCATGTTCACTTAAAAAATCAAAACAGTATACCACATTATATAGTGCAGACTGATCTTCGTCGTCATGCTCTAAACATAGTATAAAGTTATCTCTAGCTAATTCTATATTGTCTAATAATAGATATTCCATTCCTAATAAGGAATAGACATCTGATAGATCTTCTGTTAATGTTAAAGCTTTTTGTAGTGATACAATAGCATCTTCGTGTCTTCCTTTTTTAGAATACACAGTTGCACGTTGAATAAAGACTTCTTCATTCTCCGGATCAATACTTTCTATTTCGTTAAGTAAGCGATCTGCCGCTTCTAACTTGTTTTGGAATATTAATAATTCTACTTCCACTAGTTTTAAACCAATAGAGTTAGGATGTTGTTCTAATCCAAGTTTAAGCGCTTTATTCGCTAAGTTTAGCTTTCCAGAATCGAGGTAGTGTAGAATGATATTCTCAAATTCTTCTGAATCAAAAAATAGAACCTTATTGGTTTTTAACATTGATTCAAAACGAGATAGAGATAATTTGTATTCTTCTTCTTCGTTATCTAAATGCATATTTGTTTAAATTGATTATGTAGGATATTATAATCCTAATTCTTTTTGTACTTCATTTAGTGCTTCAATAATGATAGCACATCCTTCTTTTATTTCTTCTTCTGATATCGTTAGAGGAGGAGTGATTCTGATAGCTTTTCCTTCGAATAATAACCAGAATAAGATTAATCCTTTCTCTTGACACTTCATTATTACGCTATTCGTAATATCAGCGCTCTTAGTCATTGGGGCGATCATTAATCCACGTCCTCTGATTTCTTCTATTAATGGATGAACTAATAGCTCTCTGAATAATTGTTCCTTGACAAGAGTCTGTTCCATTATATCTGTTTCTACTAGCTCTTTTAACGTAGCTAAACTAGCCGCAGCGATAACTGGGTGCCCTCCGAACGTAGTAATATGCCCAAACTTAGGATTGTCATAAAGTAAATCCATGTGTGCATCACTTGCTGTAAATGCACCTACTGGCATTCCTCCACCCATTCCTTTACCCATAACGATAATGTCGGGTACTACATCATAGTTTTGAAAACCAAATAGTTTACCTGTTCTTCCGAATCCAGGCTGTATCTCATCTACGATCATTAAGGCTCCTACCTCTGTACATCTCTCTTTTACTTTAGTTAAGAAACCATCAAAAGGCTCTACAAAACCAGCTCCACCTTGAATAGTTTCTAAGATGATACCTGCAGTTTTATTAGTTATCTTTTGTAAGTCCTCAACACAGTTAAAGTGGATGAAATCTACATCAGGTAGTAATGGTCTGAATGCGCGTTTTCTCTCTTCGAATCCCATCACACTCATTGATCCCATTGTATTACCATGGTACGCATTAAAACAAGAGATTAACTGACTTCTACCCGTTACTCTTCTCGCTAATTTTAAAGCACCTTCTGTAGCCTCTGTACCTGAGTTAACTAAGTAAGTCTTGTTAAGAGGAGCAGGGATATTCTCTGCTAATATTCTACAGAATTCTACAGCAGGATCTTGAATATACTCTCCATATACCATTACGTGAGAATATTTATCAAGTTGATCTTTTATCGCTTGATTAACCCTTGGATGTTGATGTCCTAAGGTACATGCTGATACTCCTGCTACAAAGTCTAAGTATGCTTTATTATTTGTATCATATATGTATGAACCCTTAGCATATGCTACTTGCATTGCTAATGGATTAGGTGATGTCTGTGCTTGGTATTTATAAAAATCTTCTTTCATTACACTACTTTTTGTCTTGTTTAGACGTATTGTTCTGTTTTGGTTTTTTGTTCTTTTTCAACTGTTTTGACAGTCCAGGAGTCCCTTTTATTGTTTCGGGTTGAACAGTTAGCGGTTTGTTTGCATTTTCTTTTTTTGCATCTCTTGCTTCTTCTCCTTTTTTCTCTTTAGCTAGTTCTTCATCCGTGAAGATATCTGCTAGAGTATTTATTCTTTCTTCACCTCTATAGAGGAAGTCTCTTAATTGTCGGGCATTCTTAGGTAGTAATGGCTCAGGATATAAGTCCCCTTTTGGGTCGACAAATTTAGTAGCTGTACTAATTTTACCGTCGTCAAAAGTTACATTTATATGACTGCAAATACCTTTGTCTATTCCTACTAATTCATTTTGATCATTATACATATAGTAGATGATCTCTGCATTCTTAATTAGGTCTAACTCATCTAACTTACTGTCTTTAAACTTACCATATAAGTTAACACCTTTTAATTGATTATAGCCATCTCCGATAGTGTCTTTTTGAATGGCAAAGGCATTCTCAAGTACTTTTAATGAATCTATTTTTTGTGTCTCCATATTGCTAATCAAATGGATAAAACGACCAGTAAGTTGCGTATCTCCATTCCATAATACAGGCTTGCCAATCATCTGTGTTAATCCCGCTTTTTCACTCCAGTGTATAGAGTCTGCCTTACCACTCATACTATCGCGTAAGATACGAGCGTCATTAAAGGCACGGATAACACGTTCTTTATCTTTACCTGTAAGCAATATACGCGGAGCGTGCATATATACAGAGTCTCCTTCTTGAGACTTCATGCTAACTAATGCTTTTTTAGTCACGAACATTGAGTCTTTAGCTTTATATAGCTCAGCGTAGTGTCCTGTGATTTTACTTTTATTGATTGTGTCTGTGATTCTCACATTATTTGTAGCAGATGCATAATCCTTCGCTCTAGAGTAATAGATTGAGTCGCCTTCTATTTTTCTCTTGTCATACCAGATGTATGAGTTCTTAACCATCTTACCTAGATCTTTTCTTACATCGTAGAATCCATTCTCAGTATAGATAAAATCTTCTTTATTAGTAATAGTAGATGGGCCGAATACATAAGAATGTTGTGGTACCTCATAAAAGTCTAAGTGATTAGACTTAATCACTGTACCTTTTTCTGATGTAATCTTTACAGCAGTGAAGAATTGAAACTTCTTTTCAGCTGTGTAATATCTTCCTTTTTGACTTTCTAGTACACTTCCTTTATTGTGAATAACAGCGTGTGAGTCATAAAAGACTAAGTCTTTAAATCTATCGAATTTTAAAGTGTCTGTTTCTAATGATGAGTCTGGTGAAGTCATAACTACATCACCTTGTGCATAAGCAAATCCATTTACGCCATTATATTCAGCGTATTTACTGTTAAGAGTAAGGGTGTCTCCTTGTATAATTTGGACATTACCAAATAGTTTAAGGTAGTTCTCTTTTTCAAAGAAATACGCTTTGTTACAACTCATAACCATACCGTCATGTTCTGCAGATATGTTACCTGTAAGTAGAACAGCATCAGGCAATACTTCGTAGTTTATATCGGAGTAATCTGCGTGATGTATGATGATTTTTTTTTTGTTTTGACTAAAACCTAGTAATGCGAATAATATAAAAAGTATATAATACGGTAATGTTCTCAAGACGCTATATTTTTTTCAAATTTAAGTAAAAAATACGCACAAAGAATTTAGTTAAGAAGAATTTATAAACAATCGGTGTAGTAATGATGTATCTGAGAGATAAATAGTTGGGTATTCAACACTTTTAGCAATAATATAAAGCAAGAAAGGTTTACTTCCTTTGTGAAAGAAGCAAAAAAAAAACACTCCCGAAGAAGTGTTTTTAGTATATATTATTTTATGATAGTCTGTGTTCTATCAGGACCTACAGAAACTATTTTTACAGGCACACCAACTTCATCTTCGATAAACTTGATATATTCTTTAAGTTCCTCAGGTAATTGACTGTATTCAGTCATACCTGTTAAGTCAGCTTTCCATCCTTTTTTCTCTACATAGATAGGTTCTACGTTCTCTGGCTCGATATTATAAGGTAGGTGAGTGATCTCTTGTCCTTTATATTGGTATTTAGTACATACTTTTAATGTTTCAAAACCTGATAATACATCAGCTTTCATCATATAAAGTTCAGTTACTCCATTTACATCTACTGCATATTTAAGAGCAACTAAGTCTAACCAACCACAACGTCTAGCACGACCTGTAACAGATCCGAACTCACGACCTACGTTTGCCATAGTAGCACCGATCTCGTCGCTTAGTTCAGTAGGGAATGGTCCACTACCTACACGTGTAGTATATGCTTTAAATATACCAAATACATTTTTAACTTTATTAGGAGCGATACCTAATCCTGTACATGCACCTGCTGCTGTAGTAGTAGATGATGTAACGAATGGATATGTTCCAAAATCAACATCTAGTAATGACCCTTGAGCTCCTTCAGCTAATACTGATTTACCCTCTCTTAGTGCAGTGTGGATATAGTTTTCACTATCAATGAACGTCAGTTTCTTTAATTGTTCAACTGCTGTGAAGAATTCTTCTTCTAGTTCAGCTAAGTTGTACTGTAATTCTACATCGTGAAACTTAATCATTGCTTCGTGCTTATCAGCTAAAGTACGGTAACGTTCTTTAAAATCTGCAAGTTCGATATCCCCAACTCTTAAACCATTTCTACCAGTTTTGTCCATATACGTTGGGCCAATACCTTTAAGTGTAGATCCGATTTTCGCTTTTCCTTTTGCAGCTTCTGAAGCAGCATCTAGTAAGCGGTGAGTAGGTAAGATTAAGTGAGCTTTTCTAGAAATTAATAATCTCGTATAAATGTCGATATTGAACTTCTCTAATCCCTCAAGCTCTTTGATGAAAACCACAGGGTCAATAACTACACCGTTACCGATGATGTTAATAGAATTTTGATGAAATATCCCAGATGGAATAGTGCGCAATACGTGTTTAATTCCGTCAAATTCTAAAGTGTGTCCTGCGTTTGGTCCTCCTTGAAAACGAGCAATGATGTCATATTTAGAAGTTAGTACATCTACGATTTTACCTTTTCCTTCATCGCCCCATTGCAAGCCTAGTAGTAAGTCTACTGTCATTGTTTGTGTTGTTAAAAAGTTTGAAATTTAGTTGTTGTTTTCCACAGTTCCTTCAGCTTCAGTATTCTTTCTACTTCCATAGAAATAAAGTGAGTGATTGTGAATATCTATATTAAAGATTTCTTCAATTGTCTTTTTAATTGTTTGTATACGTGGATCACAAAACTCTATAACCTCTCCTGTGTCAGTTAAGATAATGTGGTCATGCTGCTTATCGAAATAAGACTTCTCATAATGTGCTTGGTTTTGTCCAAATTGATGTCTTCTTACCAACCCACATTCTAAAAGAATTTCAATAGTGTTATATAGAGTAGCTCTACTAACTCTATAGTTCTTGTTCTTCATCTTAATGTAAAGAGACTCAATGTCAAAGTGCTCTTCGCTATCATATATTTCTTGAAGAATAGCATATCTTTCAGGTGTTTTACGATGTCCTCTTTCTTCTAGAAACTTCGTGAAAACATTTTTAACGATTTCTTGATTTTTTTCACTTCCCATATTAAAAAATATCTTAGTTGCAAATATAGAGCTATTTTCGTTTGTACCGAAACTTTTAAAATAAGCTTAGTCTATATCACTATAAATTATCATTATTTTATGATGGATTGACCCTTGTTACTTTTTCAACCCCTTCTATTTTCTTAAGGTTACCCATCATTTTTTTCAACACATCATTATTGGGTACGATAACAGTTATTGACCCTTTAAAGATACCTGCATTCTCACTTAACGATATACTACGAATGTTTATTACTTTACTTTCTATGATAATTCGCGTTATGTCCCCAGTTAATCCCGCAGAATCCATTCCTGTGATGTTTATTGTAGCTTCGAAGTTCATCGCTTCTTTAGAATCTACCCACGATGCCTGTATGATTCTATATGCATAATTAGAACGCATACTTATAGCATTAGGACAGTCAGTCTTATGAACTTTAATTCCCTCATTAATGGTCACGAACCCAAAAGCATCATCACCAGGTATAGGGTTACAGCAAGTAGCTAGTTTATAATCTAACTTTTCTTTCTCTTTTCCGAACACTAATAGATCACCAGCTTTATTAGCAGTACTATCTGCCATAGCAGGGATAGATGGAGTTCTTTTGATGGTCTTTTTAAAGAAATTAAACAGCGTATTATTTCTATTAGCTGCATATTCTTTTAATTGGGTATTATCAATTACTCCTGCACCAATGCGATAAAATAGATCTTGACTTGTCTTTAATTTAAAATAAGCGACCATTTCATTGACAACTTTTTCATCTAAATTAATCTTTAAGTGCTTCAGTTTTCGAATTAACTGCTCTTTACCATCTTCTGCAATGCGCTTAGTGTCTTCGTTTAATGCGTTTTTAATCTTGTTTTTAGCTCTAGTCGTCGTAACATATTCTAACCAGCTCACACTAGGTTTTTTGTTTTCAGAAGTAATTACTTCTACTTGATCACCACTAGCTAATACATGATTTAAGGGAACTAATCTACCATTGACACGTGTACCTCTAGTGCGTAGTCCTACCTCCGAGTGTATAGAGAAAGCGAAGTCTAGTGCAGTAGCCCCTTTAGGTAAAGACTTAATCTCCCCTTTAGGAGTGAATATGTAAATCTCCTTAGCATAAAGACTAAGCTTAAAATCTTCTACGAAATCTACAGCATCGCTCTCTGCATTTTCTAAAGCTTCTTTTAATTGGTTAAGCCATTTATCTAAGCTATTCTCTTCAGTTATTCCTTGTTTATATTTATAGTGAGCAGCATATCCTTTTTCAGCTATCTCATCCATACGTTCACTGCGTATCTGTATTTCTATCCAGCGTCCTTTAGGCCCCATCACAGTGATATGTAATGCTTCATATCCAGTCGTTTTGGGAGCTGATATCCAGTCTCTAAGTCTGTTAGGACTAGGGCGGAAGTGATCTGTCACGATAGAGTAAATCTTCCATGCAACAAATTTCTCGTCATGTGGTGTAGATCTATAGATAATACGCAAAGCGAACTTATCGTATACTTCATCGAAAGTAACATTCTGTGCTTTCATCTTACGACGAATAGAATAGATAGATTTAGGTCTACCTTTCATAGAATAGTCTATTCCTTCTTCATCTAGTGAATGTTTTAAAATATCACTTACAGACTGTATATACTGATCTTGTTCCTCTTTACTTTCTTTCATTCTGTTAAGAATGTCTTGATATACGCGAGGCTCAGTATATTTAAGTCCTAAATCTTCTAGTTTAGTTTTGATATTAAATAATCCTAAACGGTGTGCTAACGGAGCATAGATATATAAAGTCTCAGACGCTATCTTCGCCTGTTTATAATCTGCCATGCTTTCCATCGTTTGCATATTATGTAAACGGTCAGCTATTTTAATCAAGATTACACGGACATCATCGTTTAATGTTAATAACATTTTTCGATAGTTCTCTGCCTGCATAGAGATATGCGGGTCAGGCTCTAGCATAGCCATCTTCGTTAATCCCTCTACGATTTTGGCGATCTTAGGATTAAACCACTCTTCTATTTGTTCTACCGTAATATCAGTGTCTTCTACCACATCATGCATCAATGCAGCTGCAATCGAGGTAGCTCCCAATCCAATCTCCGATGCTACAATTTTGGCAACAGCAATTGGGTGGAAAATATAAGCTTCTCCAGATTTTCTTCTTTGATCTTTATGTGCATCTACAGCTACGTCAAATGCTTTGCGGATTATTTTTTTATCCTCTTCAGATAATGTTTGGTAACTAATCTTTAAAAGCTCTTTATACTCTTTGGCGATTGCTTTGTTTTCTAATTCTATTTCTTCCTCTGTCATATATAATTCGCAACTTTTTATATCTAAAATACTGTTGTTTAAATATAAGGAAAATTAAGTTATACTCAGTCTATCATTTGTTAAAAAAATGATGAATTACGATTCGATAAACGAAGTTATACTGTGTTTAATTTCAATTCTTTATAATAAATATGTAGAGTTAGTGAAATAGAAGTAACAAAACAAAGCGTTAGACAAGTAATAAAGTGAGTATAAACAGGTAGGATAACGAAGAAGATTAAGGATCTATTTTCTCATTTAGAAAAATGAAGTGATAGAATTACCGTCTTATAAATCTGACTTCAATTAATCTAATGAATACGTAATTAAAAATTTATTGTTTAGTAGAAGAAGAATAAAAGAAGTATAACAGGTGAATTGATGGGTAAAACAGCTGTTTACCCGGCTATTGTCCTAGTATTGTCCTTAAACTGTCCTAGGAGTTAACACCAAGCCTTTGATTTACGGGGTTTAAAGAGGGGTTAAGAGATAGGGTGTAATTAATGTTTTGTTTTTATATTATTGTTTATCAGTTGTTTGTATGAGAATCGTTTAAATAAAAATCTACAAAAAAAAGCATATTAGAACTTTCTAAAGTACGTTTAGAATGAATAATAGAATAAAATGTAACTTATGAATGGATAAAATTTGATTTTATGACAAGAAAGACAGCAATTAGCAAAAAAAAGTAATAAATATATTATAAGGAAAGAGTGGTGCTATACAAGTGTTTTTTAAGTGTAATGTTTTAATTATGAGTGTGTAGTGTTTTTTTATTACCTTTGTTATAATTAAAAGTTTCAAAAATATGATACGTATTTCTTTCACTGAGTTTGAGAATAATTTAGAGAAATATATAGGTTTAGCTAATACAGAAAAGGTGATTATATCTCAAGAGAAAGGTATGTCTTTTACTATTACGCCTATTAAGAATGAGGATCAAGCTAACTATAGCGATAAGTTCGTTCACGATATTCTACAAGTTAATGAGGAAGCTGAGCTAGGGTATGTAACTAGAATAGAAGATCCAAATGACATATGGAAAAGTATATTATAGATATACATATTAAGGCAAAGAAACAACTTGCGGATATTTATAGGTCTCAAATCCTTCTCTTAGGTATAGGCGTTAGAGGTTATAACTATATAACTTACACCTTCACCTTAGTAGGTAGTTGACCATAGTATTTTTTAAAGGCAGAAGAGAAGTGGTGACTGTGTTTATAGCCCACATATTCTGCTATTTCGTAGATATTATACTCATTAGATTGGATCATCTCAAGTGCTTTCTGCATTCGGAGATCGTGGATGTATTTAAAGGTTGTTGTTCCGAAGAGTGTTTTGAAACCTTTCTTTAACTTGGTTTGATTGATTCCCACTCTTAATGCCAATTCTTGGATAGTGAAGTCTTTGTTATAATTCTCTGTGATATACTGCTTGATGTCGTGAAGTGCCTGTTCATCTTTTTTATGCAAAGGTGTTTCCTTATGTGTGTTAGTATAACACCAATTCGTATAATGTAATAGATGCGCTTCTTCGACTTTATTATTTAGGTAATGTTCTGCTAATTTACCTTGGTAAGGATTGGATACTAATTGTTGTAATACTTGGATTGTGTTCAAGTTCAAATCAAACATTAGTTTAGGAGAGTTGATACCTAATAGCTCTTCTAAATATGCCTTTTCTTCTTCAAATAAATTTGTGATAAAGCTCTTGTTGACAGCGATCTCTAAGAATTCTCCTTTGTTGTCTTTATCCGTTTTCATAATGTGCTCATAAGGCACAGCTTGCTCTTGAAACAGTAGTCCTCCTTGCTCGTGTATATCTAGATTATCGTGGTTAAGGGTAAGACTACTTCCTTGAATACAGTTGCAAGTCAAGATAGATTCTTTCGTGGGTAATACAGCATGATAGAAGTCTTGTTCTGCTGTGTAAATACCGTGTTTAATACTTACAATAGACGTTTCTATAGTCGTTATATCCATAGTATAATTAGAACCGTCGATGTGGTAGTTCTGACTATTTATGTTCTTCTGAGTATCTGTCTGTAACATGGTGATTCTATTTGACACTGCAAAAATAGGTATTTATATTGGTTTTAAATAAGTTGCTATTAAAATGATTTGTAGTTAGTTGTAATACTTCTTTTGACGTTGTTTTGTGACCTTATAGCGTTATATCTAACAAGGTTGAATATAAGACTTTTGCGTTTAGTTATTTAAAATGGATTTAAATAATGTAAACACATATAGTCATGAATAAACATATAGTCAGTCTGTCATTACTGTTGAGTCTTAGCAATCACGGGCTATGGGCACAAGAGATAAAAGATAGTTTAGCAGTGCCATTTCAGCAGTTAGAAAATGTAATAATCACTTTAGAGAAGAGTCCATTCGTAAAAACGAAGACATCAGAGTCTTTGCGTTTAAGCCAAGCAATAGAGAACGTACCACAAAACATTCAAGTCATTTCAAACGAACTGATAGAAGCACGCCAAATTACTACGCTAACTGATGGCATTACTCGTAATGTCAGTGGTGCAGTGCGATTAGAAGAATGGGGAGATGTCTATGCACGTATTAATATGCGTGGATCAAGAGCGAGTGCGTTTAGAAATGGGATGAATGTATCTTCTACTTATGGCCCGATGGCTGAAGATATGAGTTTTGTAGATCATATAGAGTTTGTAAAAGGGCCTGCAGGCTTTATGATGTCTAATGGTGAACCGTCTGGTATCTATAATGTGGTCACTAAAAAGCCTACGATGCATACGAAGCAAAAAGTAGAGTTAAACTACGGTAGCTTTGATTATATGCGTGCAAGTGCTGATGTGGAGGGTAATCTAACTCCGGCAAGTGATAAAGTATTCTATCGTATCAATGTAATGGGGAGTAGTAAGAATGGGTATAGAGACTTTCAGTTTAATAAGCGTATAGCCTTTGCTCCCTCATTCTTATTTAAACTGAGTGACAAGACTACGCTAACTACAGAGTATGTCTATCAACGATTAAAACTGTCAGACTTCGGAGCTGATTATCTATTCTCTAAAGAGGGATTCGCTACACTACCTCGCAAGCGCACTTTTGGCGATCCGGGGTTTGAGCCATCAGTGATGAATGACCACAGCTTTAATACACATCTTAAAACACAGTTAGATAATCAGTGGACGCTAAATGCACAGTTGGGATACTTTAAGTTTAACCAAGAGGGGCAGTATATGTGGGTGACACATATCGATGATAAAGGAGATTTCGTGAGAACAAGTAATCTGTGGGATGCTGAGAATACAGCTACTGTAGGTCAGGTATTCGTGAATGGGGATGTAGAAACAGGATCGGTTAAGCACAAGTTATTAGGAGGAGTAGATATGGGGCATAAGCGCTATATGGTGGATTGGAGTCAGAAGTTTGATTATGATGACATTGGTACATTTAATATTTACAACAATGATTATCAAAAGCCAATACACGGTTATCCTCAGTTCGATAGAAGTAAGCCATTAACACAGCGTGTGGCAGAGTATGGTATAGGGCAGGCTGATGTGGGACAAAGCTATACAGGAGTGTATGTACAAGATGAAATGGCATTCTTCGAAGAGAAGTTATTTGTGACAATAGCAGGGCGTTATACCACTGTAAAAGAGAATGGAAATAGGGATAATAGAAATAACAGCAAGTTTACACCTCGCTTCGGTGTGAGTTATAAGCTGGGATATCACACGAATCTATACGGGCTGTATGATCAGACATTCGTACCTCAAACAGGAATTAAGAAAGATGGCTCGTCAGTAACACCCTTGACAGGACATAATATAGAGTTTGGGGTGAAGAATAATTTGTTTAATAAACGACTGCAATCAACAGTTTCACTTTATAGCATTACCAAGAACAATCACTTATCTAACGACCCTTCTAATTCGCCTGGAGAAAGTTATGTGCTACAATTAGGGCAAACAAGAACACAAGGAATAGAAGTGGATATCACAGGTAGAATAATGAAGGGATTAAATGTCAATGTGAATTACGCTTATACAGATTCTGAAGTAACTAAGGCTACTAAAGGAGCTGAGAAAGGGACTAAAGTAAGTGGATATGCTAAGCATATAGCTAATGCGTGGGTAGATTACACCATAGAAGAGGGAGCACTTAAGAACTTGTCATTTATGGGAGGGATTACCTTTATGGGAGACCGTCAGACTTGGGCATTCGGTGGAGGTGGAGGAGATCCACTGCCTGATTACACTCGTGTAGATGTAGGTGCAAGCTGGAAAAAGGATGACTTAAAAGTATCGTTATTAGTGAATAATCTATTCGATAGATATTTATATAACGGTGCGTACTATAACTCAAGAGGAGGGTTCTACTACTGGAGACCTGAGGATCCTATTAACTTAAAACTAAGTTTGAGCTATAACTTCTAAGGATGACATTAATGAAGATAAAGCAAATAATTACAGTAGGTTGTTTGTTGCTATTCTATCAGGGAGTGTTTAGTCAATCTAATGATAGAATAGTAATATTCGGTCAACAGGCTATGGAGATGGTCAAGCACTTCGGTGGTAAGGAGAAAGTAGTAGGCGTAGGATATCTCGATAAGAAAGTGAAGAAAGGAGAGTATGCAGATTGGCCTATCCTTACTTCATTATGGCCATCTGTAGAATCTATCATTGTCACAAGACCAACTCATCTATTCGGTATGGAATCTGCTTTTAAGGCAAAGCGAAGCGGTAGTCAGGAGTTCTGGGAAAAGAAAGGCGTTGAGGTTACTTCTGTTTTTGACTTTAATGAAGCCCGTACCTTAGAAGTATTCTATAAAGACTTACGCACTTTTAGTACAGTATTTAATAAGCAGAAAGAAGTAGAACAATTCATTAAAGAGGAGAATGAGAAGCTCAAAAAACTAAAGAATAAATTACCCATAACAAAAGGCAGTAAGCCTAAAAAGGTATTGTTTTTAGCCAATGTGCGCTCAAGTGATATTTACTACTGCTATACACAAGACAAATGTTTAGTCGGATCTATGTTAGCAGACTTTAATGTAGAGTTTCTAACAAGTATCAATATGGTTATTCCCGTATCGATAGAGTATATGGTAAGTCTAAATCCTGATTATATTATCCTGTCAAGCTTTCAAGCGAATAGTCTACCTGACTTATTAAAATACTTTAAAGAACACAAAGTCTTAAAACAATTAGATGCTGTACAGCATAACCACATTATGACAGTAGATTATTCTAATGCAGTAAGTGGCGGTTTAGAGTTTGTCTCGCTATATGAACAATTAGTCTCTTTTTTTTATCCCCAAATAAAGTATGAAACAAAATAAACACAAGTATTTTTACTTGGTAGCCTTAGTCGTTATAGTTGTATTTATGGCTATATGGGCTATGGTATCCGGTCAAATACCCATTACATTAAACGATTTGCAACACATATTTAATGCTGATGATACAGCAGTGCTATACTCAGATGGAGATATTCGATTAAGTATTATAGAAGAAGTATTATTAACGATGCGTATGCCTCGAGTAGTGATGGCTATAGGAGTAGGAGCGTCTTTAGCTATCTGTGGCGCAGTGATGCAATCTACTGTACAGAATCCATTAGCCGATCCTTTTTTATTAGGGATATCGTCAGGAGCATCATTAGGCGCTACGATAGCGATAGTCTTAGGAATCGGTGTAGGAGGAACAGTATTAAGTGAACTGGGAATACCTGTGATGGCTTTTATCGGAGCGAGTGGAGCTACGTTTTTTATCTTTATGTTGAGCTTAAAGAATAGTAGAGTATCTACACTCTATCTGATATTAGCAGGAACAGTTATCAATGCATTCTGTGGAGCCTTATCTAATGCCTTGGTCTATGTAGCAGAGGATAGTGAGAAGGTGAGAGCTGTGGCGTTCTGGAGTATGGGTAGCTTGGCACAAGTGAGTTGGACACAGGTAAGTATTGTATTTATAGCCTTGATTTTGGTGTTGGGATATTTCTTGTTACACGCAAAAGAATTAGATGCTATGATGATGGGAAATGAATCTGCTGTCACTTTGGGGATTAACCCTAATGTACAGCGTGTAGTAATGATCCTATTAGTGACTGTGCTTACCAGTTTAGTGGTTTCATTCTGTGGAGTCATTGGTTTTGTTGGATTAACTATACCCCATATCGTTAGGAGCTTAGTAGGGAGTAAACACTATTGGACATTGTTATTTAGTGCAGTGATAGGAGCTTTTTTCTTAGTAGGAGCAGATTGGTTATCACGAGTCTTGATTCCACAGAGTGAAGTAGCTATCGGTATCGTAACTGCTTTAATAGGATGTCCGTTGTTTGCTATTATATTATTAACCAATAAGAAGAGGATATAATGAGCGAGGTATTATTAGATGTACAGGGAGTTTCTTTTAGTTATCCTACACGAGAAATATTGAATGATGTAAGTATACAGGTTAAGGCAGGGCAGTTCGTAGGTATTGTAGGAAGTAATGGATGTGGAAAGTCTACCTTGTTAAAGATAATCTATAGAGTACTAAAAGCAAAAGAGGGTACAGTACGGTATAAAGGAGAGGATATAAAGCGCTTTAGCTTAAAAGAGATGGCGAGAAAGGTAGCTGTAGTGGGACAGTTTAATGATACCGCTTTTGACAGCACAGTATTAGATGTGGTGCTAATGGGAAGAATACCGTTCAAATCACGATGGCAGGCTTTTGATGAGGAAGATTATCAATTCGCTTTATCAAGTTTAGAGAAGGTAGATATGTTAGCTTATCAAGATCTATCTCTATCTACGCTATCAGGAGGTGAGAAGCAACGTATCTTTCTGGCGAGAGCATTGGCACAACAGCCGGAACTTATCATCTTAGATGAACCAACTAATCACTTGGATATTCGCTTTCAGTTAGAGATACTGAGAATAGTAAAGGATTTAAATATTGGTGTATTGGCAACGATGCACGACTTATCACTTATCGCTAACTTCTGTGAGTATATCTATGCGTTAAAAGACACAAAAGTACACAGTATGGGAAGGCCAATAGATCTGTTGACACCTGAGAATATCCAGACTGTCTTCGGTGTTCTCTGTAAAGTAATACATGGGGAGAATAATGAGTTGTTCTTTAGCTATCAATAAGTTGATAAATAACGTTTAGGGTTGTTTATAGTTCTATATGCGTTATGAGTTAGGCGCGATTCTTTAAGAATTTTGTAATGTAATAATAAGCTTAGTTGAGGTAAAACTTAGGTTAAGCTTTTAAAATGTGTTTTATGATTTTTAAAGATAAATGGTTTATACTATTCATTCTGTTAGTAGCGACTATACTTTCTCCCTTAGATTTTTATATTGTGAATTTGGCATTGCCATCTATACAGCATTCACTGAAGTCAAGTAACAGTGAGTTGCAAATGATAGTTTCGTTTTATACCTGTGCTTATGCAGTGTTTCAAATATCAGGAGGTCGCTTTGGTGATATCTATGGAAGGAGAAAGATATTTATAATTGGCTTAGTGGGGTTTATTAGTTCCTCAGTCTTATGTGGAATATCGCAGACACCGACTATAATGATAGTTGGGCGAGTGATGCAAGGTGTGTCAGGAGCAGTAATGATCCCTCAGGTCTTAGCTATCTTACATACGCTCTTTGACGAAAGAGAGAAACGTCTGGTAATGGCGTTGTATAGTTTTACTTTTGGGATAGCCGCTGCATTAGGACAATATCTTGGGGCTGTGTTAATAGAGTGGAATGTGTTTAACTTAGGTTGGCGTGTGATATTCTTGGTTAATTTGCCTGTGGGGTTATTTGCGTTAGTGATGGCTATTATAGCCTTACCTAAACACGAGAGCAAGTCAATAGAAAAAGTTGATTACAGAGGAACTGCTTTATTAAGTTTAGGGTTAATGAGTTTTATTTATCCTTTAACGACGATAGTAGAGAGGGGAATAGATATGCAGACTATAGTATTCTTAGTGGCGTCAGTGGTGTTTTTATACTTGTTCGTTAAGGTACAGAATAAGCGAAAACAAGAGGGCAAGAGTATCTTAGTGGACTTCGATATCTTTAAGTTTAAGAATCTAAAGTTGGGAGTAATCACAAGTTTTCTTTATTATGCAAGTGGAGTGTTTTACTTGGTACTTGGTATTTATCTTCAAGAAGAACTACATTGGACCAGTATGGAAGCAGGCAAAGCTATTATTCCGTTTGGTATAGGCTTTATTATTATGTCACTTAGCTCATCCCTTATTAGCAAGTATTTAAAGCAAAGTATACTATCTGTAGGGTTGGTTACTTATGGAGTAGGTTTTCTCTTATTATTAGGAACGTTATATAACTATCATCCACTGCTATTTAAACTTGATTTATTTGTTATCGGGAGCGGTATGGGACTGACATTAGCCTCTGTAGTGAGACTGAGTTTAACTAATATCCCTGTACAGTTTGCTGGGCTTGCTTCAGGTGTAGTGAACTGTGGCTTGCAGATAGGCTCTGCTTTTGGAGTAGCAGCTATAGGGAGTGTATTCTTTGGAGTAGCAAATAGAGTGGATTATACCTCTGCTTTTGCAATCGTTTTAGTCTTAATCTGTGTATTGCTGTTTATAGGATTACTCTTGAGTATTCGATTAGTGAGGGCGTTGAAAGAGTAAATAAAAAAGCCTGTGTGATTTTATAATTACACAGGCTTTTATGTAATTATATATTTTTGAATATTTCGTGTAGTTTGCTTTGTAAGATGTTCTTGTCAGGTAATTGCATTTTATACTCTGCTACAAGAGTAGGAGAGACACTTCTACTCATTGCATACTCTACAATTTCGACATCCTTATCCTTACATAACAATATGCCAATACTTGGATTTTCATTTTCTCTCTTGACATCTCTGTCTAAAGCTTCTAAGTAAAATTGCAGTTGACCGGCGTGTTCAGGTCTAAACTTGTCTGCCTTTAGTTCAAAAGCGACTAAACATTGCAAAGCACGATGATAAAATAAGAGGTCTATATAGAAGTCTCCATTACCTACTTGAACTTTATATTCTTGTTCAATAAATAGAAAGTCTTTTCCTAATTCTAAGATGAGTTTTTTCATCTGTGAGATTAATCCCTTTTGCAAGTCACTTTCACTGTGTGAATCTGGTAACTGTAGAAAGTCAAAGATATAACTGTCTTTAAAAACAGAACTAATATCTGCAGGTAGATTAGAGATAGCAGGAGAGTTTGATTTAGTGCTTAGCATTGTACGCTCGTATACAGAGCTGTTTATTTGACGATCCAAGTCTCTAACACTGTATTTCTCATTGATACATAACTGAATATAGAATTCTCTTTCGTCTTCGGATTTACACCTCGAAAAGATAGTTCTATGGTGTGTCCAACTGAGCTGTACAAGGACTGTTTTCTTGATGTTTTGAAGAGTAAATTTAGAAGAGGCTTTTTTACGGGAGGTGTTAAGAACTTCTTGTGAGTCAGTCTGTTGTAATTGTGTCCCCACTGAGGACACAATTGCACTCATAATGCGAATGCATTATATCTTATACCTCATAACAGTATGTACAGGTTCGAAGTGTTCCTTTACATATAAGTCATAAGCACGTTTATTTTGTTCTACAACAAGAAGCTCAATATAATCTACCTGTTTATCTTTTGCCCATTGTTTAACAGCATCGATTAATTGTTTGCCAACACCTTTACTGCGATATTCTGGTTCCACATAAATATCAGCAAAGTTGAGGTATCTATGTTGTACAAAGCATTCATAAGGTAGCGTCTGTTCTATAAACAAAGCAACCATTCCAATTAATATATCTTGATCTACGGCTACTAAGAAGTCCCATTCATCAGATTGTATTGTTTCTTCCAAGAAGTCAATAGCAGGTAAATCTGCTTTGAAATACTCAGGTTGATATTCTTGCATTACTACAAACTGCTTTTGATAAAGTAGTTGTAGTTGAGGTATATCTTCTAATATTGCAGGTCGTATCTGTATCATTATTTAAACCATTTACCTAATAGGTTCTTTAAAAAGCCCTTCTGTTGTAGTTCATCAGGTATATAAATATTATGTTCTTTTGCCATTTCTAAATAGTAAGCTAACTTCTCACTGTCTTTATGAGTTTCATCATAAGCATAAATGTACAATAAATCTGTCACTGCTCGTGTATAGCCTTTTTGTACTGCTTGCTCAAAGTATTCAATCGCTTTGGCAGTATCTTGTTTGACTTCATATCCGAGATTATAACATTTGCCCATTAAGAAAGAGCCTAAATGATCTTCTTCCTTAATGTCCTTTTTGATGTATTTCATTGCTTTTTTGTATTCTCCTAATAAGAAATAGCAATCAGCAATATATTGAGTAACATAGAAGTCCCACACCTTTTCTAATGGCAAGAAGTATTTTAAAGCCTCTTTGTAGTTTGCCTCTACACCCTGTGCCCCCTCATAATAGAGTGCAGCAAGATTCATCTTCGCTTGGTTGTTTCCTCTTTCAGCGCCAAGGATGTAGTACTTTAACCCCTCTTCACTGTTATAAGACACTCCTAAGGCTTCAAAATACATATAACCAATATTGGTGGCTGCGTAATGATTGCCAAGGTTAGAAGCCATCAGAAAGAGTTTCATTGCTTTAGGATAATCGAAGTATTCTTCTTCTGTCAAATGTCTATAAGCTAATTCATTTAGTAGTTCATCATCATTTAACTGTTCTGCAAAGCTTAACAACTGTTCATAGGCGCCTGTGAAGTCGTTCTCTAAATAATAGTCTTTAATTCTACGGATATAGAAAGGTTCTAAACTTAGATAATCACCGATAGACATTAGTTTAGTTTGTTCCATAAAGTAAGGCTTGAACAGTCCTATTTCACCTTCCTGATTATAATGCATACGAGTTGCTAAAGCAATTAATTGCGTATGTGGTAGTACATTTAAAACGTTGTCTTGGTATTGATAGACCTTTTTGTCTTTGTAAACAACTATAACTTGTGGTTCGTAATTTAGAGGATGTAAGGCAATGTAGTTACAATCTTCTATCACAGGTGTGGTTTGTCCAATCGGTGTTATATTCCATAGGTTATTTTTAATTGCATAAGCTTCTTCGCCTAAAACCTTAAGTTCAGTAGCTACTTGCAATGGGATAGCCCATAAGCGATTGATACAATCAAAGACTCCTTTTTTCTTTCCGGAACTAATGTATACCTGTCCGATTTGTAGATTGATATCCATCAAGATGTACTTCTCGATACGCCCTTTCACATAATCAATTAGGTTCTTTTTTAGCTCTATATCATAGATAGTCATCCCTTGATCGGTAATGACCTTAATACATTTATCTGTAAGCCCTTCAGCCATCTTTACATTATCTAAGACAAGTTCTCCCTGTGCATCTATAATCTTTTTGAGCTTTGGACCATTAGCTGAAGGCACTAATAGGCAATTACCTGTCCCAATATCTGAGATATCACTATAATCAAAGTTACCAATAAAGCCGTATTCATTAGAATGCATAATGTTTTTTTCTCCTTGTTTACCACAGAAGTAATGATAATAGTATTCGAATGGAGCAGTAGAGGTGAACGGTATACACTCTTCTCCTTTATAATTAAATACAGCGTATAGATCACCTTGTAGTACATTGTAATAATCGTCTTTTAGCAGCTCTATCTCATCATATATAAAGTCTGTGATATAAGCTTGTTCTGTCAGGTTATACAGCGCATACTTATTATCTTTCTTTAGAGAACAAGTGATAATAGTTTGATAGTCATCAGCCTTATCAGTTTCTCCTTGGAGGTATGTAACGCTTGTGGTACTTACATAATCCCATACAGGATCAAGTATAATGTTTCCTTGTTTATCAATTAAACCGCATTTGTCATTTAGAATGATATATGCCAAGCCACTTTCTTCAAATTCTCCAATGCCTTCATACAAAGGAGGGAGTATTACTTCGCCATGTAGTTTTCTAATACCCCAAAGTTCGTTCTCTTCGAAATGCTCAAAGTCGTAGTTTTTCTCAAATGCTACTTCTAACCAATCCCAACCATAGTTGGCATTATCGTTATTTAAGTATTCTTGAAATGTGCTAAAAGGGAAGAAGTAACTCGCTATATCAGAGTGATTAAACTGTTCTACGCTAGCATTGCTATTTAATAGCTCTTTAAACTCAGCAGCTAATCCTTCAAGAGTAGCCAAGTATTCTTTTGCTAACGTCTTGTGGTTACTTCCCGTCATATTATAAACATCAGAACCATCTAATACTAAGCTATCTCCTTCTAAATTATTGAAGTAGTAAATCTGTTTATTATAGGATTCGAAATAGTTAGGCTGATGTTCTTTAGGAACGAGTATATCTATATTAGATTGAATCCACTGATGAAACTGTTCAAATAAAGGCATAACCTCTTTCATTCTAAAGTATAGAAGATAAGAAGGTTTAAGGCTATAGTCTTTTAATTCTTTGGATTGTACAGGGATGCAGAATAAAGGAAAGAAGAATAAGGGTATCTCGTATTTCCATTCCCCTACGAAGTGATATTCTACTTCTCCTTGTGGTGTTAAATCTATATTTGTAACTATATGTCTATGTCCCATTGTACCTCATAATTTGAACTCAAATATAAACTAAAAAGCCATATTACGAAGTCACTAATTACAGCTATATAAAACAAAAAAGCACCTCTAAAAAAGGTGCTGAATATTACTTGAAATCTCGTTGTCGTTTAGCTTCGAACAGTAGGATAGAAGCCGCTACTGATACGTTCATCGAATCAATCACTCCACTCATCGGGATGATAATATTCTTCGTACTAGCATCTCTCCATTCTTGCGTAAGTCCTGTCGCTTCAGTACCTACCACAAATGCTGTCGCTTCCTTGTAGTCTCTCGTGTGATATCCGGTTGAGTCTTGTAAAGTAGCACAGTAGATGTTGATATTGTGTTTCTTTAAGAAGGCAATAGTATCAGTAGTAGAAGCCATTGCTATTTGATTAGTGAATACACAGCCTACACTTGAGCGCACTACATTAGGATTATATAAATCAGTACGTGGATTCGCGATGATTACAGCATCTATATTAGCTGCATCAGCTGTTCTAAGTATTGCACCTAGGTTACCCGGTTTCTCAGTTGCTTCCGCTACTAGAATGATAGGGTTTTCAGAAAGAGCTAGCTCCTCTAAGGCTAATGTCTTTGCATTAGCGATAGCGATCACACCTTCTGTCGTATCTCTGTAAGCAAGCTTTTGATAGACATCTTTAGAAATCTCTATCAGCTCTGTTTCTTTAGAAATAAAAGGTTTTAACTGTACATCTGTTACGATATCAGCAACGAATAAAAGGGTGTTAAATGTATAACCACCTTTAGTCGCTAATTCTATTTCTCGAAGCCCTTCAATGATAAAAGTACCTGATTGCTTTCTATTTCTAGATTTTTCTTGCAGTTGAACAATACTTTTGATTAGTGCATTTTGGGGGCTGTCTATTTTTTTAATCATCATACTATAAGGTACCTTTAGCTTTGATCTGCAGGTATTTATTAATCGTGTTTAAGGATAAATCTTCTGGCGGAGTTAAGATAGATTGAATACCATATTTGGTCAATTCATTAACTATTAAACGCTTTTCAAAGTTAAATTTTTCTGCGATTACTTTGTCAAAAATATCATCTGTGTTTTTTGCCTTTTTATTTGTCAGCTTAGTAAGCTCTGTATTCTCAAAGAACACAACTAATAAGACATGACTTTTAGCGATAGCTCTAAGGTAAGGCAACTGTCTCTTCAGGCTTGATATAGACTCAAAATTAGTGTATAGAATAATTAAACTGCGATGTGTAATTTTGTGTCGTATATGAGCATATAACTTTCCAAAATCACTCTCCACAAAGTTCGTATTCACTCTATACAATTGCTCCATTATCTTGTGCAATTGACTTATTTTGCTCTCTGCAGGTAGTTGGTTAGTGATATTCTCTGCAAAAGTCATCAACCCTACCTTGTCATTTTTCTTTAGAATAACATTAGATAGCGCTAGTGCAGAGTTAATAGAATAGTCTAGAAGTGATAATCCATTAAAAGGCATTTGCATCACACGACCTCTATCGATAATATTATAGACAGACTCCGTATTCTCATCTTGAAATTGGTTTACCATAAGTTGATTAGACTTCGCAGTAGCTTTCCAATTGATATTGCGCATATCATCACCTAGTACATATTCTTTTATCTGCTCAAACTCTGTGGTATTCCCTATTTTTCTTATCTTCTTCATCCCAAAAGCATACTTGTTTTTAGAGAAGGCGATAAGGTCATATTTCTTCATTTGTATAAACGAAGGGTAGGTCGCTAAAGTAGCTTGATCACAGAAGATATATCTTTTACTTACTAATTTTAGTGGGCTAGAGACATAGATATTAAGCTTTCCGAATACATATTCACCTCTTTCAGTAGGGCGTAGGGTATAGCTAAGTGTCTTCAGTTCTTTTGCTGCAATAGACTTAATTATTTCAAAGTCTCTTCGTTGAAACTGAAAAGGTATCTCATCTATTATTTCGCACTGTACGGCTATGTTATACTTGTTTTCTATAGATATATAGATGTGGTTGTCATCGCTATTAGATAGTTTCTCAGGAAGTATACGCGTAGCCTGTATTTTATCCTTTTTAGTGAATAGAATAGTAATGTCGACAAGTATAGTGGCAAAGAACAATAGGAATAGCCCCCAAACAACCTTATATAGGATTGGAAAAATAAAAGCAAGTATAAACAGAGCTATAATACACCCAAGGGCGATATATACTCGTTTTTGCAGATAAAGTTGTTTGAATAATTTAAACATATTGCGTGTCTTATCTTGGAATATCTATTGATTCTATGATTTGGTTTATAATATCATTAGCTGTTATACCTTCCATCTCTCTCTCAGGAGAAACGATAATACGGTGTTTAAGTACAGGTATAGCTGCTTCTTTAATATCTTCGGGTGTCACGAAATCTCTATTGTTAATCGCCGCAAAACCTTTACTCGCATTCAGTATCGCTATAGATGCACGAGGAGAAGCCCCTAAGTATAATAGCGGGTTAATACGTGTGTCTGCTACGATCTGAGCGATGTATTCGATGACATTTTTCTCTACGATAATCCCTTTGATTAGCTTCTGAAAGCTGATTATCTCTGCAGGAGTAACCACTTTATTGATATTCGCTAGTTTCTTTTGATCTAGTAATTCGTGCTCTCTTTGTACGATAGCGATTTCTTCAGCTAGAGTAGGGTAGTCTATGTTGATCTTAAATAAGAAACGGTCTAGCTGTGCCTCAGGCAGTCTATAAGTACCCTCTTGTTCTATTGGGTTTTGAGTAGCGATTACTAAGAATGGATCTGTCATCGTATACGAATGGCCACCTATCGTTATTTGACGCTCTTCCATTACTTCGAATAAGGCAGCTTGTGTCTTAGCAGGAGCACGGTTAATCTCATCTATCAGAATTAAATTAGAGAAGATAGGTCCTTTTTTAAACTCGAACTCACTCTTTTGCATATTAAAGATAGATGTCCCTAATATATCAGAAGGCATTAAGTCAGGTGTAAACTGTATACGGCTAAAGTCCATATCTATCGTCTGCGCTAGTAATTTAGCAGATAGCGTCTTAGCTACTCCAGGTACACCTTCTAATAAGATGTGTCCATTCGCTAATAGAGATACGATTATTTGGTCAATCGTCTTATCTTGACCTACGATTACCTTTTGTATTTCATTTTTTATAGCAGTTACTTTTTCTTGTAATAGACTTAAGTCTATGCGAGATTCGAAGTGTAAGTTCTCTTCAAGGTTTACTGTATTTTCCATAGTATATTTTTAATCAATGATTTTCTCTGTTAGTTTATTTAATTCTATTAACATCTCTTCTGACGCGTAATTAGGATTAGCTCTAAATGTCTCTACATAGTTGACAAATTTCAGAATGTCTTCTCTGTTTTTCTTTGTTTTTACTTGTAGGCTATCTATAAAGCGCTCATCTAATTTAGTTGTGTCGAGCCAATAGATTCTTCTTATATTCTCTAGTGTATAGATGATATGTTTATTAATCAGATCTTGGTAATCCTTGTTCTGTATGTAAAGATTAGAGACTGTCTTTGTAAATTCAATAGTTGTATTACTTAAAGGCTTAATGATCGGAATCACTCTTTGTTTGCGCTTTGCAGTAAAAAGAATAAACACAAGCATCGTACCTAAGAAGAAATACCACGCCCACTTTAAAGCAGGGTTCTTAAATATAAATCGCAATACAGAAGTAGAGTGATATTCGTCGTCACCAGCTATTCTAGAGACACTGAAGTAGGTCTTCTGATTAGGTAAGTAGGATAGTACTCCTTGTGTATAGATATGATTATTGCTATCTAGCAAGTTATAGTTTGTAAAGACTATAGGTTGAAGACCAAGTATGAGCTGTCCTTTCCCTATTTTTTGACGAATTAAATTAGGATACAGTACACCCTTATATTTTAGATATCCTAAAACTTCTACTTTAGTACGCAATGAATCAGGGATGTCAAAATAAATTGAATTCAGATTCTTTGGTTTAAAAGCATAAGTAGAGATATTCGGATTGGTCAGCGTAATAGAAATTTCCTTATTATCTAATACTTCATCTTCTATACTATAGTATAATGAGGTTGTCTCTATGCCATCAATAAGGCCATCTAAGTTATCTTGAAAGATAAGTGCTGTATTTCCTTTAGAGATGTAAGTATTTAAATTCGCTTTGGCAAAAGAATCTATATAGCCATTACTCATAAATGAGAATAGGTTAGTTCTTTTTTGCAAATCATAATCCTCTTCTCTAAGAAATTCATAGAGATTCTGAGTGAATCTTACCACACTATCATTAGGGAACATCTTATCGAGCTCCTGATCTAATATATAGGCACCAAAAGGTGTCTTTTCTGTTGTGTCATAAGTTTCATTCCAATTAATAGGTGTGACTTTATTAGACTCTATAAAATATACAAAGCCGACAATCACTATAAAAAGGAGTAGTATTTTAGTAGTTGATTTATTCATCTTAGCTTTGTTTTAATAGAGAGTCAAAAGACTTCTTCGCTTGTTTAAACTCCTCTTCACTTATTTCAAACTCACCATACCAGATATTGTTATAGATATATGATAAGTACTTAAAATCTTCTTTAAGTTGAGAATCTTTAATTTCGTTTTGATAATCAGAGTTAGTCTTTTCGATATTCCACACTATTTGCTCTTGCTCTTGCAGGCGCTGTAATAGCCATAGATAGTAGTATCGAACACTTAGGCGATATTGTCTATCTTCTATAGTACCGTGAAGTAGAGAAGGGAAGTCTACTATCTTTAAGTTAAGCTCTATATCATCTACCTTGATTTCTGTTCTCTTTGCTTTCTTTTTGAATAGCCAGTAGACATCCTTTTGGATAACGGCTCTAATGATGTAATATAACATCAGAAATATAACAGCAATAGCGGCTAGGCGAAAGAATATATCTAATCTTGATTTAGTATCATAATCAACGTCAAATTGATTAAAGAAACTTCTCATTTTCTGTTGTAACCAAGCTTTAAAACGCTTCCATAGTGAGTCTTTCTGAGTTTGATCACTATAATCAAACTCAGTATCACTCTTGTATTTCTTTTTATAATCAGTTTTGAATTTGCGCTGAGAGATGTCTCCCTTATCTTCTAAATAAGGTAATACATTGACAACTTTTTCTTTTACAGCTTCATATTCTACATCAGCAGGCTCATCTATAGAGACAGTATCGCGTTGTGCTTGCCCAAAAGAAGGCAACACAATGAAGCTAAATAAAAGTATTTTAAAATATAGTTTGTTCATTAGTTTGATCCGATCGTGTCAATGTCTGTATTAGACTGTACTCCCTCTTTTTGTTCTCTAATACTGTAATATATTAAACCTTGATTAATAATCATAATGTTATTCATTATAAAAGAAACAAGTGAACTTAGTATCATAATAACCGTAAACATTAATCTACCTCCTTCTGTATTTCCTAAATCAAATATGTTTTTTTCAGAGACAAATAATCCTCCATAAAAGAGTAATTGGGAAATAGCATTGATAGCAGTACTGATTATCTGTATAATTAAAAACAGTAGACAGGTATTTCCAACTATCATCCAGAACTTACTTTTAATCATATTAAATGCTACTTGGTAAGAATCAAAGAAACTAGTTCCATTAGTTACATATTCAAAGTAAGCCAAGTAAACCAAAGAAGTGGTTAAAGGAATTAGTATTATAATAAGTGGAATACCTACTAATAAAAATATTAATAATATAGAAAAGAACATGGCTATTATTAATAATGGAGTAATTAATACAAAAGTCCCAATACCAAAAATAAATAATCTTCCTAAGTCTTTTTTAATGGCGTTTTTAATAGGAGTTAAACTTTGATAGTCTTTAGGTATCTCTATCATATGTTTTAAATAGTAGACAGGATATGCTGTTGATATAATACTAACTATAATAGATATAACAACTGCTACTAAAATAATTAAAAACGTCAGTGCAAAGTTGTTTTCTATAAATGAATCTATATTAGTATCTACACTAGACTGAGCAGAACTAAAAATCATATCAAATAAAAAATAAAAACTGACGAACAACAATAGTAATAATGCTCCGCATAATGCAAAGTAATTTTTAAAGTATGCTTTCCCCTCTTCCTTAAAGAAAGCTAGGGTATCATTAATCAAATCACTGAATTCTCTTTTTTTAAATACAATAAACATAGGTTACAATTTTATTAGTTTAGAAAAGACTTTTTTAGGATAGATAAAAAAGTAATATATGATAATGGCAAATGTGCCAAATATTATTAAGTAGTTAAGTACATCAGGCATCTCCTTAGCATAGCGGGTAATAAAACCCTCTATAAAGGCTGCGGTAAGAATGAATGGTACCATTGCTATAAATATTTTAAAGCCATTTCGAAACCCTATAATGAAAGAGTGCTTACGAGAATACGTTTTAGGGAATAAGATGCTTCCTCCTAAGACAAATCCTGCGAAGGCTTCTATGATTATCCCTGTGATCTCAATAGCTCCGTGTAGCCAGATTCCTCTAAAACTATCCATAAAGGCATTTTCTTTTATGAACATATATTGGAATGCTCCGACCATAATACCGTTGTATAATAAATAAACAAGGGTACCTAGACCTGCAAATATTCCATAGACAAAGAACTTTAGCCCAACGAATAAGTTGTTCATCGCTATGCCTATAAAACTTCCCCAGTTACTTCCAGACTTATAGATGCCCATAGCATCGTCATTCTTTATGTTTTCTAAGGTAAGATTGACATAGTGATCACCTAGTATAAGACGTATAAACTCTAAATCATAGTGAGCAGAGACAAATCCGATACCGACTAGAATGACAAATAGCAGAACTGAGAAATAAAGGTAGTTTTTATATTCATAAACGATAAGAGGAACTTCTGTTTTAAAAAAATGTACAATTCTATTTTCCTCAATTCGCTTAGTTTTATAAATTTTTTGATAAGTTTGTGCCGCTAAAATATTAAGATATTGTGTAACTTTACTTTTGGGATAATAAGTCTGCGCATACGATAAGTCATTCATTATCTGAATGTACATATCAGCAAGATAATCAGGTTTATGGAAAGAAGTAGAATATAAAGTTTGTTCAAATTCATTCCATTTTTCTTTATTATATTTGATAAAAGCGACTTCTCTCATTTAAAAGTATGTAATTTTATGGCTAATTTAACAATAAATACAACACAAAATATCAAAATAGAATTTAAAACTGCATCTCTTGGAGAAAGAATGCTTGCTTCTATTCTAGATGTTATTTTTAAAGGTCTATACTTGATTTTAGCGTTTTACATGGTAGATAGGAGTGGTGTGATGAGAGCGCTAGACGATGAATGGTCTAAAATGGCATTAGCTGTTATAGTTGCTTTTCCGGCTTTATTTTATTCTTTGTTTTTTGAAGTAACTCTTCAAGGAGCTACTCCAGGTAAGAAAATTATGAAGATTAAAGTGATTAAAATAGATGGTTATGAAGCTACGTTAATTGACTTTGCTACTAGATGGGTGATGAGGTTAGTAGATTTTTGGATAGCCTCAGCGGCAGCAGGATTGATCACTATAGTTTGTACAGATAAGAGTCAGCGTTTAGGTGATATCGTAGCAGGTACGGCTGTCATATCAGTAAAAGAGAGAATGTTATTATCAGCTACTATTTTTCAGGAAGTAGAGCAGGAGTATACACCCTTATTCTCTCAAGTATTAAGTTTAACAGATAAAGATGTTTATATTATAAAAGATGCTTTAACCCAATTTAGAGCAACAAGAGACCAGGCACTACTACAGAAATTAGTAGATAAACTTAAAAGTGTTATGGGGATAGGAGATCTTAAGTCTCTATCCAATCAAGAATTTATAGAGACTGTTCTCAAAGATTACAATTATTTAACAGCTAAGATTTAGCAGATTTTTTTTATTATTATTTAATGTTTACTTTTTTCGATATTTTAGATTTGCTCGGAACACTAGCTTTTGCTATTTCCGGAGCACTAGCGGGGCGTGAAAGACGGTTAGATTTATTTGGGATGACTATCCTTGCATTTGCCACAGCTATTGGCGGTGGTACTATTAGAGATATGATGATCGGATGGACACCAGTAACTTGGGTGACTGATCTTAACTATTTTTACGTAACAATGCTTGGGGTATTAATGGCTATTGTTTTTTATAGAAAGTTTAATTTCCTGCGCTATTCTTTGTTTTTATTTGATACCATTGGTATAGCGGTGTTTACTTTGATCGGTATTGAGAAAGGGATGACAGTAGGATTACACCCGATTATCTGTGTGACTCTAGGAACTATTACTGCTTGTTTCGGTGGAGTGATTCGCGATATTCTAGCGAATAAAATTCCACTTATTTTTAAGCAAGAGATATATGCTACCGCTTGTATATTAGGTGGATTAGTATACTATCTTTTGAACTATTTCGATCTAGGCAAAGATATTATGTATATCGGTACGGCGGGGATTATCATTGTCGTTAGAGTATTAGCAGTGAAGTATAAGTGGAGTCTTCCATTCGCTAATGTATAACAGTATCTAGACAGGTATAGGTTTGTCTACTTTATATTACCAAATACACAAAAGGTGTTCAACATATAATGTTGAACACCTTTTGTGTTATATATAGCACCTTGTTACTTGTTGTTATTAACGAGTAGCATCTTGAGTGATTAGAATAGTGTATCTTATGTATAGGTCACTTTAATCTCTTCAAATGAAGTTGCATTTTTTTTAGTTTCCCTTTCCTAATCTGACAAAAAACTACTTTCAGTTATCTCTAATTGAGCACTTTTTTTAGCCTTCCCCTTTCACAAGGCTTCTAAGATAGCCTGTTTTTCATTTTATGTACATTTTTTAAAATTGATTATTAAGTTAATCTGTTGATAATTAATTGTTTGTTGTGTTTTTTGTAAAAATGATAATTATCTCTAACGTGCTTTAATCCTAGTGAAACTGTGCAGTAATCCTGCATTATAGGACATTAATCGGAAAGTGGTAGGTGAGTAGCAGGGCTGAGAGAATTTTGCCCGTGTATGCTCTTGTTGATTATCTTGAACTTACTTTTAAGGGGATGTCAAGGATTATATGCAAGAGAATCAGCATTTGGATAAAATCAAACGTAATTTGCTGAAATGATACAGTTTTTTTTGTAAATAATTTCAGTTGGATTGACAGCTGATTGATACCAAGCTAGAGTAGGAGTGGGATTAACAGGTGATAAACTTTTTTTGATCTATATGTATTTGGTATTCTGATTTTTATATATTACAAGCGCTGCGCTTCAATTAAGAATTAGGAATTAATAATTAAGAATGTTTGGCTTCGCCATAAGGTGAATTTATGTGTCACACAGATTGCAAATTTACATGAGCGAAGACATGTATTTTCGAGTAACGCAACGAAAAAACAACATCACAACTAACCAAAAAACACAAATTATGGCAGAAATTAAACAAGGGATATTAGGTGCAACAAGAGGAAAAATAGGACCAGTAGTAGGATATATATGGAGAGGGAAAAATTGGCTTCGTTCTAAACCTAGCAAATCAAGGAAAAAAGCAACCGCAAAGCAGTTGCTTCAGTGGGATAAGATGAGTCTAGTATCTACTTATGCGAGTAAGTTTAGGGACTTTGTCAATGCGCATTGCCCTACGGCTAAAGTAGGCGAGAAATGGATGATCGGCAAAGAGCAACTGATCTCAAGGATGATGAAACAGGGTATCACAATGATCGATGGGTTACAGCATATCGCAGTAGAGCAAACGATCTTGTCCATTGGAAACCTTGCGCCTGCTGTGATTAGAAAGATTAATATCATGAAAACGGGCAAATTTAAAGTACAATGGGATAATAGCTTGGTCAATGCGATGACGCTAGATACAGATTCACTGACGATGATGCTGTATAACGAGAGCTTAGATAAGTTCGTGGCTATACACAATGTGGGAAACCGCGTAGATAAGTACGCACATTTTAGTGTCCCTACAGAGTGGAAAAGTGGGAAGGTATACTTTTGGAGTATGTGGAAGGCTGCTGACGGGAGTATGCATAGCACAAGTTGCTTTCATGGGATGATAGAGCTTATCGAGGAACAGGAAATAAGAAAAGGGGAGCAGGAATCAGGGAACGGGAAACTGGAATCAGGGAAACATAAAACAGAGAATGGGAAAAAGGTAGCAGGGAACGTGAATCAGGAAATGGGAAATACAAAACAAGAAATAACAGATGTTTTGCCTCTAGAACAAGTACAAAGAATAGCGTTAAAACAGTGCCTAGAAGAGGTAGCTTCCACTACCAATGTAGAAATAGTTAACGAATCTGTTGAGTCTGCTATTAAAGAAAAAGAACTGAAGAAATGGACACCACCGGGGTATACACGCCGAGTAAAAAAGCGAATATTAAAAGGGAATGTTGAGATAGATAATAGCACTGATAACAGCAAGAAACAGACTTCTTCTAAGCCTAGTGGAATGATTGAAGGTGCGCGTTCTATCTTAGATGTACCAGATATTAGAATGGAGCAGAAAGAATAAACAGAATGGGCAGATTGTTGTCTTACTAGTATAAGGTCTAATTGTGCATAGTTGGAAGACTATTACGCAGTTGGCAATATATATTGGTTAGGACTGTAAATACAATCGTTAAGATAATGGTTAGTATTAGGCCTATCGAATTAAACCATAAATAATGTATGCTAGTATAGAAGTATAATCCTAGTACTAGTATCTGTGCGATAATAATACTAGCGTAAAATGCTGTATTATTACTCTTTCCATAAATGGAGATAAGTACTATAGCTAGCAGAGTACCTGAAAATAAAGAAGCATACGTCCATAGGATTTGTATCAAATTAAGGAATACAGGGATATTATAAGTGATTATAAAAGTAGTCACTATAATGAGCATGCTGACGATATTGTGTGATATAGATGATGACTTTATGTTAGCATTTCTATCTTTATACTGCGGTAATATATGTGTTATATTTTTAGTTATCCAATTGGTCTCTTTCAATGCTATTGAGATTAGTGATATCAAGAATATAGCGATAATAAAGCCTGCTAATCCATCTGGTACGTAGAAGTTAATGAAGTGCAATAGTATAAAGTCAGAATCGTTTACTTCTACATTGTCATTTGCTTTTTTAATTAGTTTTTTAGCATCTTGCTGTAGTTTGTTTGCATTCTCAGTTAGACTAAGTATTTGGTCTTTTAGTACTTGATTGCTATAGTTTTGGTAGATTTGCCCACTATATAATAAGCTAGCCTCTTTCTTTTGAGAGAGTATTTTATGGTATTCTTGTTTTATTTGATTGTATTGATCAGCATATTCAGACTGTTTGACAGTGTGTACATTATTAGGGTTATAATGTAATGGAGCATCGTTAAACTGATAGAATGTAAAAAGTATACACCCTGTCAATAATATCAATGCTTGAAAGGGAACGCTAAGCAAACCGTATAGTATTAATCCATCTTTTGTTTTATAAGAATATTTGCTCTGTCTATATATCTGTAAGGTTTTAGTATCTATAGCTAATATAGAGGCAAAAAGAATAGTACCATTAATTAGGCATTTAGTAAGGTCAAACTTGTCTTTTTCGGCTAATGAATTATCTACAACAGTTAGTTTATCAAACGATGCAGTGAAACTAAGTGTATCGTCTAAGTACATACCCGTAGGTAGTTTATATATTATGCAAATAAAAATAATGACAATTATGATTGTACAGTAGAGTAATTGATTTTGCTTTGGAAATAGATATCCTTTGTTTCTAAAAATGAAGTTGAGTAATATAAAACCTATGCAGATTAGTATTAGTAATATTTTAAAATCTACTTTGACTAAAATGGAAAGGATCATTGCTATGGCATAGAAACTTATAGTAAGAATAAGAATCCTCAGTATAAGATAAATGACTACTGTTAAGTGGTAGATTTTAGTGTTTGATTTGTTTTTAATGTATTCGAAGGCATTTTTTGTTTTTGCTATCTTGAATTTAGGAATGATTAAAAAGATAGTGAATACTACAGCTAGTGGTATTCCTAAGTATAGTTGTAAGAAAGTCATTCCTTGTGAGTATGCTTGACCAGGCAGTGATATAAATGCATAGGCAAATGACTGTACAGCGATAAGTTTAATACCGTAGTTAAGTGTTGACTTTTCGTAAATAGAATAAGTACTTACTTTCTGTAATTTGAATTGCTTTATAGCAAGTATAGTTACAAGTACAATTATAAATATGCTCCAATCGATTAAATTCATTCCCTCTTGATTTAAGGTGTGCCTATCTGTACTATTTTAAGTTAGATGGATAGTAATACACTTTATGTTATAATAAAATACTAAAGCATAAGTTATCAGATGCTGAGTATTTGGTTGAGGTTAAATAGTAAATGAAGTTCTTAGATGTGGTTTATATAGTAGTTAACACTGTTTCGCTATAAAAGCTATGCATGCTTTAGGTATAAAAAATAAGGCTAGTAAAACCTGCTTAGAGGTAACTAGCCTTACATTACTACCATTTGACTATTTAAACCATAATGATAGTTACAAATTCTGTGCCATTATTAAGAGGTTGTTTAAATTTTGTACATTATAATTAGTTTACGCTCTTTTAGAATTTCAATAATTATCTAAAAAAAAATAATAAACTTGAGTACAACTTTATGACCTCTTAAATAGTAGGGTGATTATTGTCGTCTTTTTTGTCTACTATTACAATACCTTTTTGTAGTAGTAAACTATTTGGATAAGATATCTTTTCGTTATCTATGGTTAATAATATCGTACAGAAAGCTTTAATATCTAATATCTGTGCTTCTATAGGGAAGTCCTTATCTTGTATTCTTATTGTATCACCTATTCTAAAAGGGAATGAGAAGAATAATAATATACCCGCAGTGATATTACTTAATAATGACCACTGTGCGAACATCGCTACTCCTATTACTGTGAATACAGAAGTAAGCGTAAGCATAAAATTCTCTGGTTGAACTCCCCAAATCGTCAGTATAATTATTAAGAATATAACAGATAATAGCGTGTTAAATAATCTGATAATTAGAAGTACACGACTGTCTTTGCGTTGTGCTTTAGTCGAAAACGAGCGTATAATATAAGCAAGTATTTTGCGAAATGGCACATAGGCAACTAAAGTAATCGCTGTAGCTATAATCTCTGTATAATATTGTGCAAACATGTATTTTATTTAATGAATTGTAATAGTTCATCCACTAATTCTTTCGTAGGTAATCCTACTATATTAGTATATGAGCCATCTATTTTATTTATGCCTACTAAACCTATCCATTCTTGGATACCATAAGCACCTGCTTTATCATAAGGTTTATAGTTATCAATGTAGTAATATAGTGCTTCATCTGATAAATCAGAGAAACCAACTTTAGTTAGACAGTGAAATAATTTTGTCTTGTCTTTACTCTTTAAGCAAACTGAAGTTACCACATCATGCTCATGGCCACAAAGGCTTTTAAGCATTTGATAAGCTTCCTCTCTGCTCTCTGGTTTTCCTAGAGACTCATTGTTATTCCATACTGTCGTATCACTTGTGATAATAATCTCATTATCATGCTCAAGTGCTATAGCATCAGCCTTAGCCTTAGCGATAAAGTCAGTAATCTGTTCTCTGATCAGTTCATTAGGATAAGACTCATCTATATCAGAAGCTCTAACGGTGAAGTCTATCCCTAAGTCAGTCATATACTGCTTACGACGAGGAGAGTTAGAGCCTAAGACTATCTTGTATTCTCTTAATAAGTTATTTAGCATATCTTAGTGGTAAAGTTTAGTCAAACTTAGCGTTAAAGTGTTGGAACCATTTCTCTTGCGTCTTTAATACTTGCTCAATGACATCTCTTACAGCACCTCTTCCACCATTCACATGAGAGATATACTTCGATATTCTTTTGATCTCAGGAACAGCATCTTGTGGACAAGTAGGCAAGGCTACTTCATGCATAATATGATAATCAGGAATATCATCTCCCATATATAATACTGTATCAGGTGAGATATTATTAGCGGCGATATATTCGTTAAATACTTTTACTTTATCAGATACACCTAAGTGGATGTCTTTAATACCTAAATTACTAAATCTAGTGCGTACACCATCGTTACTACCACCAGAGATAATGCATACATTATATCCTAATTCTACAGCAGCTTTCATCGCATATCCATCTCTAATAAACATATCTCTTAGCAAGCTACCATCTTGGGCTACATGAACAGTTCCATCAGTTAGTACACCATCTACATCAAAGATAAAAGTAGTGATGTCATTCATTATTTCTTTAAAATGTTTAGACATTAGTTGTTTTGTATTGAATTAGTTATAAGTTGATAAATTTCTTTTTTGTTTGGATCAGTTAATGCTTCTAAATGGCGCTGTATCGTACTCTGATCATTACGTGCTGCAGGTCCAGTCTGAGCTTCTTTAGGTGATAATACTTGGATTTTATTAGCTGTCTCAAGTATTAGCGGCTTAAGAATATCAAAAGGCACCATATTCTCTTTACAGATCTCTTCACCTATAGTATAAAGATGATTAGTAAAATTGTTTACAAATACAGCAGCTAAGTGTATTGATTGTCTCTGATCAGTAGAGATTTTGTATACACGCTCAGAGAATGAAAGAGCTAGTTTTTCTAATAATTCAAAGTCATCAGGGTTATTAGCTTCAATACAATAAGGTATTAAGCTAAAGTCTACCTCTTTATCTAAAGAGAAAGTTTGCAACATATAGAATACACCTTTTCTATCAGTATTTGCTATAGCCTCCATTGGTTTAGTTCCTGAGGTATGCACAATAAAGGCATTTTTGATTGGAATAGATGCTGATACTTCTTCAATGGCATCATCACTTACAGCAATGATAAAAATATCTGCAGGTAATAGATCATTGATATCCGAAATTATTTGATTGTGAGCGACTAAGTCCTTAACTTTGTTAGGAGTTCGCGCATACACCTGTTGCAGTTTGATATTGTCTTGTTCTAAGAACTTTAGTATCAAATGGTGAGCAACTTTGCCAGAACCTAAAATAGAGATTGTAATCATAGCAGTAAAGTTTAGCATTTAATTGTAAACTGATATTGTGTAAAATTAATGATTTGTAATGAGAAAAGATATAGAAAATCTAGAAGATATTAAAGTACTCGTAGATACGTTTTATGGACGAGTGCAGCAAAACGAGTTTATCGGACCTATATTTGAAAGTAAACTTGCAGGGCGCTGGCCAGAGCATTTGGAGAAGATGTATGCTTTTTGGGAGACTATCTTATTAGAAGAGTATACGTATAGAGGTAAGCCATTTCCTCCCCATGCACAATTACCTGTAGAAAGTGAACACTTCGAAGAATGGAAGAAAGTATTTAATGCTACAGTAGATGAACTGTATGAAGGAAAGAGAGCGGAAGAAGCGAAGTGGCGTGGAGAACGTATGGCAGCGATGTTCTTAAGCAAGATTCAATACTTCAGAGAAGCAAATATGAAACCATTAGAGTAATGACTGTGTAGTTAGATTACTCAACTTTATCGTAAATAATATTGTGAAGAGGGCATCCTAGGTAGGGTGCCCTCTTTTTTATGGGTTAATTCTTTTATTGCATTCTAGGGATTTATATAAATTCATTGCAAAATGAGTGTTTTTTATTCTTCTAATTATTTTTAGTTATAAAATATACGTGGATTATAATCTTTAGCTCTTTTTATTTTTAGTTCATTATGTGAATTTTAGTAATATATACTTCTTTTAAGTTACTCTGTATGGTTAAGTAAAAGTTAACTAGTTATGTGAATATTTAAGTTAAAAAAAAGTTGGCACGGTACTTGCAAGTGTGTATATAGAACAGAGATTTTTAACTGTTAATTCAGTATTTTTCATTTATCAGTATTAATAAGTTTGTTTTATTGATATATTGATTATTTTAATATCTTTTTTTGCTCAAAAAGATGATTAAAATGTAAAAAGTGCAGAGTATGCAGGAAAAGTAGGTGAGCGCAGTATCGAAAGTGTTATTCTTTAATAATTCAAATAAAACCACAAAATGTAGTTTTTGGAATAATTCAAATAATGACATTTTGCTAAAATCACGAAACGTAGTTATTAAATGTATTTGCTATTTGTTATTGTGTTTTTAGTGATTTTACTACTGCTGTTTTTAGTTGATTTAAAATGTTAATCAGATGTGATAATTTTTATATTTATTAAATTTTATTCACAAAACACTTTAAATTAATGGATATTGTTATTGTTTTTTAATATACTTTATATTTGTATTAGCAATTAAGTAATAGAAAAGACTTGGTTAAATGAATAAAAAAGAAAATTATGATTAAGAAAATTATTCCATTAGCAGCACTTTTTTTTGGAGGATATGTATCAGCTCAGGTAGGTGTAGGTGTTAAAAAACCTTCAGAAGCTACTATGCTTGATGTGTCAGCTAAAGATAAAGGAGTATTGCTTCCTAGAGTTACTTTAATTAGTGATACAGACACCGTTACAATAAAGGGGCAACATATAGAAAGTTTATTAGTATATAATTTAGGATCTGCTAACATGAAGGCAGGTTTCTATTATTGGTATCAAAATAAATGGACAGCATTAATGTCAGGTGCTACATATACTGATACAACTAATAAAACATTTACTATTAGTGATGACAAAGAAAGATTAGTTATTACAGATAGCCAAAACAATACGGTGTCATTAGCAATTAAAGAGATTGCTAATAACAGTGTGTTTGTAACAAACTTAACGGAGAACAAAGAGTTCATCACTAAGTTAGGAGACAATATTGAGTTCGTAGAACATATCACTAATAACAATGAGTTCGTAGAGAACATCATCAACAAGTTAGAGGGTAAATACGGAAACGTAGGATATGATGTAGCTAAGAAAGAATTCTTCTATATCGATGCGACAGGACAGGTACAACCAATTGCTTGGTCAGATTTAGATACCGTAAATATATCGT
>NZ_NSGJ01000003.1 GCF_002286775.1 Myroides sp. N17-2
TCATTTAATGCCAAAATTAAAGCATTCAGGGCTCAATTTAGAGGAGTAAGAGATATTGACTTCTTCTTATACAGATTGACTAAACTTTATGCATAAACACAACTTTTGAGATTGATCCGCATTCAGGGCTCAATTTAGAGGAGTAAGAGATATTGACTTCTTCTTATACAGATTGACTAAACTTTATGCATAAACACAACTTTTGAGATTGATCCACTTCTTCTTATACAGATTGACTAAACTTTATGCATAAACACAACTTTTGAGATTGATCCAGTATAAGGAGACAGAAGTACTGTCTAGTTTACTCCAAAAAAAAAATCCTAAGCGTTAACTTAGGATTTTCTTGTACTCGAGGCGGGACTTGAACCCGCACGGGCATTACTACCCACTGGATTTTAAGTCCAGCGTGTCTACCACTTCCACCACTCGAGCGTCTTCTGTAGACTGCAATACTACTTCCGTATTGCGAGTGCAAATATAGACGATATATTTTATTATACAATAACTAAATCTTGTTTTTTGACTTAAAAAAGTAACTTAATTTATTATATGTTGATTAATAGAGAGTTATTAAGTGTCTTTTTTAGCAATTATCTAATAAATATTTCTGCAAATTTCTCAAATACAGTTTTAATCTATCATATAATAGGTGTTTACACTATAACAGCTATGTTTATTAAACTATCTGCATTAGTTAATTCTTTTTTTCAGTTAGTTGTTTGAATAAAGCTAATGCCTCTGCATCCCAATCCTTGGTTACTGTAACGTAGTTATCCTCTGCGCCATAGATAGTGTATATTACAGATTCCCAACAGTATTCTTCTAACTCAGCTATTTCGTCGTCATCTATATAATCATCCTCATCATCAGTGAAATAATACTCTGCGAAGTGTTCTTTGCTATCTAGTAGTAATTTCAGGTTTTCTATAGAAGAGAAGTAAGGTGTGTATGCTGCTAGATGAGGTTGTTCTTGCATAGATTGAGTACCTTGTAAGAATACTTTTATGCTATCCACATCAATACCATATTTCTCTAGAAAGGGCAGTGTATAGTATTCATGGATACTTTGGTGTTCTTCATCTACTATACGATAATATTTGATTAAGGTGTCGAAGTAGCTTCTGTCATGTAACCCTAATGCCATAACCGCAAAGGTAGAGGGCATCGTACAGATCTCTTCATCTATATTTGTGTACCATTCCCATTTGATCATTACTGCATTTAGGTATTCAACGATTAACGGATGAAGTGATTCATACTGTACTGCTGTGGCGAATAAGTATTGTTGTCCGCACTTAGGAAGTCCTTCTATGCCAAGATCTTTTAGATTAGGCCCTGTAAACTCGATAGCAAAGCTCTTAGGGAAGTCATGTTTAAATAGTGTATTGATTAGCGTTAATACTTTTCTGTAAGTATCTTCTGAGTCGTCTTGAATACTTATCTGGATAGTAGCTAATACATCATTAGCAACAAAACTTATTTGGCTATCTTGGTAATATGTTATTTCTTTTGGTAACATACCTGAACCGTATTCACGTAGTTCTTGTACTCTTTTACAACCAAGTTTTTCTGCTATTTTAAAGTATTCATCAGCGGTAATAGTGGCATAACTAGCGTCATACTTGATATGACCTATAGCTAGATAACATAGCAGACGTAGAAGTTCGTCTTCATATAGAGAAAGAGTAGGGGGATTCGTTGTAGATGGTTCTATTGCTAATCTACTACCATTTTCTTTAACACTAGGAAAAGTTTTAATTATTAGTTTTTTTAGTTGATTCCCTAATGTATAATAGTAACTTCTAAATTCACTAAGTATTCTCATTTTCTCAAAGAAAGCAATATAAGTATCTTCAGATAAAGGAGTAGTTTTAAAGAAATAGTCTATGATCGTACTGTTCAGAAATCGTTCTCCTGTGTCTAACACATAAGGATTAGGATAGTCGGTAGCGACTTTACATTTGTCGTTATTGATTGCGTCTATAAATCGGTCAAGTAAAGTTTCGTTTCCTTCTATTTTTACTAAGTAGTCTAATTCTCTAGGCATATTTTTAATGCTAAATGTTATCTTGTTTTTACGGATTGAAAGATACTGTTATTTCTAGAGTTTCTAAAAGGGGAGAGACAAGATTTATTTCCTGTAGTTGTGATAAGAAGAAAGAGATAAAAGCAATGTATAACTAATTAGTTAAGATTGTATAGGCTGTAACTTTAACCCAAAATAAGCAGTAGACAAATACTACAAAGCAATTCTACTTCATAGTTCTTTCATTAGCTCTATAACCATACTATAGTATGCTGAAATCACTAATTCAGACCTATCTTGTATAATTACTTTTCGTTTATCTGCCTATCGCTGATTTTGGGTTTAAAACAGTTTTATTTGTTTATTGTAAGTAATTTAAAATGCCTGTTGTAAAATAATATTGTTTTAATACCTATCTTTGTCGTGTTGGAATTTCAAAATTTATTTCCATTTTCAAGCCAATCTTCTAGGCTATTTCTTAAAATCAATCAGATTATACATTAATACAGTCGAATACGTAGTTTTATGCGGTTTTGTTTTGGGTGAGTCCATAGTGAGTCCATAATGAGTCCATAGTGACTCCATTAAAACAGGCTATTTAATGGAGTCACTATGGATACACGATGCTGTCAATATGCTATCATATGAAGCTAGATAGCAACTTCATAGAATGTAGGCGGTAATAAGATAGGTTTGGATTGGAATAGGGAAAAAAGTAGTTAATCCTTATGGGATAGGATCCTTGATTTCTAATAGAATAGAAATTCTTATATGGGGGCAAGTTACGATTTTTAATTGAAAGTTTCGGGAGCGATCAACTGAAGTTGATAATAGATTACGCTGTGATATGGAGGGAATAGAACGAGAGTTCATGTCAAAAAAAAGTCCTAAGCGTTAACTTAGGACTTTTTGGTACTCGAGGCGGGACTTGAACCCGCACGGGCATTACTACCCACTGGATTTTAAGTCCAGCGTGTCTACCACTTCCACCACTCGAGCGTCTTGATGTAGACTGCAATACTACTTCTGTATTGCGATGGCAAAAGTAGAGTTTATTTTTTTATCTCGCAATAGGAGTAGGGTGTTTTTTAAAATATTTTTTATTTTATAGTTATTGTAATTTGATGGATTGAAAAGTTGAGCTTTTGATTATTTCGTAAACTTCTAGAATGTGTTATATTGAGTTTACTCCAAAAAAAAGTCCTAAGCGTTAACTTAGGACTTTTTGGGGATCAATCTCAAAAGTTGTGTGTGAATTAAAAACTACAGATCTTTGTAATGATAAATAATAAACGTGGAAAACTATATTGAGTTTATAAAAATGATTTTACCTGAGTTTTTAGTAGAA
>NZ_NSGJ01000030.1 GCF_002286775.1 Myroides sp. N17-2
TTCAAAAGGTAATAGTGTAAAGATTACAACAGATGAGTTAGGTAAGACTATCGCTAAGAACAGTGTATTCGTAACTAACCTGACAGAGAACAGTGAGTTCGTAACTAAGCTAGTGGAGAACAAAGAGTTTATCACTAAGTTAGGAGACAATATTGAGTTCGTTAACCAGATTACAAATAACAATGAGTTCGTAGAGAACATCATCAATAAGCTAGAGGGTAAATACGGAAACGTAGGATACGATGTAGCTAAGAAAGAATTCTTCTATATCGATGCGACAGGACAGGTACAACCAATTGCTTGGTCAGATTTAGATACCGTAAATATATCGTTTGGATTTGATGCTACTAAAGACAATTTAGTAATTACAGATTCAAAAGGACATACAGTACAGATTACAACAGATGAGTTAGGTAAGACTATCGCTAAGAACAGTGTATTCGTAACTAACCTGACAGAGAACAGTGAGTTCGTAACTAAACTTGTGGAGAACAAAGAGTTCATCACTAAGTTAGGAGACAATATTGAGTTTGTAGAACATATCACTAATAACAATGAGTTCGTAGAGAACATCATCAACAAGTTAGAGGGTAAATACGGAAACGTAGGATACGATGTAGCTAAGAAAGAGTTCTTCTATATCGATGCGACAGGACAAGTACAACCAATTGCTTGGTCAGATCTAGATACCGTAAATATATCATTTGGTTTTGATGCAACTAAAGACAATTTAGTAATTACAGATTCAAAAGGACATACAGTACAGATTACAACAGATGAGTTAGGTAAGACTATTGCTAATAACAGCGTGTTTGTCACTAACCTTACAGAGAATAGTGAGTTCGTAACTAAGCTAGTGGAGAACAAAGAGTTTATCACTAAGTTAGGAGACAATATTGAGTTCGTTAACCAGATTACAAATAACAATGAGTTCGTAGAGAACATCATCAATAAGCTAGAGGGTAAATACGGAAACGTAGGATACGACGTGTCTAAGAAGGAGTTCTTCTATATCGATGCAACAGGTCAGGTACAGCCAATCTCTTGGTCAGACTTAGATACAGTAAACGTGTCATTTGGATTTGACGATGCTAAAGCTAACCTAGTAATCACAGACTCAAAAGGTAATAGTGTAAAGATTACAACAGATGAGTTAGGTAAGACTATCGCTAAGAACAGTGTATTCGTAACTAACCTGACAGAGAACAGTGAGTTCGTAACTAAGCTAGTGGAGAACAAAGAGTTTATCACTAAGTTAGGAGACAATATTGAGTTCGTTAACCAGATTACAAATAACAATGAGTTTGTAGAGAACATCATCAATAAGCTAGAGGGTAAATACGGAAACGTAGGATACGACGTGTCTAAGAAAGAGTTCTTCTATATCGATGCAACAGGTCAGGTACAGCC
>NZ_NSGJ01000031.1 GCF_002286775.1 Myroides sp. N17-2
TGATGATACAAATTTGGACAGCGTTAATTACCATTTTAATACTAAAAGCTCTTAGAGCACAGTCAAAATTCAAGTGGCACCTATCAAATTTAGTCGCTTTTATAAGACTTAACCTCTTTTTGTCAAGATTGAACTACAAAGATGGCTGGATAATCCACTAAATGAGGTAGAAAAACCACCTCCTAAACTAATGCAAGGGGGTCTTTTTTAAAATTTAGCAAATATAGCATCGTATCCTACTAAAGTCGGAGGATATTCTATGCTCTAAATTTATTTAGGACGCTATTGCAGGAATATCTAAATAGTAAAATAAAAAACCAATTTAGTTGGTGTAAAAAAGCTAAATATTCATTTAAATAATTAATAACTAGATTATTTGTGTTTTATATTGTTGTAATTCAAGTGATTAAGGTGCTTTTTATTAGCAAAAAGTAAATGTAGTTACATGTGTTAAAGACTATTACTATAGATTTTTAGAAAATCAAAATATCAATTGGAGATCATTTCTATTTTAGTTGGTAAATAACAATATTTATTAAGGGAAGAACTCTTTGTACCAACAGAAAATGATACAAAATAGTGAAAAGATCAAAAAAGGAATGAATTACAGTCTAGTATTATATTTGGATTTTCGTAGAGTAAAGTAATAGTTTTTATGAGAATATAAGTGTTAGATATAGCTCTTTTAAGGGGGGGGGATCTAATTTAAGGGAGTAATTAAGAATTACTCCCTACTTACTACATCAAGCGGAAACACATAAAAAAGACCACTAGAGCCCCTAAAATAGTTGCTTCAGAAAAATATACTGAAATAAATAAAAAGAAAACACACTGAGAGTGTACTTGTAGATGTTAAGTTTATTTAATTGGTAAGGCGTACATATAGTTTTCCCAAGAACTTGGAGAGAAACTCCAATTACCATCTTTCTTAATTAACACAAAGACTTCTATAGAATCATTTGTAACATTTATTAGAGTACTCCCTATAACCATATCAAAGTTTGCTTTACTAACATCAGAATTTCCTTGTAAATTAGCTCCAATAGAAGGTTTATTAGTTACCGTTCCACCTATAAAAGTAAAACCAATTTCTGCTCTAGCTGCAGTGGATGAAGATAAACAAGACTCTAACCATACATTATTAGACCCTTTATTATCGATAGTTAGCCCCCAAGTAACAATCCACTTTCCTTTTCTTAATTTTATACTTGTATTAGCATAAATATGTCCTGTACCATTAGCTGTATTCACAACATTTTCACCTGCAAAAACACCTACTACTGCAGGTATTGCTTCTGGTAATAGTTTAATTGTACCAACTCCATCTTCATTAGATGTAAGTACTTTACCTAGACCTTGATTTCCATCTGTTATCCTCACATTACCATTCACTTCTAATCTAACTGAGGGATTAAAAACTCCTATACCAATATTTCCATCTTTAGTGATTACAAAGTCGTCGTTAGCTTCGTCCGGAGTAGGATTAGCGGTAGAAAGGTTATTACCTTTTCCATCAAGATGAAAAGGATGTAAAGGTAATTTATTATTTACTCCTACCTGAGCTATACTACAAGCACTGTATAGAGTTATGAGTAAGACTATTATTTTTATTTTCATTATAACTACATTAATTTTAAACAAACTATAAAATAGGGCTAGCATAAAAATAGTTTTGAGCTGCTTCAGGATCAAATGACCAATTTCCATTTTTTTCAATCAATAAATACAAAGTAATATTCTCTGCAGTTACCTCTATAACTGAACTTCCCATTAACATTCCATTTCCTACCTTTAATCTTGCAGCGTTAGCCGTGCTTGCATTTGCCAAAGTAGTAAACTTAAATCCATTTTGTTCTTTTGCGGTTTTTAAAGTGGACAATACAGAATGTATCCACATTGATGTACTCATTTTAAGATTAATACCACTATTAACAAGCCATCTTCCTTTAGTCAATATAACATAATAATATGAAAATATATGACTTTGGTTAGCTGCGCCAGCGCTTGAAGTAACAATTGATTTCCCTTCTAACTGGCCGACTAAAGTTGGGATATCATAAGCTACCTTTTCCCATTTCCCAATTCCATCTTTATCAGAAATCAATATCTTTCCCATCCCTTCAGTTCCATTCTTTATACGGATAGCACCATTTATTTCTAGTTTATTTACAGGGTTAACAACTCCTATTCCAACATTCCCTTCTTTTGTAACAACAAAATCATCTTTAGCTTCATCTATACTGGGTAATTTATCTATAGGATTATTACCCTTAGCATCTATATGTACCAGATGTAGTGGCAATGCTGTACCTATCCCTACTTGAGAATACCCTAAAAAAGGTAATAGTATAATAATCAAATAAAATTTAGAATTCTTCATATAATAATAATCTAACTTAATATTTCAAGTTCATAACTACACTACGGGTATAGCATAAAAATAATTCTCCCATGATGAAGGTGAAAATGTCCAAGCATTAACATTCTCAATCAATACATAAATAGTAACAGTATCAGCCGTGACATCTATAACTGAACTACCAAACAATAAAGCAAACTCTGAACCACCAGCTATACGAGAAGCGTACGATGTATTATTCTTAGCTGGTCCTAAATAAGTAAAACCTGTCTGTTGCCTCCCTGTCTTTACAGTTGAAAGTACAGCATGCATCCATCTATTATTATTTGAATGTATCGTTAATCCACAGTTAACTATCCACCTACCTTTTGGCAAGATAATGTATCCACGACTATAGGTATAACTTTTAGTATCTTCTGTACCATTAAACGTAACTTGTACTGTACTCTCAAAGGCTCCTGTAATAGTAGGTACAATATACGGAACAGTACTCCATTTCATGTTTCCAGAGCTATCTGACATAAAAATCTTATTATTACCTTGACTTCCATCCATTATCTTTACTTGTCCATTAACATCCAATTTGCTTTGTGGAGTAAATAAACCAACACCTATATTTCCTTCTTTTGTAACAACAAAATCATCTTTTTCTTGTTCTATATTTGGCGCTGTACCTATAGGATTATTTTTACCTGCATCTACATGAAACAATTGTAAAGGCAATGGCACATTAATACCTACTTGTCCATAACTAATAGATATAAAAGAAACTATAAAAAACAAAGATATTCTCATATTAATACTTTACACGTAACTACTAAATACACGATTATTATAATATCAAATATATATAAAAAAAAACAATTAATGTTAATATTTTAGTATTGTGTGATTGTAATTATTGAATTTTATATAATTTAATGTAAATTGATGTAAAAAACCATATTAAATGTTTTTTTATTAAGGAAATGTTACTGATATCACAGAATACTATATTTATATCAAAAGAACTCCTCGAGGCTCATATGTAAGGATTAGTGTGTTTTGTATGAGTAGACATTATGTAAGTAAAATCGACGAGTATGATAATGAGGATGTGATTCAGAATTACATTTAAAATCAAATAAAAAAGACTGTTTACAAATCGTTTAACTTAAATCAGTACGGTTATCTTTTGAATATTATAATACCTCGAGACTCTGCCTCGGGGTAGTTCATTAAACATCATATTTAATTTTTATCTTTACTTATGCGGGAGCTAGCCACTCAGTTGGCCATTTACATTTTAATCAAATTGTTTTTATTGGTCGCAGACTATAGGTAGTTAAAACTACGTACTTTAGTGCATTTAGCTTCTAAAAACCTTTCGACTTTGATAGCTTTGTAAGAATGACAAACAAAGTTCTATAATGAAAGTTCAGTGTTCAGCTGTGCTATTAGTGTTGTAACTGTTTTAGGTGATATTAAGTTCTGTACTTCCACCCAGGCAGACTTTAGTCTGCTTTAACAAACTATGGACTTTCAGTCGATAGAGGTTGTAAATAAACCACTAGATTCAGTTTTTTTAAGTAGTCATATAAAGCAAAGTGATACCTCTAAAAAAAAGAGATTGCTGTTTGGATAAATTACAAAGGTGTAGATTATCAAATATTTCAAACATTCGGTTCTATTAATGCAATGAATAATAATCAACAATTTTCAGTGATATGCTCTAGCGAAAAATTTGGTCGTGGAAGTGATTTACATCTATTTTTTAAAGGTTTTGAAGAGTATAATCAAAGTGATAAAGTAAAAGTACTAAAACAAGAGTTGTCTAAAATAAAAGTATGCGTTAAAGTAGATCAACAGGTTATCAAGCTCTATGTAACTAATAAAACTAGAGGTAGGTATTTGCAGGTTCTGGGTATTATGAGAAATATAGCAAGTATTGATTTTTACTAATCTTCCTTGATATTCTTTTATAGATTAAGGGGGTATATGATATAAAAAAATTAGAGTAACAATAGCAATAAAAACCGCATGAATTAACTGGAGGTCATGCGCTTTTTCTGTATAATAAAGCACGTTATCCTTTTTTAACCTTTGCTTAATATAGGTAGCTAGTCTTTAGATTAGTAAGTGTTAAATTATTCGCTTAGTGCGATTATTATTATAATAAGGCTTAATTTGTAATGGTTTGTAAATGAAGTAAATGAATTTTTTGTATAACATTATAAGAAAAGTCTCCCCAGATTCTATTCTTTAGCTTAATTAATATGAGTGATGAGATTAGATTTACTCAAAGATTTTAAAACTGTTGTAGAGCAGTTTTTAACTAAGTTCATAGTAGAGCTTAGTGGTAGTGTCAACGGTCAGTTAGAACAGGTAATTTTTGTTCAAGGTACTGGAATGATTGATAAGCTGCTGTATTTTTGTTGTAGTAAGAATTTCTTTGGACTTAAAAAAGGAATTTATAATTGTGCTAGTAATCGGGCCTTTGTGATTATTACTCAAAATAATAAGTTGTGGGAAACTCATCCATCAACTCATTTAGACACTGTTTTAAAGGTGAAACTCTCTTTACTAGTATCTAACCTAAAAACTAGGTATAAACAAACTAAAATATCTTCAAAACAAGTTGTAAGCTTTATCATTGATGTTGGTAGCTTAAGTGTATTTTTTTCTGGTATTGTTTTAAATCAGGACAAACAAAATCAGACATTTTATATTTGGGCACAAGAATTTACAACCAAAGCAAATAAGGTTGATAATATAGTGGTTTGGAATGACCAGCGTTTGATGTACAAGAATTACTACCAAGGTTATCTAGATCAAAGAAAGCTAGTGAACTCAGATTTATCAATCAAGCAATACATTCTTAGTTTACAATTTCAAACAAAAGCTTTTCAACAGAATTTTAAAAAGTACATAGGAACTACTTTTTACGATTATCATATTCAAGATAGACTATTAGAGGCGGTATTCTTACTTATGTTTAGCAGTCTTTCTGTGACGGAAATTGCTTTTAAATGCGGTTATGATAATTATAGAACTTTTCTAAGAGCCTTTACAAAGAATCAAGGCTATACTCCACTTGAGTATAAATCACTTCAAAAAGAATAAATCGTTATTTGAATAAGACTATACTGTAGCAAGGAAGAGTATACCATAATGTGTAGGAGACTATGCTGTAGTGTGTAAGATTCAATTGATTACTATACTGCAATAGGGAAGTAGTATACCTATATTTCAGGCAGTATGATAGTATGAGTTAAAAGCACTGCCACAAACTGGGTATTCCACTCTAAAGTGGATCTTCCCCACTTTTGGTGGTAATTCTAGCTAAAACCACAGTAATTTGCATTATAAATCAATAGCTTATGTCAATTAGTAAATTACTTTTTAATAATACAAGAATTTTTAAGGTTATCTCATTAGTAAATGAGCTAGATAAAATAAGAATCTCACTAGTTAGTAAATCAAAACAAAGCACTTGCCCTAAATGTGAACTACCATCTTCAAAATCACATAGTTACTATATTAGAAAAATAGTTGATCTTCCTATTTTTGGTAAACAAACACTGATAAAATTGAAAGCTCGAAAATTCTATTGTTCTACATTAGAATGTCCTTTGAAAATCTTTACAGAGCGATTTAAATCGATCTTTTCTTCTTATCAAAGAAGAAGTGATAGGTTAACTAAAAAGTTATTGAATTTAGTTATTCTAACAGGAGGTAGGCCTTCTGAGAAAATATGTGCAGAATTTTCTGTTACTGTTAGCGATACTTCTTTACTTCGAATTATAGCAAAACAAGAGCTTCCAACAACTGCTCATGTTACACATTTAGGTGTAGATGATTGGGCTATTCGAAAAAGAGAACGCTATGGAAGTATTCTTATAGATCTAAATACCAATAAACCAATTGGTTTGTTAAAAGATAGGGAAGAAAATACATTTTCTAATTGGCTTACTCAAAATAAACAAATACAGTTAATTTCAAGAGACAGATTTATCAATTATCAAAGAGCTTCTACACAAGGAGCACCTCAGGCTTTACAAGTTGCTGATCGTTGGCATTTGCTAAAGAACTTAGGAGAAACTGTTCGAAAGATTTTAGATAGAGAATATGTGGTTATTCAAAAAATGAGAGAAAAAAATACCATGACTGTACAACCAGAAAACAAAAGGCGAAAGACCAAAACGTCAAATCATCAATTGCAACGTTTTACCCAAGTCAAAGAGCTATTAGCTCAAAGTAAGAGTCATAGAGAAATAAGTAAATTGCTTCATATGAGTCGTGTTACAGTAAAAAAATACGAACTGTATGATAAGTTACCTGCGATACATTGTCAAAGCTCAACAGGTATAGAAAAACATCTCGAATACATCGAATCACGAATTATTCAACAACCGACAATTCTACTTAAAACGTTACATTCTGAATTGAAAAATCGAGGATATAGAGGAGCCTATAATACATTATCAGATTCACTTAAACGATTTCAAATTTCAATTGGAAAAGCTGCTAGAAATAAGGTGATTTTACCATCAAACTTAGTATTTTGGCGCCCTTCACGCACAATGATATTGTTTGTGACTAAAAAGGAGAGAATCAATAAGGTACAGAGGCAAATATTAGACCAGTTTTGTGAGTTATCACCTACCTTACGTATTACATTGGAGTTAGTCAGAGAGTTTCGATATATGATTTTTGAACAAAAATGTAGTGATTCTTTTCATACTTGGATTGACAAATTAAACCTCAGTGGTATCCCAGAGTTTCAGAGTTTTTCTAAAGGACTTTTAAAAGATACTAACGCAATTAGAAATGCAATAGATTTACCATGGAGTAATGGTCCTGTTGAAGGTAATGTAAATAAACTTAAGACTCTAAAGAGACAAATGTATGGCAGATGTTCAATTGATTTGTTAGAAAAAAGATTGGTACTTTCACCAGATTAACCACCAAAAGTGGGGAAGATCCCTAAAGTACACCACTTATTCCATCAAAGTACACCAGTATAGTTTATTTGTTAATAAATCAAACCGATATCCTTAAATAACTATTTTACCTTTTTATGTCCTAAGATTGCCTTTTTTTATCCTAAGATTACCTTTTTGTGTCTCATTTATGTGATTTATAATCTTGAATTTTGCTTTGTAAGTTATTAGCAAATAATCAAGGAGTAAAATATAATTGATACTTCGTCTTTTATTTTCTAGTATTTAATAGCTCCCTTATCATTGTATAATCGCGAGTTACAATGTATAGAATATGGATTGATTTAATTAGCTATATAGATCAACTAAAAAAGAATATCCTATTAACCATTAAAGCAAATCTTTGGTTTACCCCACAATCAAAAAAAAGCAACAAACACGAGGTTTGTTGCTAAACTAAACAATATTGAAATTATGAAAAAACTCATACAAAACCTATTTATGCCATTTGCCGTTGTAGCAATGCTAACAGTAGGTGTGTTCACAATGAATGCTAGTGAAAAAACAGGTAATGCTGTTGAAATAGAAAAGGTAGAACCTGTAAAGGCGGAGAATCCTTATGCTGGATATATCTATATTAGAACTCTAGATCCTGGGTCATCTAATTATATTTATACAAAAGTTGGTGATATTGAGGAAGGGGAGTGTACTTTAGACACTACTCCAAAAAGATGTACAACAATTGTTGAAGGAATGAACCATGAACTATGGGGACAGGATCAATTTGGAAATTACTCTGAACTTTATCAAGAACAAGATCTATAACAATTTGTAGACTTGAAATTTAAAGGAGGCTTACTTAAAGCCTCCTTTTCTTATTTATAGTGGACTCATTGAGTATTTATTATAATCTAGGCCGTCTTTAATCCAAGGTATATTTTTTTTATTTTTCAGATGGTAGTCAAACCAATCTAGAACTCTAATGCTTAAATCATTGTTTTCGATTGGATCAGAAGGACCAATACCATGAATGATATTTTTGTAAAAAAGAGCCACAACTGGTTTTTGTTCTCTTTTAAGAGCGATGAACATTTTTCGGGTGTTTTCCCAGTTTACGTTCTCATCTCGTAGCCCCGTGAAAAGTAACATTGCAGTTTTAGTTTTGTAAGCATTTAGTATTGGGGTGTTATTATAATATTTTTCAGGATTTTCCGAGAATTTTGTATTCATATATGGCTGGGCATTTTCAGCCATAAACCAATCAGGCATTCTTCTGTAGTAACTGTATCTAAACATAAGACCACTTATAAAATCTTGAGCTCCTGCTCCTGGAACAGATGCTTTAAACATATCAGAAAGTACAGATACAGCTCCAGTTTTATAACCTCCAAACGAGTGTCCAATTAAACCTAAATTCTCCCTATCAATAGTTGGTTCTATTTCTATAGCCTTTTCAACAGCATTAGTTACACAATCAACAGCACTTATACCAGGACCTTCATCAGTTACGTATGTTTGAGCCCTTAAAACAAAGTAATTATTTTCAGTTAGTAATGAACTATTAAATCCATTTTCAGAAGCTACATGTACAGGGATAGAGAACTCTGTAATAGGAGTTAATAATCCTAGATCATATATTTGAACGATCATAGGGTACTTCTTGGATGGATTATAATTTTTAGGATAGAATAGATAACCCTTAAGTTTAGTATTGTACTTGTCTGTATAACTAAAATCAACTCTTTTTCTCCATAGATAAAGATCTTTATCAATATCAGATTCTATTAAAGTATGAATTTTCTTATCTTGAATGCTTAATACTTTTGTGGGAAGATTGTAATCTTCTATAGTAAAAAGAACAGTATTTAAATCGGTACTCGATGTCTTGTTCAATGTTTGTGAAAATGATAATTGTTTATTTGTACTATAGATTGGTTTGACTTGTTGTTTTTCGTGAATGTATATGGTTTTTTTTTGATCTTGAAAAACAGTGAAATAAAAAGGCTTATCTGTATTGACGTACGTAGTATATGAATCTATTGATTCACTATTGATTATTTTACCGATTTTAGTATTATCTTTTTTACTAAACTGTGTTAGTTTCTTAGTTTTTTTATTCTCTAAATCATAAGAATATAAATTACCCTCTAAAGGATAGAATATTTTTTTAGAGTCATTTGACCATAATGGTGAGGTGCCTTTAAAGCCTGGTTGATCAATACTAAAAGAATGTTTTTTTAATGTTGACATATTTAGTATCTCCCATTTATCTTTTGTGGTGTTTATTGGGTAAAGGATATGTTTTGAGTCTATAGATGGTTTAAAAGGATTTTGTGAAACTAAAGCAAAAGTGTGGATAGTTAACTTTTTATCTATATCATATAATGAATATTCAATAGGTGGAAAGTACCCTGTGAAATCTATATCTTTAAAGTAGTTATAAGATAATAAATAACCTGGAATACCAATATTTAAATAGTCCTGATCAATTTTCCTTTCTAAAGAGATTAAAGTATCTTGTTTGTATTTATATACAAAGGCCTTATACTGTTTTTTATACTTGCTCTTAAAGTCACTTGGTAGCAGAAGCTTTGAGTTTGCTTGCCAAATATCTAAATACTCACTCTCAGGTATAGCCTCATTAGAGTTAAATTGGTAAGAAAAGTATAAATCATTGTTTAAAAAAAAGCTTAGTTTTAAGTTTTCGATGTCTTTAACCTCCGTTATATCAATACTCTTTACCTTATAAGAATTAAGGTTCATTAGGCTAAGTGTATTGTCAGACCTTATAGCAAAACCATCTTGGTTAATATTCCATTTTAAAAGTGATATATCACTATCTACTTTTAGCACTTTATGTAATTGAAAAGTACTTAGATTTACATGTATCAATTCCTTTTGTTTGTTTAAAACCACAATATTATTTGAATCAGGAGATAAGTAGTATTTGTCGATATCCTTAAGTGATAGTTTTGTTTTGTTCTTATAGAGATTCTCATTGAGCTTTATTATTGTGAAATCACGTTTACTATCTAAATAGAATAGTAGATTAAGGTTTTGGTTTACGTCAAATTTTGTACTCTCATTGAGTATTAATGAATCATTTTGATTAAGAGAATAAATGATAAGATCTTTTTTTACGTTTCCTACAACAAGCCCATTGTTAAGTATAGACCTATAAAAATTTGAGAAATGTGTAAAATCTTTTTTTTCTTTGGTTTTGGTGTTTACAAAGTAGATTTTATTTACTTTCGGACTTTTATTGTAGTTTTTCCCAACAACTGCCCACTCTCCATCTGGAGATAATGCTAATGGGGCTAAGACACTCCATGTGGGATCTCTAAAGAAATCTTCTTTGTTTTCTTGAGCTAATACTATAGTTGTAAATAGAGAGCTAAGTAAAATTACTGCACAAATTATTAGTTTTACCTTCATGTTCTTTACATATTAAGATTAATAATTGTATCATTTTTAACCACAAAGTCATTATAGTTTTTTGCCATTCCATTAATTACAATATGACTGTTTTTAGGGACTTTTATAGTGAATTGTCCATACTTATCAGTTAAGTGAAAAGTACTTACTCCATCAGTATTTGATACAAAACTTGTAGTTACAGGTATGTTTTTCAAAGGGCTTGATGAATCTTTGTTATAAATGGTTCCAGATACAGTAACTAATGTATCTGTATCGATATCTTTTAATTGATTAACAAAAGCATTGTAGCCTAGTGGGGACTTTTTCTCAAAATCCCTAACCACTTCTAAGGGTAGTGCTTCTAGTACTATATTGACAACTTTACTTTTAGTAAGGCCTGTAATTAATTTTGGTTGTTTATATAAATACGGGGCAGGTATAAGTGCCAAAGTATCGTTTTTGTTTATTGTTATTCTATAGTAACCTTCTTTATTCACAAAGACCCTTTGGTTCTCTCCTAATGCTATCTTCTTTTTTGTAGCTGAGGGTTTTGTAAGGTCTTTTGTAAAAAACCATTGATTTTTATTGTTCATCGTAGTAATACCTAAAGGTGATTTGTTGGTACCTTTAATTGTTACCCTACCTTGTATGGTAATACTACCATCAATGTTTTCTAAATCAGTGGTTTGTTTTGGTTCAAGGGCAATACTTTGTGTTTTATCTTTGCAAGAGAAAAGAAAAAATAAAGTAATTAGACATATAGTTAATAGTGTTTTTGTATTCATATCGCTTTAAATTAGTATCCTGGATTATTTGGTAGTAAATTTTTATTTATTTCTAGTTGCCTATAAGGAATAGGGAGTAGGTTATGATAAGGCTTAAAGTTTGGCTTTATCATTTTTAAATCATCTAACTTATTAGTGGTCTTTAAATCAATAAAACGTCTTGCATTTTCTGTAAAGAATTCTTTTTGACTTTCGTTTAAGTAGTTAGTTAAAAACTCTTCTTTACTAAAAGCAAGAGGCAAATCATCTAAACCTCTTTTTTGCCTTACAATATTTAAAGTTTCAGTAGCTTGTTTTATGTCATCTTGCATATATAAAGAATAAGCTAACTGAAAGTATACTTGCTCTATTCGATAGAAAATAGAATATTCATCCGTGTTGTTTGTCTGATTTTGGTATTTATACACTTGATAAAATTCTTGGTTGTTTATTTTAATTTTTCTAAGCCATTGTTCTTTTCTTTTATCTTTATCTTCAAACAAAATCATTAGGTTATTAGTAAGTGTTGAACTATTTACTGTGAAATTAGAAAATAGATAAAGTGACGCTTCTGATGTAATATCTGTAGCAAAGCGAGGTGCAATCTGCCAAATAGTACTTTTAGAATCTTTTTTAAATGTTTTAGAAAGATTATCTTCTATACTATATAGCTTTTGATCTAGTATTAATCGCGCTACATTTTCGGCTTTAGTATATTTTTTTTGCGCAATATAATTCTCCAGAAGCACCACTAATGCTATAGATTTATTTATGTAAAATTTATTCGGATCTCTATATGAATAATCCAGGAGGTCTATGGCAGTGGTAAGATTTTCTTCTATCTTAAGAAGTACTTCTTGGTGAGAAAGCCTTTTTAAAGATTTATTAAAATTGTAGTCTGTAGATGTTGTATGGGGAACATCTCCATATAGTATTGTTAGATAGTGGTAATATAATGCTCTTAATGTGTAGGCTTCTCCAAGGAGTTGTTTTTTTAAATTTGCTTCTAAATAAGCAGAACTTTCTACCCCTTGAATAAAAGCATTTATAACATATATGTTTTGATAAGAGTTATTCCACCATGCAGTTGTATTAGAATGAATATCTGATATGTTATTTTCATGCATATCTTTGCCACTTGTATTAGTGCCATAATAATCAAGTTCATCAGTAAAAAGACTTAAATTAAAACTTGCTCCAGTATTTGATTTATTAAAGATTGCAGATGTAGCAAAATCTAAGTAAAGATTGTTTAATGCTGCTTTAGTAGTAGCAATATCCTTATATACTTCAGAATGATCTATTCTGTCATTAGGCATATCCACTTCGATTTGATTTGTACAAGAGATCGATAATAATAGTAATCCTAGCAAAAAAGGATAAATTGATTTTCTATATTGGGTTATGTGATTTCTCATGTCTTAAATATTAAAAAGTTAATTGTGCGCCAAAAGAAATTGTTCTCAGTGGCGGTACTCCTCCAAAAGAAACAAATTCTGGATCCATTGCTTTATAAGAAGTAATTGTCCAAAGGTTCTGTCCTTGCAGATATAGTTTTACAGATTCCATTTTAAGTTTTGGCACTTTCAAGTTGTAGGATAGGGCTACATTTTTGAGTCTTATATATGAGGCATCTGATATGGTTGCTGTACTCTCCATATAAGGTTTTAAAAGAGTATTACTAGGATTAGCAATATTGGCAGGCATATATGTAGCATTTGGATTTGTGCTTGAATGATAATCATTCATAACAGATGGTAGATTTAAAATACCTGCACCAGGATTGCTATAGTACATATTGATGTTATAGTTGTCTTTCTTAACGAAATAGAATAAGAAATCAAGACTAAGGTTTTTGTAAGTAATTGTATTTTGTATACCTCCAAAAAACTTTGGAGCAAGACTCGTGATATGTTTTTTATCGTTTGAGGTTATTTTGCCATCCTGGTTATAATCTTTAAAAATAAAATCTCCTGTTTCAGGGTTTAAGCCTTCGTACTTATAAAGCTTTATTATGTTCAGAGGCTGTCCTATAACATAAAAGCTACTCTGTGTCCCTTCTTCTAGCCCTGGATAAGAAACAAGTCTGTTTTTAGGAAAGGATATATTAAAATTAGTACTCCAAGAGAAGTCTCTATTTCTGATATTCTGACTAAATAATGAAAACTCCCAACCTTGGTTTTCTACAACAGCAGGTGAATTTGCAGTAATTGAGTTAAAACCAGTAGTAGTTGGTAAGGTGAGTCCAACTAATTGATCAGAAGATCTATTGTTATAGAAGGCTATAGTTGTGTTTAAACGATCTTTTAAAAAGCTAAGTTCAGTAGCTACTTCAAATTTTTTAGTTTTTTCCCATTTGTATTTAGGGTTAAACAAGGCCGTTGGTTTTAATGTAGGTATGTTATTGTATACAGCTCCCACTAAATAGGTGTCTAAATAAGCATAGTCACCAATATTGTCACTACCTGCTAGACCATAACTCATTCGAAGTTTCCCAAATGAAAGCCAAGAAATATTCTTTGCAAAATCTTCTTTAGAAAATATCCATGCTGCTCCTAAGGCTCCAAAGTTTCCAAATTTATAATCATCACCAAACCTACTTGATCCATCACGACGAGCTGTTAGGTTTAAAAAGTATTTAGAATTATAAGAGTAGTTTAATCTAGCAAAAATAGAAGCATATTTATATTGATTTTTTGCATTTGGATACACTGTTTTCTCTTTAGCAGCCCCCATGTTTTTAATAAAAGCATTGGATGTGAAATTTTTAGCAGTAAATCTTAGCGTCTCTACGTCTGTTTGTTGATAAGAAAAACCAATAAGAGAGTTTATAAGATGTTTATCTTTAGATATAATATAGGTTAATTGAGGTTCTATAATAAAACTATTGTGGTTTTCATTAGACAAGTATGACTCTGAAGATTCACTTGTTGGATTAGATGCAGGATTAAAAATAGTATGCGGTATAATCCTTCTTTCCTCGAATTGATTTGTTGTATAACCTACATTTACTTTTGTATATAAATTCTTTAATATCTCATAAGATATATTAGAGTTTAATATAATGGTTGAAGTCTTATTCTGATAAGAACTATTTAGTTCTGCCATTGGGTTCATCCAAGTACCATCTTGCCAATTTATGTTTCCATCTTCATTGTAAAGTGCAGGAGCATTTGGAGCTAAAGTAAGAGCCTGTTTTGTTAGATCTGATGTAGGAAGATTATTGCTTTGGTTAGAATAAGTTGTAGAAGAGTTAATGGATAGTTTTCTATCTTTACTTTTGTAATTATAACTTAAAAGAGCTGAGTTTCTTTTATATCCTTTATCAGTTGGAAAAACGGTGGTGTTTTCATTATGAGAGTAATTGATATTGAAATTTGAGAACTCATTACCTCCTCTAACTCCAAAGGAGAACTCTTGGGCCAATGCTGTATCCCCAATTAATTCTTTTTGCCAGTTGGTATATCTATTTTTGTCCCAAGCTCCATTTATATCAAATGCATTAGCAGGTATTGGTCTATTAGCATTAGAATACGCTTCTTCACGCATCTTGATATACTGCTGGGTACTTAACATATCTAAAAATTTAGGAACTTTACTAAAACTAGTAGAAGAACCCACAGTAAAACTTGTTTTAGATTGATATCCTTTTTTGGTTGTAATAAGAACTACGCCATTGGCTCCACGTGATCCGTATATAGCCGTAGCATCAGCATCTTTTAGTATTTCAATGCTTTCTATATCATTGGGATTAATAGCGTTTAATGGACTTATGTTATTATTAAAAAGGGTACTTGATAAATTACCATTGTTTAGACCTAGAGCACCAGATATAAACGGAACTCCATCAACAACATAAAAAGGGTTATTTCTACCTGTGGTCTTAGTCCCCATAAAGTTCTGTCCCCTTATCTCAATATCAACTCCACCTCCTGGTATTCCAGTTAGATCCGTTATGTTTACTCCTGGAGTTCTTCCTTGAAGAGCTTGTAAGGGATTGTTGATTGGTTGAATCTCTATGTCTTTAGCTGTTACCCGTGATATACTTCCGGTACGCTCTCTATCTTTTACAGAGTAGTAACCTGCGTTAATAACTACTTCATCAAGAGTACTTGTTTCTTGTTTTAGTTCTATGTTTAGTTTGGTCTGATAGGTATAGATAATAGATTTAGATCTAAAACCCATCATTGAAAAAACTAGAGTTTGTCCTTTGATTACTTCAATTGTAAAGTTTCCTTCTAAATCTGTTACGGTTGCAACACTTGAGTCTTTTATTGTAATATATACCCCTGGAAGTCCTGAGATAGCATCACTGACCTTACCAGTTACCTTGACCTTGACTTTTTCTTTGAGTCTATCTTTTTCTTTAGTTTGGTCTTGATAATCTAATTCAATTAGATTATTGTTTGATACGGCAAGAGTAGGATAGGTAATAGCTAGAGTTAGAAGCATAGCTATCCTGTAGCTTTTTAAAGCTAAGTTTTTATTTTTCATAATGTTAAAGGATATTTAGATACAAGACACCTTTAAATCGTTAAGATTCTTATTGCCATAGTACTTAAACAGGTATTGTATCTTTTAGTTAGTTAATTGGTTGAAAACTACCTCTAGACTCAAAAGCACGTCTCCCAAAATGCAATAAGAGAACAGAGGTAGTAAATGGACTTTATTGTACACCTTCAAAATCCCTTTGAATAAGTGTACTGTGATAGTTTTTTGTGCACTTCTACTAGCTAGAATAAAGATCTACTTTATAATTGATCAGTTTATAGAGTATAACCCACCTTACTAACATGTAATAGAAAGCTAGTAGCTAATGCGTGTTTTTCATAGTTTATAGTTTTGGTTTTAGTTTGGTTAATAAAATTCTTTTGAAAATAAATTCTTTGATAAATTAATTGTGCGCTCTAAAGTGAATTGTGTGCTTCACTTTAGAGCAATAGTATCCTGTGCGCATCTAGAATATATTCTAGACCTAGCGCAAAAAGTATTAAATAAGGGCTTGTTTGAAGGTTTGTTCTACTAAATGAGTAACTAATTCAATGTAAATGAAGTCAAATAAGTAGAAGCAATTAAAAAGTCAACCTAACAAGAAAGTCAGTCATAGGCGTAAATAGTTGAGTTTGGTTAATACTTGGTTGTTTGTAATAAATAATAAATAATTGAAAAAATCTCGAATAGAATTATTCGATAAGTCCATTAAGGAGAGGGTGTTGCGTTACAGTATAACACAATGTTCCTTGTTGTTTTTAACCTTTATAGCCTACTTGGGAGACGGCTAGAAACTAAAGGTTTGTAGTATGTTTAAGCCATAGAATCAGTCATGAAAAACTATTAATTCCAGTGCTTTTTTTGTCTTGGATAGTCCAGTACTAAGTACTGAACTACCCACATTTTGTCACCTTTTACTTAAAATAGTAGCTAAGGTGGAGTTTTCTTTTTGGAAAACTATAAGAAAGGAATTACTTTTAGAGTGCAAAATCAAAAAAGAAAAAACCAATCTTACTTAAACCACTAGTGTTTGAGTAAAGATGAAATGTGAAAAACTTAGGAATAAATCCCTTTTGTTTGATCACACTATTTAAATGCAAGCAGATTTAAAATTTAAATAACAACTAGCGACTTTTCTTTTTTAAAGAAGGGGGCTATGAGGTATTAAAATAAAAAATCGCTCACATAAATTATATGAACGATGTCTACTGTGAAGGCCTAAAATAGGGCGCACTGAAAACAATTGTTCATGGTTTCGCCAGAAACCCACTTGTTCAGAGACTGAAACAAGCTTGCCCCAATAGTTAACAAGATACGCCCTACATAGATTTATGTACAAATATATAAAAATCAAATGTAAGGCGATCTATAGTCAACTCGTGGCAATCTGGCGAATTTAGAACGAGTAGACATCTTATCAACAAGTTCTTCTTGTTGTAGATCGATTGTATTTAATATCAAAAGTAAACAATAAAATAGATAAAACAAAATTAATTAATCTATTATGATTAAAAAGACAACTTTTTACGAAAGAATAAGACAAGCATTAGATTATTATAAAATAGAACCGAGTGATCTAGCTTTGTTGATTGGAGCGAGTTCAAGCAACATAAACGCTATGCTTAATGGGAAAGCAGGGGTTGCGTATGAGAAAATGATTGCAATAAGTAAAGTTTTTGGATTGCAATATTATGAGTTCGGAAACCCTAAAGTTGAGTTTTTAGATTATAACCTCTTGGGTCAAAAAACTCGTGAAGTGATTGCAAAAAGGAGAGAGAATGGTAAGTATAAACGTGATTTGACAAATAATTTATCCAAAAAATTGGATGTTTTAATAGATAAGAGAAATTTTGATATACCAATATTGGCGAGTCAAGCTTTTGCAAAAATGAAAGTTACTACAGTTGGGAATAAAAGTACTGAGGTAACAAATTTATTACGAAAAAGCCCTAGAAATAAGGTTATATATGCGCTTGATATTAAGATGGGAAATTCTTTGGTTTTTATTCATAAAGATTTTTATGAGACTTATAATAAGATGAAAGAAGAAGAACTAAAGAAGGTTCTAAAGAAATAAGGCATTATCAAATCATTATTATAGAAAGGATATATTTTTATCATTTATGAATTTATAAAAATGTAATTCCTTTCTACGGATGACAGGCCTATATAGAGACTAAAAAACATAGTAAAAAATTGTAATTTGTAATATCTACTGCCAAATAATACCTCAAAGAGACATTTGAGTCAACCTCCTAATAGTAACTTGTATTTTGCCATAAATCAATACTTGTTACTATGGAAAATACTACAAAAAATAAAGCGGTAAGAAAACCAAAATCAAACCCTAGAATACATTCACATTATTTTAAACTTACAGAGTCTGAAAATGCCAAATTACTTACTTTGTTTAAGTCATCAGGGCTAACAAGCAAATCAAAATTTCTGATATCTATGCTTTTAGATAGAGAAGTAAAGACCATAAGGGTAGATGTTGCTGCTTTACAGTATCATGCGACTCTAACTAAAGTTATTAGGGAGTTTAGGGCAATAGGAATAAATTACAATCAGATTGTAAAAATATACAATAAGCACTTTACATACGAAAGGGCTAAACATTATATATCAAGGCTTGAAGAGAATACCAAAAACCTATCAAAGCTTTGTTACTACATAATCAAACTTACTAAGGAGTTTGAAGACAAACATCTTAACTCTAATCCATAAGTTATGATAGTTAAGATTGGTAAAGGAAAAGACTTATTAAAGACACTATCCTATAATCAGGTAAAGGTAGATAATAACAAGGGTTCTGTTTTGTTTACAAATAACTTACCAGAGCCATATTATAATGCATCTAATTTTGTAGCCTTACTATATAAGCATTTCGAGCCCTACTTACTTCTAAACTATAAAACAGAGAAGATTGTAAGGCACATTTCTTTGAATCCTAATCCTGTTGATAAAATTAGTGATGATATTTTATCTGAAATAGCAAAACAATATATGAAAGAAATGGGGTATGATAATCAACCTTATATTGTATATAAGCACAGCGATATTGAAAGAGAACATATTCACATCGTAACAGTTTGTACAGATTTACAAGGAAAGCAAATAAATGATTCTTACGATTACTTCAGATCTGTAAAAGTATGTCATGAAATTGAAAAGCAGTTTAATCTTACTCCTGCTATAAAGCGGATAGACATAGAGTCAAATCAGATTCAGTTCAGACCAGTTGATTATACTAAAGACAGTATAAAAACTCAAATAGCTTCAGTAATACGACATTTACCTAAGTACTATAATTATGATAGCTTGGAAAACTACAATGCTTTGCTATCGTTGTTTAATATAACTGCTAAAAAGGTGGAAGTGCCTTACTATAGTCAATTAAAATTAGGACTTGTTTATTTTGCGTTAGATAACCTTGGTAAGATTGCAAGCAATCCTCTAAAGGCGTCTTTGTTTGGTAAAAGTGCAGGCTATCATTCCTTAGTAGCGCAGTTTGAAAAGTCTAAAGACGTCTTACAAAAATCAAAAACTGAATTAAAAGAGGTAGTTGAAATAATCTTAGATAAAGCAAACTCATTAGAAAGTTTTATAAATACACTTATAGATAAGGGAATAAATATTGTTATTTTTAAAAACAATGATAATCGCGTCTATGGAGCTAGCCTTATTGATCATAATTCAAAAGCAGTGTATAAAGATTCTGAGTTAAGTCAAAGCTTGCCTACTAATATATTGAACAAGAACTGGAGCGTTTCAAATGAAGCAATTAATGTAGAACAAGCAAAACCAAAAAAAGGATTAAGTAACAAAGAGGCTGAATCAAAAGAAGTTCTTGAGTTACATCCAATATTTGACTATTTGAATTCTGATTTAAATAGTTTAACTAGAAGTGATTTTGTTTCGTTCTTTAATTTGTTTTCTAATAATCTAGAAACAGATGACAACGAGTTAGAGTTAGAAAAGAAACTAAAACGAAAGAAAAAAGGAAGATCTTTCTAACTAATAGGGTCTTTTAATCAGAATTAACTGCTAGTATTTAGAGTAGTTAGAAGTGGGATGAGAAGTTATGTTTTAGTTTGAGTTGTGAGAGTTACTTTTTAAGTTAGACCGCATGAGCTGTTTTTTATTTGTTTTTTATTAATATTTGGATTGTATTTTTAAAATATTCGTATCTATTATGTTTGTGTTGTGAATAGATTAACTAATGTGTTTGTGTTCTTATCTTTTTAAAATTTAGTTTTCTTATACTTCACTAGTAAAAACAGCTACTCCACACAAAAAGTAAACTTTTTGTTGCACCCCAATATTATAAAAGTGTACATTTGTAACTTATTGTTAAAAAATATCGACAATTACTGACATCAAAGTATATTTGAGAGATAACAATAATGAAAAAAACTATGGAAAAAGAAGTTAAAATCGCTGTAATAGGGCAGGGCTATGTGGGGCTACCATTGGCGTTAGCCTTCGCACAACATTTCCCTGTAGTGGGATTCGATATTAAGGAAAGCCGTGTAGCTGAGTTACAGCAAGGAGTTGACCTTACGAAAGAAGTGGATGAGAGTCAACTGAAAGTTTCTATGTTTACCTATACGAACTCAGGTGGGATTAAAGGGTATAAGCCAAGTACAAGTATAAGTGATATCGCTGATGCGAATATCTATATCATTACGGTACCGACGCCGATTAACCAATTTAATGCACCTGACCTATCACCCCTTAAATCTTCGTCTAAATTAGTTGGTTCGGTTCTAAAGCAAGGAGATATTGTGATCTATGAATCTACAGTATATCCAGGATGTACAGAAGAAGAATGCATCCCTGTATTAGAAGAGACTTCAAAGCTAGTGTTTAACCGCAACTTTTATGTGGGGTATTCACCAGAGCGCATTAACCCAGGGGATAAAATCAATACATTAGAGAATATCGTCAAAGTTACTTCAGGTAGTACACCTGCCGTAGCGGATGAGATAGATGAATTATACCGCACGATTATCAAGGCGGGTACGCATAAGGCGCCTTCACTGAAGGTAGCAGAAGCGGCGAAAGTAATCGAGAATGCACAGCGAGATGTCAATATCTCTTTCGTGAATGAGTTGGCGCTTATCTTTGATAGGCTGGGCATCGATACACAGGATGTATTAGAAGCCGCAGGCACGAAGTTCAATTTCCTTAAGTATAAACCAGGATTAGTAGGGGGACACTGTATCTCAGTGGATCCGTATTACCTAGCGCATAAAGCCATCCAAGTAGGGTATTACCCTGATGTGATTCTATCGGGACGTCGTGTGAATGACGAGATTCCTGTGTTTATCGCTAGTAAAGTAGTGAAACTAATGATCCAAAAAGGTATCGATGTAAGTCGCTCTAGGGTATTGCTGTTAGGGATAGCCTTTAAGGAGAATTGTCCTGATACGCGTAATACGAAGGTAGCGAAGATATACGAAGAGCTAGTGTCTTATGGTATCGAAGTGGATGTATATGATCCGTGGGTAAATCCTGTGGAAGTGAATAGGGAGTATGGGATTGAAGTGATGACTACGGAGGAAGAGCTGAGAGAACACCGCTACTTAAGAACAGATCACCGCTATGGCTTAATGCCTAGTCCATATAATGCTGTTTTACTAATGACAGCACATAAGGAGTTTAAGGAGATAGATGTTAGGGAACTAATTAATGAACCTGGGATTATCTATGATGCGAAAGCAGTATTGGATCGTGGAATAGTAGATGCAAGATTGTAAGAATTAATAGGGCGAATGAGGATTTCCGTATAAGTATTAGTCGGAAATGAGTATCTTCGCGAGTCGAGAATGCTAAAAGGCATTTAGAAATAATTGATAAGTAGATTGTAATAATATTAATCAGTGATGAAAAAGAATTTAATAGTATTCGGTACAAGACCAGAGGCAATAAAAATGGCGCCATTGGTGAAAGAGTTTAAAAAGCATAATGATCAATTTGATACTCGCGTATGTGTAACTGCACAGCATAGAGAGATGCTTGACCAAGTATTAGCTTTTTTTGATATCGTACCTGAATACGATTTGAATTTGATGAAACCTAATCAAAATTTGTACTCCTTGACTGGAGATATTATTGTAGGTTTAAAACCTATTTTAGAAGAGTTTCAGCCAGATTATGTGTATGTGCATGGAGATACCACGACTACAATGTCAGCTAGTATAGCGGCGTTTTATAGTGGTGCAAAGGTGTGTCATGTGGAAGCAGGATTGCGTACTCATGATAAACGTGCGCCTTTTCCAGAGGAAATTAATAGACAGATTACAGGTAGGGTAACAGATTACCATTTTGCACCAACAACAGCTTCTGAAGCGAATTTGTTAAGAGAGAATATTGCATCTAAAGATATCTTAATTACAGGAAATACAGTAATTGATGCTTTATTAGAAAGTGTTGAAAGAGTAGAAGATTTGCAAAATACTGAAATAGATCAATTAAAGACGATTGTTGATACTACTAAGAAATTAGTCTTAGTGACAGGGCATAGACGTGAGAATCATGGAGATGGTTTTATTCGTATCTGTGAGGCATTAAAAGAAATTGCTACTACAAACAAGGATGTACAGATTATATATCCAGTACATTTGAATCCAAATGTAAAAGGACCTGTATATGAAATTCTGTCAGGGATAAATAATATCCATTTGATAGCTCCTTTAGCTTATCCTTCATTTGTTTGGTTGATGAATAAAAGTTATATGATTGTGACGGATAGTGGAGGGGTACAAGAAGAAGCACCTAGTTTAGGTAAACCCGTATTAGTAATGCGTGATACTACAGAACGTCCAGAGGCAGTAGCTGCAGGAACAGTAATTTTAGTAGGTACTGATAAAGAGAAGATAGTTAGTGAAGCAAATAGTCTATTAACAGATACAACACGATATGCACAGATGTCTGCTTTACACAATCCTTATGGAGATGGTAAGGCATGTGAACGCATTGTAGAATTTATCAGCAAATTACAGTAGATACATAATACTTTACGTCTAATAAAGAATTAAGAATTGCTTCACACGGATTACAAATCCGCGCGAGCAAATCACAAAATCACAAAAAAACAAAAGAAAATGAATACACAAGTAGTAACTATAGGGTTAGGGTATATAGGATTACCAACATCTGCATTAATTGCCCAAAATAAGATTGGAGTACATGGGGTTGATATTTCACAACATGTAGTAGATACGATTAATGCAGGTAAGATTCATATTGTAGAACCAGATTTAGATAAGGCAGTTGCTGAGGCAGTAGCCGCAGGTTATTTAAAGGCTGCTACAACACCTATAGTTGCAAATACATATTTAGTAGTTGTCCCGACTCCTTTTAAAGGAAATCACGAACCAGATATATCTTATGTAAAAGCTGCTACTACCGCTATTCTTCCTTTGTTAAAAGAAGAGGATTTGTATATTATTGAGTCTACTTCTCCAGTTGGAACAACAGAAAAGATGATGGAATATATCTTTACAGAACGCCCTGAATTAGTTGGTAAGATATTCTTGGCATATTGCCCAGAGAGAGTATTACCTGGTAATGTGATGTATGAATTAGTACACAATGATCGAGTGATTGGTGGTGTTGATGAAGCTTCCACTCAAAAAGCGATTGCTTTTTATAGTCAATTTGTACAAGGAACTTTACACCCAACAAATGCTAGAACTGCTGAGATGTGTAAGTTGACAGAAAACTCTTCTCGCGATGTTCAGATTGCATTTGCTAATGAGTTGTCATTAATCTGTGATAAAGCTGGTATTAATGTATGGGAACTAATTGACTTAGCAAATAAGCACCCTCGTGTGAATATTTTACACCCTGGTTGTGGAGTAGGAGGACATTGTATTGCTGTAGATCCGTACTTTATTGTTTCGGAATTTCCAATGGAATCAAGAATTATAGCACAAGCGAGAGAAATTAATAATTATAAGTCATTCTGGTGTGCTGAGAAAGTAAAATCAGCACGTTTAGAGTTTGAATTAAAACAAGGTCGTCAACCAGCTATTGCAGTGATGGGGCTGGCATTTAAACCGAATATTGATGATTTAAGAGAATCACCTGCTATTTATATTGCGGAGCGTATTTTACAAGATTCAGGAGATGCAGATATGTTTATTGTAGAGCCAAACGTAGAAGACCATAAGATATTTAAACTAACAGATTATAAAGTAGCAGTAGAGAAAGCAGATATCGTTGTTTTCTTAGTAGCACATAAAGAGTTTAAAAACCTTGATATTCCAGTAAATAAAGTAGTATTGGACTTTTGTGGTATAAAAAAGTAATCAAATGATAGGATTTACAGGTAAAATTAAATTAGTTCATTCAGTAGTTGAGAATGAGGAATTCTCCGTTTCTACTTTTAAGAATGTTAATATTGAAATTACAAGAACTTCTAATGGTAAGTTTTTAAAGGATAAGGTGTTTTTTGAACGTGAAGGTTTTCTTTTTTTAATTGAAGGAGTTATAACTAATACTAGTGAGTTAATTAAAAAGTATCAATGTTCTAATTGGGAGGAAGTTTTTTATGCTTCATTCCAAAGTAATAAAAAGTCTTTTTTTAATGAATTTAGAGGTTCGTTTTGTGGTTTAGTATATGATTTAAATACAAATCATTTAGTTTTGTTTGTAGATCAATTAAGAACGAAAGATATTTATTATTCTAAAGATGAAGAACATTTTTACTTTAGTACAGATATAGCAAAATTAGTTGAAGTAGAAAAAGGGAAGTATGTTTTAGATATTGATGCAGCATATTTGTTGTTAACATTTGGTGCGACATTAGAAGAAAGAACATTGTTCAGTAGTATTAGAAAGTTACCTTATGGATCATCTTTGCAGGTTTTAGACAGTACCTTAACTATAGAATCATATTATAAAATAGATATTGATTATAGTGGAAGTAATAAAAAGAGTAATTTAGAACATATAGAGCAAATTGATAAGTTGTTTCGACAAGCTATTGACAGACAGTTTTCAAAGGATGTGGAGTATGGCTATAATCACCTTGTTGGTCTTAGCGCGGGAAGAGATAGTAGAATGACTACTTGGGTTTCTAACAAGATGGGGTATAACCAAGATGTGATGAGTTTTACGTTTTCGGAAAGTGATCAGTTAGATGAAATGGTACCTAAGCAAATAGCGAGAGATTTAAATATTGAATGGGTATTTAAGGCTTTAGATAATGGAAACTGTTTTAAATTTTTTGAGAAAGTGAATGAGGTGCTGTGTGGAGAATTAAGTCTTCAAAATGTATTACATGGATATTCTTTTTTGAAAAATTTCAACTTTAGTAATTATGGAATGATTCATTCTGGACAGGTTGGTGATGGTGTAATAAACTATTATGGTAATGTAAGTGTTAGTAATTCTTTAATGCAAATACCATATGTACAGAGTAAGATGTTAATGAATAGAGTGATAGAAAGAAATATTGTTTCTTTAAGTGATTATAAGAGTGATGAGGAGTTTGTACATGTTAATCGTGGTATTGGTGTAACATTAGGATCAGCGCAATTCATTTATCAGTTTACAGAAACATTTTCTCCTTTTACTGATATTGATTTAATGAATTATTGTTTTACAGTTCCTTATGACATTCGTAAAGGGTTGAAATTATACGATGATTGGATGATTAATAAATATCCTGAATCTACAAAGTATTCGCATAATGGTAGAAAGATTGGTGGGAAAGAGATTACTTTCATGGGAAAGAGTAGTACATTAGGTGAGTTACCAGAAAAAATAATACGTACTGCTAAAAATACTTTTTTTAATAGCAGTAAAGGTCTTGCTTTAACAGGGATGAATCCGATGGATCGATGGTATCTTGAAAATAGTTCTCTTAGAAGCAAAATTGACAACTATTATGATGAGAATATTAATCTAGTTACAGATGATATTTTAAAGAGTGATGTGGAGATTTTGTTTAAAAATGGTAATGTTGGAGACAAAATGCAAGTGATAACTTTATTAACTACATTAAAACAGTATTTTTAGTTTATGAAAAAAATAGTAATCACAGGGGGAGCGGGATTTATCGGTTCTCACGTTGTTAGACAGTTTGTAAATAAGTATCCAGCGTACTACATCTATAATCTAGATGCATTAACGTATGCAGGTAATCTAGAGAATCTAAGAGATTTAGAAAGTGCTTCTAACTATACTTTTGTTAAAGGAGATATTACAGATGAAACGTTTATCAATGAGTTGTTCCAAAAAGAACAATTTGATGCAGTGATTCATTTAGCAGCTGAGTCGCATGTGGATCGTTCAATTACAGATCCATTGGCATTCGTGAAAACAAATGTTATTGGAACAGTAAATTTATTACAAGCCTTTAAAGGATTGTGGCAAGGGAATTGGGAAGGAAAGCGTTTTTATCACGTAAGTACAGATGAAGTATATGGAACATTAGGAGAAGTAGGGTTATTTACAGAGACAACTTCGTATGATCCTAATTCGCCTTACTCAGCGTCTAAAGCTAGTTCAGATCACTTCGTACGTGCGTATGGAGAGACGTATGGAATGCCTTATGTAGTAAGTAACTGTTCTAATAATTATGGACCTAATCACTTTCCAGAGAAGTTAATACCGTTGTGTATTCACAATATTATAAATAATAAGCCATTACCTATTTATGGAAATGGAAAATATACACGTGATTGGTTATTCGTTATTGACCACGCAAGAGCTATAGATGATGTATTCCATAAGGGAGTAAATGCCGAGACGTATAACATCGGTGGATTCAATGAATGGCAGAATATCGACTTGGTTAAAGAGCTGTGCAAACAGATGGACGGAGTCTTAGGTCGTGAAGAGGGTACAAGTGAGCAATTAATCACTTTCGTGAAAGATAGACCAGGACATGATTTGCGTTACGCTATCGATGCTACTAAAATAAATAAAGAATTAGGATGGGCACCATCAGTGACTTTCCCTGAAGGATTAGCTAAGACTATTGAATGGTTTATGGAGAATCAAGAGTGGCTAGATAATGTGACGAGTGGAGCGTATGCTGATTATTATGTGGAGCAGTATAAGTAATTAGGTTAGAAGGTGAAGAGGTTAGGAAGTGATGATGATAAGTTAAATTTGCTTTTGCAAGGTTACATAACCACCTAACAAATTAGGTTAGGGGGTTAAAAAGTGATGGAGTGATGATGTGAAAGGAAATCTGCTTTTATAAGTCTGTATAACCTTGTAACTTTATAACCGTTTAACAAAAGTAGTTAGAAAGTGATGAAGGTAAGTTAAATTTACTTTTGCAAGTCTACATAACCATCTAACTTTATAACCATATAACAAAAACTATGAAAATAGAATCACACAGAGACTTAAGAGTTTGGCAAGAAAGTATGAACTTAGTGGAAAGAGTCTACATTATTGTAAGAGAATTTCCTAAAGAAGAATTGTATGGATTAACTAGTCAAATTAAGCGTTCAGCTGTTTCTGTACCTTCTAATATAGCTGAAGGTGCAGGGAGGAAGAGTAATGTGGAATGGATTCGTTTTTTGTATATTGCTTTAGGCTCGTTAAGTGAGTTGGAGACACAACTAGAGCTTGGAATACGTTTGCAGTTTATGAATAAGGACAATACATTATTTGAGCAAATTAAGTTTATTAGAAATATGCTCTCTAAGTTAATTATTAGTTTAAAAGAAAAAGAATAGAGAAATGGGTTAGAAGGTGAAGAGGTTAGGAAGTTATGATGTAAAGTTTAATTCACTTTTACAAGTCTACGTAACCGCATCACTTTAAAAATACGTACCAAAAATAGGTTAGAAGGTGAAGAGGTTAGGGAGTGATGATGTGAAGTAAATGCTCTTTTACAAGTCTACATCACTTTATAACTGTGTAACTTTATAACCATTTTAACAATTAGATTAGAAATGATGGAGTTAGGAACTTAAGTAAATTTACTTTTACAAGTCTTTATAACCCCATCACTTTATAACTATATCACACAAAAAAAAATGAAAGGAATAATATTAGCAGGTGGGTCAGGTACACGTTTACACCCCTTAACTTTAGCGGTATCAAAGCAATTGTTACCGATATACGATAAACCAATGATTTACTACCCCTTATCAGTATTGATGTTGGCGGGTATTAGAGAGATATTGATTATATCAACTCCTCATGATTTGCCTAACTTCAAGAAGTTATTTGGGGATGGGAGTCAGTTTGGGATTCAATTAAGTTATGCGGAACAACCAAGTCCTGATGGATTAGCACAAGCTTTTATTATAGGAGAAGAGTTTATAGGAAATGATGATGTGTGTTTAGTATTAGGAGATAATATCTTCTATGGTGCTGGAATGCAAAAACTACTAAAAGCATCTATTCAAACAGTAGAGGAAGAAAAGAAAGCAGTTGTATTTGGCTATTATGTAGAAGATCCTGAACGCTATGGAGTAGCAGAGTTTGATGAAGCTGGAAATGTATTAAGTTTAGAGGAGAAACCTGCTGAACCTAAATCTAATTATGCAGTAGTTGGATTGTATTTCTATCCTAATTCTGTAGTACAAATAGCTAAGGATGTAAAACCATCACATCGAGGAGAGTTAGAGATTACGTCTGTCAATCAGGCTTATTTAGCGGATGATCAATTGAAATTACAGACAATGAGTCGTGGCTTTGCTTGGTTAGATACAGGTACACATGAATCATTAACAGAGGCAACGGAGTTTGTGAAGGCTGTAGAGAAACGTACTTCTCTTAAGATTGCTTGTTTAGAAGAAATCGCTTTAACGTATCAATGGATATCTAAAGAAGAAATGAAAGACAGGGTTAAGGGATTAAAAGGAGATTATTACGATTATATTAAAAAGAGATTTTCACTATAGATGTCATTAAGAGGACAAGCCATTGGAGGAGTATTTTGGACAGTTGCAGATGCTTTTGTTTTAAGAGGAATGACTTTTATTGCTAGTATTATATTAGCACGATGGTTAGGTCCTAGTGAGTTTGGTTTAGTAGGGATGATGACAGTCTTTATCGCCTTAGGAACAACTTTAACAGATAGTGGACTAACAGCTTCCTTAATACGTACGAAAGAGCGAGATCAACGTGATTATACAACCGTTTTTTGGTTAAACTTGGGGATGAGTCTATTCATTTATATAGTTTTATTTTTTAGTGCGCCATATATAGCTCTTTTTTTTAAGCAGGAAGTTTTAGTTGGATTGATTAGAATATATACACTTGGTTTTATAATTTCTGCTTTTTCTGCAGTTCAGTTAGCCAAGCTCACAGCGAACCTTGAGTTTAAGAAAATAGCTAAATTAAATGTACCAGGCACAATTATAGGTACATCAATAGGATTAGTATTGGGTTATTATAACTATGGGGCATATGCAGTTGTCTATATGTATTTAAGTATCCAAATTATACAGTCTTTTATGCTGTGGATGATGAGTAATTGGAGGCCTGTTTTTTCTTTTTCAAAAGATAGAGCTGAGTATCATTACAAGTTTGGGTATAAGCTGATGTTGTCTAATGTGATAGGTATTGTATTTCAGAATATTTATGATATTATTATAGGGAGGGTTTATTCTGTAAAGGTTCTAGGCTATTACGAGAGATCTCATTCATTTAATAATTTTCCAATATCTATGATCACTTCAGTAATGTCTAAAGTTACTTATCCTTTACTGTCAAGTATTCAGGACGATAAATTACAGTTAGGTATAGTTTATAGAAAGATTTTACGATTAACATTTTTTATAGTAGCTCCATTAATGACAATAGCAGCAGCTATAGCAGAACCTTTATTTCAACTAATGCTAGGCGATGCATGGCTACCGGCAGTACCTTTTTTTCAGATAATATGTTTAAGCACAATGTTCTTTCCAATTCATGCATTTAATTTGAATGTTTTCATGGTCTATGGTAGGAGTGATTTATTCTTAAAATTAGAAGTTATAAAGAAAATTGTTATTATAGGATCGATAGTAATTGGTTTTTATTTTGGGATATATGGATTATTATGGGGGAGCGTTGTGACCTCATATATATCATTAATTATCAACACACACTACAGTGCAGATATGATTAATTATTCACAGAAGCAGCAGTTTAATGATATGTTACCTATTCTTGTTTTTGCATTAATAAGTTCAGGGGGAGTATTTCTTTTTAATGAATATGTTCAGTTCAATTTAAATATCGTTCAAGTTATTTTAGGTAGTATCTTAGGTGGAGTAACATATTTGGTGTTAAACTATCTGATTAAAAGCGAGCCATTAATGTATAGTATTAGTTTAATAAAAGAAAAAATAAAGTAGATATGATTCCAGTTGTAAAACCTTTTCTTCCTCCAATAGAAGAATATCAAGTGTTGTTAGAAGGGATATGGGAACGTCAGTGGTTAACCAATATGGGACCGTTGGCAACAAAATTAGAAAGTGAATTGCAAAAACATTTGAAGGTTAGTAATTTACTATTCGTTACTAATGGTACTGTAGCCTTACAGATGGCTATTAAAGCTCTGGATCTTAAGGGAGAGATTATTACCACTCCTTTTTCATTTGTAGCGACTACTAGTATAGTTGTATGGGAAGGCTGTACTCCTATATTTGTTGATATAGATAAAGATACTTTAACTATCGATGCATCTAAGATAGAAGCTGCTATAACGAAAGATACAGTGGCGATTATGGCAACGCACGTATATGGTAATCCATGTGATGTGGAGGCTATAGAATTAATAGCGAAGAAGCATAATCTAAAAGTAATTTACGATGGAGCACACGCTTTTGGGGTAGAGTATAAAGGGAAGTCAATTTTTGAATACGGGGATATTTCTACTTGTTCGCTACATGCTACTAAATTATATCATACTACAGAAGGTGGTTTTATAGTAACTAAAGATGCAGATTTAGATATTAAGCTTCAACGTATTCGAAATTTTGGGATTTCAGGATTTGATACTTTTTCTGATTTAGGATTAAATGGAAAAAATTCCGAGTTGCATGCGGCTATGGGAGTTGTGAATCTAAAATATATCGATGCTATTCATTCTAAGCGCGAAGAATTGTATGAAGTATATACTGAAGGTTTAAAGGGATTCGCAGCTGTACAACCTGTATGGAGAGCTGAGGCTACGATGAATTATCCTTATTTCCCATTAGTGTTAGAAAGTGAAGAGCTGTTATTTAAGGTTAGAGAAGCTTTAGCTAAAGAAGATATACATTTACGTCGTTATTTTTATCCTTCATTAGCATCTTCATTACCCTATCTACCTAAGCAGTTATTAGAAATTACAGAAGATGTTGCAAAACGTGCTATATGTTTGCCTTTTTATTATGACTTGGAAGTTAGTGATGTTAAGCGTATTTGTGACATTTTAAGAAGTGTTTAATTATGTTGATAATTGGTGCAGGTGGTTTTGCTAAGGAACTTTTGCAGGTTCTTGAAGAAGATAAAATCGATAATACTATAGTTTTATTTGATAATATCAATGCTGATGTTTTAGAAGTTTTTTCAAAGTATAAAGTTTTAAAAAATTTTGAAGAATGTAAGGAGGTATTTTCTAACAATATTAAAGATTTTGTTTTAGGTATTGGTAATGGGAAAACTCGAATGAAATTAGCTGATAAATTCCTTTCGTTAGGGGGTAATATGGTTTCGGTTATTAGTTCTAAAGCATATGTAGGCGATCATATAATATTAGGAATCGGGGCTACAATTTTAGCAAATGCGACCATTTCTAATAGTGCACAAATAGGAAAGGGTTTATTAATGTATTATAAAGCAGTGATTACACATGATTGCTTGGTAGGTGATTATGTGGAATTGTCACCTGGTGCTACCTTATTGGGAAATGTAGAAATTGGTGATTTTACTCAAATAGGAGCAAATGCGACTATTTTGCCTGGTTTAAAAATTGGAAAGAATGTTGTAGTAGGGGCTGGAGCTGTAGTTTCTAGAGATTTGCCAGATAACTGTGTTGCAGTAGGGATTCCTGCAAGAATAATAAAACAATATTAAGTATGAATGTATTACATGTAATTGATGATGAGAAGTTTATAAATAGCTGTAAGGCTACTTTTGCTGTTGATGGAATAGATAATTACTATTTGAATAAGAACAAAGTATCAGATGTATACATTATTGATAATAGCATACATATTGTTGTGTTTCATTATTTGTCATTAGAAGACGCATATTTTATATCAAAATGCACATTAAATATTAAATATATTTGGTTTTTTTGGGGAGCAGATGGTTTCTGTTTTGGAGAATACTATAATAAATTTTTACTTTCTAAAACGAAAAGGATTAGGATACTTAATGAGTTCACTACTTCTGTCTTTTCAGGTATTAAGTGTTTTACTAAAACGCTATTTCCATTTATCATTGATAAAAGTAAGACAATACATATTATGTCTTCTGCTATAAAAAAGATAGATGTTGTGGTTCCTGTTATGCCACTTGATTTTGAAATGTTAAAGAGTGATTATGGTTTTGAAAATAGATTAATTCATGTTAATTATTTGACACCTTTTTTCTTTGATAATGAAGAAGAGGAAATGCCTAGATTTAGTAATGGCAGAAGTATACTATTAGGTAATTCTGCTAGCTATACCAATAATCATATAGAAGCTATTGATGTATTAAAAGCTTGTAATTCTACTAGGGAAATCATAATACCGTTGAATTATGGAGATAAAAGTTATGCTAGTCGAGTTAGTAATTATGCTAAAAGTAGATTAGGAGAAAAAGTCCGTGTATTAAGTGATTTTTTAGACTTTAAGGAGTACATTGCAGTAATGGATTCTACTTCAATTATTGTAATGAATCATTGTCGTCAACAAGCAGTAGGTAATATTATTATGGGGTTATTAACAGGTAAAACATTATATTTGCGAAAAGAGACAACAGTTTTCAATTTTTTATTCTCTGAGGGATTTTATATTAAAGAGTTTGGAGAAAATATGGAGGAATTGGAAGTATTTGATTCAATCAAATTATTAGAAAACTATCATAACGCATATCGTGTATTTGGTAGAGAGCGAATTCATAAAAAAATAGAGTATTTACTGAAAGAAGTCGTTTCAGAATAATTATATAGATTAATATATTATGTTTGATTACTATTTGTATCATATTGTAGCTTTGTCACCTGCATTGTTGTATTTTTTAAATGTAAATCCATTAATAGAAAAAAAAATAAGTTCTCTTCTTGTCTTTTTAATTGGTGTTTTTTTATGTTTTGGTTATATGACAGGTTCCGATTGGTCAACCTATGAACTTGTTTATGAAAACCCTTCATGGCATGCATTTTATGAGCCGGCTTTTGTGTTAATAATGAATATCGGTTATTTATTAGACTTTAATTTTTTTACATTTCTGATTATAACTAAACTATGTTGCTATTTTATTATTGTAAGAATGCTTAGAAGATATGGTAGAGAATATTTTTTACTTGCATTTAGTTTTTTTATTTCAATGTTCGGACTATTTTTATTTATTGATAATCCTCTGAGAAATCTATTAGCTATCGTTGTGTTTCTTATTGCTGTCAAATATTTTGAAGAAAAAAAATACAAATATTATATTTTACTAGGTATAGTATCAGTTTCATTTCATAAAAGTGCTTTGTTGATATTTCTGATAATGCCCTTGTTGAATTTACCATTTAAAAAATTATATAGGGTATTCTTAGGTATTAGTTTGATTTTTATTGCATTAGGTGCTAGTGGTTTATTTGCTACTATTTTTTCTAGCATAGTTGACTCTATTCCTTTTTTCAATAAATTTAACGATGCTTATTTAGAAGAAGATAATGAATTTATATTTAGAAGTACTTTAAATATGAAATCTATTCTGTTCGTTGGGTTATTTGCTTTAATTATTTTAAATCAGAAGTACTCAAAAAAGCAAGATCAAAGTTTTTTATATAAACTCTTTTTGATGTACTGTTTGCTTTTTATTGTTACACTTTTTGTGCCTATTTTTGATAGATTTACATTTTACTTTTGTGTATTTGGTAGTGTTATCTTAGTTAAGCATTCAAGTTTATTTAAGCCTTCAACGCGTTTGAATTATTACATTGTTTTTGTACTAATGATAATTATTAATACGCATACAATGATTATGAATAAATATGTGTATTTACCATATTCAAACTATTTGGAATATATGTATGAGGATAAGCCTAGTTATGAATACAGGCTTAATTATAATTATAAATATAGTCCTGCGGACAAGAATGAGGATAAGAAATGAGAAAAATAGTATATATACATAGGGCGAATTTTGAGAAGCGCCCTCCTGTAATTAGCTGCGTGCTTAATTTATTAGATATTGGATGTGAAGTAGTTCTTGTTACTACTGGTATTACTGAAGAGCTACAGAACAAAGTTGTGTCTAAAGGAGGCGAAGTAATTTGTGTGGATTATGTGATGCATAAATCACCTTTTGAATTAATAAGGAACACCTTTAATTATCGTAAAGATATTCAGAAAGTTTTAAAGTCGTATAATAGAAATGAAGTTATGCTTTGGGTTGAGGGTAATTATACAATTACTTCTTTATTTGATATTTTTACAAAGTTTGAGTACGTTTTGCAAATACAAGAAAACGACTTTGAAAGACATAAATTACCATTTGTAAATCTTAAGCGTATACTACAAAATGCGAAATTGATTTATATGCCTGAATATAACAGAGCTTGGTTGTATAAAATTAAGTTTGAATTAGATAAATTACCGTTAATTATGCCTAATAAGGCCTATTTGATGCCTTCGGGTGATGAGTTTTCAGATTTAGAAAGAAAGCACAGTGAGAAAGTAAAACTCCTTAAGGAAAAGAAGAATATTATATATCAAGGTCTTCTTTGTAAAGAAAGAGATCTAAAACCTTTTTTAAGAGCATTCGCAGATAATTCTACTTACAATATAGTGTTAATAGGTAAAGATTATGGTGTTTTAGATGAGTATAAGCAAATTATACCTACTTTAATTCATTTTGACTATCTACCATATCCAGATTATTTTATAGTAACGAAATATGGTGATATTGGAATAGTGACTTATGAACCTGATAATATTAATACAGTATATTGTGCTCCTAATAAGTTATATGAATATTCGTATTTTGGAATACCTCTTATAGGGAATGATATCCCTGGATTAAGTTATCCTATTAATACTTATAAGATGGGTGTAATTGTTGATATTACAAATGAATTATCTATTCAAGATGCTGTATGTAAAATAGAAGTAAATTATCAGGACTATAAAAGTAATGCTACACGGTTTTATAATGATTGTGATAATCAAAAAGTATTGAATAGTGTCTTAGAAATTTTGTAAAAGGGTATATTATGAAGATTGTTCATATTATTGATAGTTTAGGTGTAGGTGGGGCTGAGAAATTAATTGTTGACGTTGTTCCATTGCTAGTAAGCAGAGGATATGTTGTTGATGTAGTTCTGTTAAATGGTGAGAAAACACACTTATACGAAAAATTGTACGATTTACAGTGTTGTAATATTTATAGTTTAGGAAAATCGTATTATAATCCAATTTATATTTTTAAGATAATTCCTTATTTTTATAAATATGATGTAGTTCATGTTCATTTATTTCCTGCTCAATATTTTGCGGCTATTGCTAGGTTATTTTGTTTTATGAAAGTGAAATTGTTATTTACAGAACACAATACCTCTAACACGCGTTTAGAAAACAGAAAATATCGTTTGATAGAACGTATGATATATGCTTGTTATGGGAAAGTTATTTGTATTACCAAAGAAGTTATGTCTACTTTGAGTAACAAATTAAATTTGCCAGATAAGAAGCTTTTGGTTGTTGAAAATGGTGTTAATTTGGTAAGTATTGAAAGTAGCATACCTACTATTCGTAAAGATTTAGGTTTTAGCGATGAGGATAGATTGCTCATTATGGTAGCAGGATTTAGACAACAAAAGGATCAGGATACTATTATAAGAACATTAAAGCATTTGCCTAGTGAGTATAAATTGTTATTGGTAGGTGATGGAGAGAGAAGAAACGTATTAACATCATTAGTTAACGATTTAAGCTTAACTGAAAGAGTTTCGTTCTTGGGCATTCGTAGTGATGTGTATAGTTTAATGAAGATGTGTGATATAGTGATATTAAGTTCACATTGGGAAGGATTTGGTTTGGTAGCAGTGGAGGCAATGGCTAGCGGTATTCCGCTAATTGCTTCTAATGTAGAAGGATTAGCACAAGTAGTTGAAGGTGGAGGTTTGTTATTTGAAAAAGGCGACGTGAAAGATTTAAAGGAGAAAATACAAATATTGGAAGTTGGAGAAGTATATAATCAAGTAAGTGATAGTTGTCTAGAGAAGTCAAAACAGTATGATTTAAATGTGATGGTTGATAAATTGATAGAAATCTATGAAGCAGTATAAAATAATACGTACTTCCACTATACCTCTATCTTTAAATATTCTTCTTAAAGGTCAGTTAGCTTATTTAAATAAGAAATTTGAAATAGTAGGTGTATCTTCTAAAGGAGACGATTTAAATGAAGTAAGTGATAGAGAAGGAATCAAGACGATCGCTATAGAGATGGAAAGAGGAATTTCTCCAATTAAGGACTTTGTTTCTTTAATAAAATTGTATTGTGTACTAAAGGAGGAAAAACCTTCAATAGTACATTCAATTACTCCTAAAGCAGGATTGTTGACTATGCTTGCAGGAAAGTTGGCTGGAGTACCTATTCGTATGCATACATTTACTGGATTGATATTTCCAACACGTACAGGTATTATGCAAAAATTGTTAATTAAGATGGATCAATTACTTTGTTGGTCTGCCACTAATATTTATCCAGAAGGACAAGGGGTAAAACAAGATTTGTTAAAGTTTAATATTACAAAGAAGCCTTTAGAAGTTTTGGCTAATGGAAACGTTAACGGGATGGATTTAGCATACTTTAATCCTGTTGCGTTGGACAAACAATCTTTGATAGATTTAAAACTAGATTTGGGAGTAAAAGAATCAGATTTTGTGTTTGTATTTGTTGGACGTTTAGTTGGTGATAAAGGAATAAATGAATTAGTGCATGCTTTTGAAGAGATAAGTGAAAATAAGTCGATAAAGCTGTTATTAGTGGGGCCTTTAGAGGAAAAATTAGATCCTTTACATAATTCAACACTTGAGATTATTAAGAAGAATAAAAGTATTATTCCTGTTGGATTTCAAAAAGATGTACGGCCATACTATGCCATATCAAACGCGTTAGTTTTTCCTAGTTATAGAGAGGGATTCCCTAATGTGGTGATGCAAGCAGGTGCTATGGAATTACCTTGTATTGTGTCAGATATTAATGGATGCAATGAAATTATAGTAGATGGCGTAAACGGAATGATTATTCCAGTTAAGAATACTGAAGCTATTAAGGAGAGTATATTGAAGTTAGTAGATAATGAGAAATACTATTGTTTATTAAAAGAGAATAGTAGAAGAATGATCAATGAACGCTATGAACAGAGTGTGGTTTGGAATGCATTGTTAGAAGAGTATAATAGGCTAATAGTAAAATATAATGGTAAGAAGTAATGTATAGACAATTTTTAAAAAGGTTATTTGATTTTATAGCTGCTATATTAGGATTACTGCTTTTAAGCCCAATATTTATTGTTGTAGTTATAGGTTTGTATTTTGCCAATGAAGGTAAACCTTTCTTTTTTCAGGCACGTCCAGGGAAAGATGGAAATATCTTTAAGATAGTGAAGTTTAAAACGATGAACGATAAGAAAGATAGTAATGGGAATTTACTATCTGATGCTGAACGCTTGACATCTATTGGTGCTTTTGTGCGTAAGACATCATTAGATGAGATACCACAGTTAATCAATGTACTGAAGGGAGATATGAGTTTGATTGGACCTAGACCGTTATTACCGCAGTATTTGCCATTATATAATAATGAACAGAAGAGAAGACATGAGGTGAAACCAGGTATTACTGGATGGGCTCAAGTCAATGGGCGTAATGCTATATCTTGGAAAAAGAAGTTTGAATTAGATGTGTATTATGTAGATCATCTAAGTTTTTCTCTAGATGTGAAGATATTCTTTTTAACGATTAAGAAAGTCTTTGTTAGAGAAGGAATTTCACAAGAAGGACAAGCTACAGCAGAAGCATTTAATGGAAACAATTAATAAGTAGGATTAATATGTATCTATATGGAGCAAGTGGACACGGCAAAGTAATCGCAGAGATAGCAGAACAACTCAATATATCTATTGATGGATTTATTGATGGAAATTCAGCTATTACTAGCGTCCTTGATTATAAAGTTATTGCTAGTGATGCATTAGGATTAGAAGGGAAGGCTGTTATTAGTATTGGTAATAATAAGATTAGAAAGTTAATTGCTAATCGTGATAATCACTTAAATTATATAACACTATTTTCTCCAAAAGCCAATATAAGTTGTCGTGTTTTGATTGACGAAGGGACTGTAGTGATGATGGGAGCAACGGTTAATAGTGAAGTGAAGATTGGAAAACACTGTATTATTAACACAAATGCTTCTGTAGATCACGACTGTGTGATAAAAGACTATGTGCATATATCCCCAAATGTAGGGTTAGCAGGGAATGTAGAAGTAGGAGAGGGTACCCATATAGGTATTGGAGCAGCTGTTATACAAGGTGTGAAAATAGGCGAATGGTGTACCATTGGTGCAGGCACTGTGGTTATAAAAGATATACCTGATTATGCTGTAGTAGTGGGTAATCCAGGCAAGATTATAAAATACAATAGAGAATAAGCCACTCCATAAAGAGTGGTTTTTTTGTATTCTATTATTTCCCTCAAAATACAATTAATCTCACCCATTAAATAGATATTGTATTTTATAAATTATTATCTTTAACAACTGATAAAAGAAATAAAATATACTATATAATGAAATCAAAAATTTGGTTATCATCTCCTCATATGGGGGGACAAGAGCTAAAGTATATACACGAAGCTTTTGATACGAATTGGGTGGCTCCACTAGGACCTAATGTGAACGGATTCGAAGAAGACTTAGAGACTTTCTTAGGAGAAGGAGTACAAGTAGCGGCACTTAGTGCAGGTACAGCGGCTCTACACATGGGGTTAATTAACTTAGGTGTAGAGGCTGGAGATGAAGTGATTTGTCAGACGATGACGTTCTCGGCATCTGCTAACCCAATCGCTTACTTAGGGGCTAAACCGGTATTCGTAGATAGTGAAACAGATACGTGGAATATGTGTCCTGTGGCATTAGAAGAGGCTATTAAAAGTAGAGCGATAGCTACTGGTAAAAAACCTAAGGCTATTCTACCTGTACACTTGTATGGTATGCCTGCGAAGATGGATGAGATTATGGCTGTGGCTAATAAATATGAGATTCCTGTATTAGAGGATGCAGCTGAAGGACTTGGTAGTACGTATAAAGGTCGTCAGTGTGGTACATTCGGAGAGATGTCTGCGTTGAGTTTTAATGGAAATAAGATTATCACTACTTCAGGTGGTGGTGCGCTAGTATGTCAAACGAAAGAAAGTAAAGATAAAACAGTATTCTTATCTACTCAGGCTCGTGATGATGCTCCTCACTATCAACACTCTCACATCGGATATAACTACCGTATGAGTAATATAGTAGCGGGTATAGGACGTGGTCAGATGGAGGTCTTAAATGATCGTATCGCTGCTCGTCGTGCTAATAATGCTTTCTACCAAGAGTTGTTTAAAGATATCGCTGGAGTAACTGTATTTGTAGAGCCTACAGAAGAGTTCTTCTCTAACCATTGGTTAAGTTGTATCACTGTGGATGCGTCTGTATGTGGTAAGAATAGAGAGCAATTGCGCTTAGCGTTGTTAGAAGATAATATCGAGACTCGTCCATTATGGAAGCCTATGCATATGCAGCCTGTATTTGAGAATGCGCCTTACTATGGTGGTAAAGTAGCAGAACAGTTATTTGACTGTGGATTGTGCTTACCTTCTGGTAGTAATATGACGGATGAAGAAAGAGAGCGTATTGCTGTTGCTGTAAGAGCGTTTTTTGCTTAAATAGGTGATTCTGTTTTTTTGTGATGCTTCACACGGATTGTTCGACGCGCCACCTGTCCCATTCACTAAAAACATCTACAAGATGTTTTCTTAACGCTCTGTCCTGCGTGAGCGTGCAGAAGAATAGATATATTGATATAAGGAAAAGCTGTTGTCTTAGGACAATGGCTTTTTTTATTTTACTAAATAGTTTTAGAATTTATACAAGGGAGGTTTTTAGTATCATTTAAAAGTAAATAAAACGATATGAATAGAATAAGTATTAAGTGTAATAACTGTGGGGAAATTGTCGCAGTGGTGAGTAATAAATTAAGTAGCTCAGAGAGAGATCGTGTGTTGACAATGTTTTTAACTAAGGAAGAAGAAGATACTTACAGAAGAGTAATACTTCAATTAATAAAGTTAGAGAGCTTGGCGTTAATTTTATATTATACTTCTAGTACAAACTGGGCATGGTGGGGGATATTTATATTGTGTGTAGGTGTCTTCTCATTGTTACAATCCTATTCAGTTCGATGGATTTATGTAGTGGGATTATCACTAGGGATTGGTTATCTATTTCCTTTTAAAGTATTAGAAATAGAAGTAGGAGGATGGTGGTATGTTATATTTATATTTCTGCTCTCTATGTTAATACATGGTATGGCATTGACAAAAGATCAAAAGACATTTGATTTAATTGATTAAGGTGTTAACCTTAGGACGATGACTTAAATTATGTAGTGATGTCATGAAGATGTGATTTGGGTATTCTTTAAACTAGTACTCCGAAATCACAGACACTAATCGAACTGTAATATTATCCATACAGTAATTTTTTGATGTAAAGTCTTTGTCTTTATATTCTTCTACGATGATATGTACTTGTATGTCAAATGAAAGTTTTAGTTTTTTAAGTATTAGTGCAATACAAAAGAGAATTAGTAAAATGCTATATGAATTTAATGTAGCTGCTTATCAAGATTTAATACAAGTAATAAAAAGAAACCAATTATTATAATCTACTTAATAGAACCTTTTTGAAATATAACTAAAAAGATCGCGGAGTTTTCATGCTTGTTATAAAAAAAGGATTGTCAATATATATATTATAAAAAAACACTTTCTTCCAATATAATGTAATTGAAAAATAAGTCAAATTACTATAGTTACTTTTTGACGTAGTTGTATTTCTTAAAATCTCTATCTGAAGAACGTATTTTATCGCTGTGTTGAATTTTAAAAGCAGTGTTTTTTAACACATTGTGTGTCTTAACTCCCTTTATAGTTAATAGTTAGGTTGTGTTTTTTTATACTAAAATATTGTTGTTAAGTTTATATTAATATAAACCAAATTAAATATCAATATTATGAAATTACACCAAAAGATTCTACTAGGATCATTTATTTCGGTTGCATTAGTATCATGTAATACTAGCGATAATGAAGCAGTGGGGGAGAATAATTCTCAAGGGCTTAAAGAATTGAGAGTTGTTCCAAAAGCAGATATTCCTTCAGGTTTTGAAGGTGTGCAAGTTTGTAAAGATGTTTATCCTTCTGGAACTGATCCAAGAGGAGCTGTTGTTACCAGTACAAAATGGCCTAATGGTAGTGTTATCACTGTAGGTTTATACGGAGGTACAACGAAAGTTCGCAATAAAGTAATGCAGTATGCCCAGGAGTGGTCTAATCATGCTAATATTACTTTTAACTTCGTTAATACAGGAACTCCACAGATTCGAGTTACTTTTACACAAGGAGCGGGATCTTATTCATATTTAGGAACACAAGCTCTTAGTATTCCTTCTAATGAAGAAACAATGAATTTTGGTTGGTTTGATGATTCTACAAGTGATGCTGAATTCAGTAGAACAGTTATTCATGAATTTGGACATGCTTTAGGTATGATTCATGAACACCAACACCCTTTAACTACTATCCCTTGGGATAAAAATAAGGTATATACTTATTATGCAGGTTATCCAAATTATTGGAGTAAGAAAGATGTAGATAATAATCTATTTGCAAAATATTCAACGACTCAAACGCAATATAGTGCCTACGATACACAATCAATTATGCATTATAGCATTAGTAGTAATCTTACAACAAACGGATTTAGTGTAGGTAATAATACTGTTTTATCTGCAACAGATAAACAATTTATTGCAACGGTTTATCCAAGATTATAAAAGTACATCTAGTTAAATAAAAATCTACCTTGTATAATTCAAGGTAGATTTTACTTATATATGATTATGAATAAATGGTTTCACCTTCTATTTTTTAGCTTTTTTTCCTTGTTAATAAATGCACAAGAAAGAGAACAACAATCTTACATTATTCCATATTTAGATTGGAGTCAAGAAAAATTTGATTGGAATATAGCTGGTAATGAAAATGGACAATATCCAAATATATTATCAGAGTTACAATGGAAGGATCTTCGCGGACCTAAAATGGGAATAAAATCTGTTATATCAATTCTATCAAAATTTCAGTTAAAATTAGACCTCAGTTATAAAAGCATAACAGCAGGGAAAGTAAGTGATACAGATTATGCAGGTGATAATAGATTTGTTAAAACTTCTGAACTTAATTTGCAAGCCAATAATGGTTATACAATCCAAACTCGCCTAGAATTATCTTATCTTCTTTGGTCTAGCCAAGGGTTCTCTTTTAGCCCTCATTTAGGATACTATGGTAGTTATCAGACGCTGTACATGCTCGATGGCGATATTCCACTTATTGCAAATAAGGAACTAAAGAGTACATATAAGCCTCAATGGCATGGGGTGATTTTTGGTGTTGAGACAAATTATAGAAATAAAAGATGGGATGTTAGTCTTGATATTAATGGTGCTTATTTACCTCACTATTCTGCTAAAGCAAATTGGAATCTTCGAGAAGAACTTAGACAGCCTATTAGCTTTGAACACAAATCTAAAGCAGTGCAATGGAATACAGGATTGTGTATTGGATATCAATTTGGAAAGCAAATTGAGCCTTTTATATCAATCAACTATACACAACTAACAGTTGGGAAAGGCACAGATACATTATACAAGGCAAATGGGACATTTCATAAAGCTCAACTAAATGAAGCTCACGCTAACAACATTAGTGTTGGCATTGGTCTTAAAATACTGCTTTTAGCTACGAATAATTATTAAACATTATAAGCAAGAATTTTAGATAAATAAGAAATGCACATAAAAATCTCCTTAGAGAAAGAGCTATTTATCAGTATTGCTTAGTTTATTTAGTTTGGACTGGAATCATCTGGTTAGTTTGCTGTTTTCTTGCCTTGAGTGGCTTTTTAGTTGCTAAATATGTTGTAGGAGGAAGGAAGATATCAGTGCTCAAAATAATGTAGATTGATATGCTTATAAGCAAAGGAAACTAATCACAGGTGTTATAGCATAATGTTTAACCCTTAGAAGATGTAGTTACTTGTACTTTCTATTACTTTTTCCTATATTTAATCCATGCTTTGGATTTTCTTCTATAGTTGAAACACTGAAACTTTCCGATTTACATCCATAAATGTCTCTAAAATAAAGAATATATGAGAAAACTATTATTCTTACTTTGCCTATTGACTTTTGCACAACTTTCAATTGCACAAGAAATCATGCAGTTTAAAGTAAGTAAAACCTATTGTATTTTTAATTTTATGGAAACAATGACTTCTCAGCAAGGAGTTTCCTCTACCTTGAGAGAATATATTGTACCAAAGGCCAGAAAGGATAGCGCTTTTCGAGTGATTTGTAGTGATTTTCAAAATTTAAAACTGAATTATTACTATCAATTAGACGGGTATCCAGCAAATAGAAAATCTTAGCGTTCAACGCAGGATTTGGTTATTATCACTTTAGTAAACGCAAGTACGATAGAAGAATTTAAACAGAGGTCGATAGGAATTTTACCTCATAGTGAACAGCACAAATTAGTGACTCTTCTTGAACAAGCAGAAAAGTATTACGATGTTTTAATCTGGAATGATTACGAGGTAATAATAAATGAACAACGAAAAAAATTAGAAACTTACATCCCCCAAGTATCAAAAATATTTGATAAGATTCGACATTTTTATCGTTCCACTTGGACTGCTGATATTCCTTTTCTTGTCAGTATTTATCCGATTCCTGGATAAAAGGGAGTTTCAACAGTTACGCCATATGCCAATAGTCTTTGTATTGGTGTTTTGACTAATGATACACGAGGTGTTGAACGGATGGGGGTGTTTTTTACGAAATGTGTCATGTATTATTTAATGAGCAAACTCCAGAATTTCAACAGCAAATCGATCAGTGGTTTGAAGAGAATACCTATTTATATAAACAGTATGCATATAACTTTTTTGATGAAGCCTTAGCTACAGCAATAGGAAATGGTTGGGTTCATAAAAACATCAGTGGAAGCTTACTTACAACGGATTGGTATAATAATGAATATATCAATGAATTTGCGAAAGAACTCTATCTCACCAACAGATTATAGTATCCTTTTGAATCGAGTTTCTATTTATAGCAATGCTGAAACTAATATTGAAAGAACGAAGATAAGACAAGCTTTTGGGAAACATTTTCAGATGCCCCATAGTAATTTATCATCTCCAATTTTAGCTCTACAAAATTTGGAATCGCTAAAAAGTAGCACTCAAACTCAATTAATTATTATTGACAAAAATCATCAGGAGACCTTTAAAAGAGATTTTCACACAATTATCAAAAATATCATCTATTGATCTAAGGAATAATACACTTGTGAGTTTTTATGATGAGTTAAATAGACCTATTATATATCATAGACAGCATGGGAGTGGAGATGCTTGTACAAAAAATGAAAACGCTAAAGTTTTTTGATTTAAAGGAGATCACCCAACACAAAGTAGAGTAATTAATAAAAAACTAAAATTAAACGGTAACATAGTCAAAGGACTATCAATTGGTGTTTAATACATAAAGTCTAAAACAAGATTTTGGAATAGAATCATTTAATCTAAAAAACTTCTATGCTACCGAAGCTGCCCGAATTTTTGTTATGATTACCTACAATCTAATGGCACTTTGTAGAATGTTTTTTTACAAGAGAAAACACAAAAACCACTTTCTACATTAAGTTATGAGCCTTTGCTAATGGAGCTTATTTTGAGAAATCAAATGACACAATCAAGCTTAAATTAGCACTAGTCAAGAAATGACGAAAACGATTCATAGGTTTATGGGATTACTCTTTAAATATACCTAATCTAATCTGGGATTAATGTAGTAAGAATAGTAAAGTAGGATTGTGTACTCTCAGAAATAGAAAAAAGAACTATTAAGGACTAGGTATTACTTTAAAAATAATCGTAAACAAAAGACGCTTTAAAAAAGACTAGTTATAACTAACTTTTTTAAGTGTCTTTTGCTTGTCTTATAGGTATTTGAATTCAAAAAACCTTACTTATTCAATACCCCCAATAAAGATTGGCTTTTATCTACCGAATGTATTTAACTTAGCAACTTCTTCAAAGCTGTCTATTTGTCCATGACCAACTCTATTTACTGATCCAGACATCAACATAGGTCTATTGCTTCCTAAAACTCTTAAATAACCTGATGCTTCAAGTATTTTAGTATTACCGTTTTCTATAAGAGGATGTTTGCTTCCATATTTATGTTGATATTTAACTGTTACTACTGAAGATTGTATATTAGCTTGAGAATCTGTGACTTCAGAGTCATCTGTAGTGCCACTATAATAGATTTTGGAAATTGTTTTACTAAAAGGAGTAGAGTGTTTTCCATAAACAATAAAAGCTTTGACTTGTTTTTTTAAGTCATTATCTGTAAAATCATTAGTTTTAATTTCTTCATTTAATAAATTAGATTCGTCTAAAAGGTTACCTTTTTTTACACTTTTTAAAAAATTTTCTAATTCTGAAATATCTAAATTCTTGATTTCTTCAATATCTTGTTTCTCTAACGGATAAGACTCTTCCCAACTATATTTTTTGAGTAAGTCTTTAACTTTATTTATTTTAACATCTAGTTTTTCTTTATTTGTTTGAATGTTTTGTTCTTTATCTTGATTTATTTCATCTGAAGAACAAGATATACATGAAAGTAAACTGGCTAATATTATTAATGATTTTTTCATTATTTTAAATAAGATTAAATTAATATTAAGCAAATATATAATAATTTTAGCAGTTATATAACATCGTAAAAATAGAATTTATCTAAGTACACGATAAAAATTAAAACAAAATTTAACCAAAATAGGTGGCACAAGTACTGCAAAATCACTGGAACTAATAGAATCTAATATCCATCCACTACTAATTTTATAAATTAAAAAAGATAGTAACTGTACTCAAATCGTTTATTATTTCAACATTTAAAGAAGCATTAAAACAATTTAAACGCGTATAAATACTTTTATATCCCACACCTTTTTTTACTTTATCTAATTCAAATCCCACGCCATTATCAATAACACGTAATTGTATTTGTTGATTATATCTAATGATAAAAATATAACAATTTGTAGCCTCGGAATGCTTGTTTACATTTTGTAATAACTCTTGTAAAATAAGATATAAATGCGTTTTTTGTTCAATACTAAAAAGATTCCAGTCAATGTACTTATCAATTGTATAAGTAAACTGCGTATTAAAATCATTCTTTTGAGAGTTAATCAAATTAATTAAAATATCATGATAAAGCTGTTTATGATCAAATAAATTATTGTGAATATCATGAGAGATACTCCTAACATCTTTTTCTATTGATTGTAATTCTTTTATAATTTTCTCTTTTTTATCAATTTCAAGGCAAACTAATTCTTTCAAGGTAATCCGAGTAACAAAGATTTTATTAACTATATAGTCATGTAAATCATTAGCTATTTTTTTTCGTTCTAAATCTCTTACATCATTTGTTATAGTTTCTTGCTCCTTTAAAAGTTTTTGAATTTCTTGTATAGATTGTTGTTCCTTTTTTTCATAGAGTAAGCGTTTGTTCTGTAGCTTTAATTTGTAAGTTAATAATACAGCGAGAAAAGACACTATAAGCAACACAATGACTGCTAATAAGTTTGTATTGTTTCTAGATAATAAAGCATTAGCTTTTTCTATTTTGCTGGTTTCAAACTCAATACGAGCAAACTTATTTCGTGTGTTTTTATCAATTTGGTTTAGACTATCTTGAGTTTTAAGATATAAAGAAATATATTTATCTTTATTTTTAAGATCATTAATTGATAAAAATTTCAAACTCTCTTTAAACTCATTTCCATATCCATTGTCTAATGAAAGGTTATAAGTTTCTTTGGCAATTTCTATTGCAGACAAAGTGTCTTTTTGTTTTAATTTAAACTTAGATAATTGAAGTTTACTTCTTGCAATACCTTGTTTGTGGTAAATACTTTCTCTTATCTTTAAAGATGCATTGTATAAAGATTCTACTTCTGATTTTGTTCCATTTAAAAGACTTTGATTGTATGCATAATTATTTAGTAGCATTGCTTTTAATTTTAAATGCTTACTTGTCTCAGCTTTTTCTAGTCCCTTTTCAAGATTAAACTTTCCTTGTTGTAAATTATGTGTTTCATTGTAATACCCCCCTAAATTATTATAATAAGATATCCATGATTTTTCTAAAAGCTCCTCATTATATCCCTCTTGTTTTAGCTTCTTAAGTAATCCAGGTATTTCTAAAAAATACTGTAATGCAGCATCATACTCTTTTAATTCTTTTAGAACTAAGGCCATTTGAACGTTTGCCTCATATAGTAATCTTGTATTATCTTGTTTTGAAAGGTTTTGAAAAGCACGAATAGTTGCAATTTCACACTCTGTATAAATACCTTTATTGTAAAGAATTTCTGCTTTATATAGAAGAACTTTAGCCAAGTTAGCACTGTCTTTAATAGAAAAATATAATTTCTCGGACTTTAAGTAATAGTAAAAGGCACTATCAATAACTTGTTTACTATCATAGTGGTCACCTTTATAAAGTAAAACTTTAGCCTGGTCAGATGTATCTTTATGTATAGTAGCTAAATTATAAACTTGATTTAGCCTTTTTAAAAATAGTTTATCTTCACTTAGCCATTCATAACGGATTGCTATTTTAAATAAAATCTCTCTTTTTAAAGAATCATTTTGTAAATACTCTAAATCAGTCGATAAACTATCCAGTAATCGTCTTTTATCAATTACTTGGTCATAATTAGCAAAATCATAAAGACTTTGATTTTGAATTACTTTAGACTTTGAACAACTTAAAAGTGCTAATAAAAAAAAAAGACAATAATATCTTATCATTTATTTTAAGGAATTTAATCAAAAATAATTAAAAAAAAGCAATTCAAATGAGAATTGCTTTTTATCTACACACTTATTTTCCAGTTCTCTTGTCTTTATCTGGATCATCATCACCATGACGAAGACTTTTTTGAAAATCCTCGTCTTTTTCTTTCTTCTTATGTTCAATTTCTTCTTTGAAATTGTCATCATTACTACACGATGCAAACATTGTAAAAAGAATTACCATACTACTAACTAAAATACTATTTCTCATGTTACTAAATTTTAGAATAATTTAAGCCCCTATTTTAACTAAATACTTTATAAGAATACCATATTAAAATGATTTTAATTATCAACTATTTTATTGTAATTACTTCCTCTTTTTGATGGATATAATCAAATCAAGTAAGAAGAGCGATGATTTTAAAATAGTTTCAAATTAATATTAGTTATCCCTAGGCATAATTATTAATAAATATTAAATAATTTGTATAGTTAAACTACCATATATGTTAAAGGATATAATTACAAACTGAAATTAATCTTGTTTACTGAATTCTAAAAGACTGGTTTAGCTATCTTAGTAAAAAAAAATGAATATTATAATTGCAGATGACCATCAAATGGTTCAAGACGGATACAAATTAATACTAACAGATATAGTTAGCAATTGCATTACTGTATCATCTTGTGAAGCATTTTATAATTGTTTAAATAGCACCTCAGAAAAAATCCATGTTGCAATTATTGATTATAATATGCCTTCTTATAGAGATCAAAATCTTAATACAGGGGCAGACTGTTGTGCATATATTAAAAAACTACACCCTAAATGTGTAGTTGTCTTAATTACAGCTCACGAAGAAGCTATAGTCTTGTATAACATATATAGAAAAGTTAGGCCTGAAGCACTAATAGTAAAGTTTGATTTTGACTCTAAAATATTTATTGATATTCTAAAATCTAATAAATATAATTTCCCTTATTTAAGTCCTATCGCTGAAAAATCGATTAAAAAAATTATTAGTCATAACTCACTTTTAGATTCAAAAAATCGAGAAATAATAATGTACTTATCTCAAGGTTTTAAATTAAATCAGTTAGAGAATTTCGTAATGCTAAGTACAAGTACTATTCAAAAAAGAATTAGTAAAATGCTAAATGAGTTTGAGGTAAAAGATTATCAAGAATTAATTGTAATAGCTCGAAAACATAATCTGCTTTAATTATTGTATAGGATTATCCAATATTCATTTTAAACAGTAAGTTTCAATAATCTGTTAAGCTTTGCTTTATAAGATGATGTTATCGATTTTTCGGATTATTTTAAAATTGTCATTGATAATAATTAATCCTTCCAATAGCTTTCCATCCTAGCAGCTTTAAATATTTTTAACCCAGAATCCGCATTAGAAAAAGATGTACATTTATTATGTGTAATTCCTAACGCGTAGCGTTAGAAAATTTAAGCCTATGAATTTTGATCTACCCTTTACCAACAAAGAGATTACACCATGGGGCGGAATGGTCTTTTTAAAGCAAATGTTAGATAAAATAGACTTTAAATCTCAGATTAATTCCTGTGAAAGTCTTCCTTGTCAAAATTCTAATAGGGTACATGATGTGGATGTGATTTTAGAGTCATTTAATCTAAAAGACTTCTATGCTACCGAAGCTGCTCTAATCTTTGTGATGATTGCTTATAATCTAATGGCGCTATTTAGAATCTTTGTTTTACAAGAAAAAACACAAAAATCACTTTCTACATTAAGATATAGAACCTTTGCTATTGGAGCTTATTTCGAGAAAACAAATGACACGATCAAACTGAAAATAGCACTGGTCAAGAAGAGACGAAAATGGTTCGTAGGTTTATGGGATTATCCTTTAGACCTACCTTTAAAATTACCTAATGCGTAATCTGGGTTTAAAGGTATTGTCGTATAATTTGTGGTAATTGCGAGTAATTTTTTTTGACATTACAGATTTTTATTCTCTTAAATTATAATAAATAACGGAGTGTTCAAGTAGTAAAATAACCTTTAACTATCACAATGTCTGATTGATATGTGGAGGTGAATTTAGACTGTAATTATAGTAGGATGTAGTTAAATGGAAATACATTCAGTATTGTACCAAGTCTAGCAATGTTTAATTAACAATATTTTATGATTTATTGCTTACCAATAGCATAGTTTGTTAATAAGGAACTTGATCTATCTCTTAATGTATTTATTTAACTTAATTTTAAGCTAAATAAATACTTAATATGAGAAAAACAATACGATTATTTGTCTTAACAAACTGTATTCTACTATACTCTTGTTCAGTTGATGACAAGGAGAAAAGTAACGAGCAAAATAACTACAATCTCGAAATATTTAAAAATACAATCGAGATTAATACTATTGTTAATGCAAACAATAGTGAGTTTGTTCCTTTGATGAAACTTGTCAATAAAAACACTCTTAAAAAAATAAATGAAACAGGAATGAATCTTAGTGTAAGAAACATTACTGATGATCCTTTTTTTTCTAGAAAAATGATAGAAAAAAGTACAAACCCTATTATAACTCCCGCACAAAAAGGTTCGATTTTTCCTGGAGCTGTATTAGAGGGAGATGCAATTAAAAGACAAGACTTTATGCTTTTAGATGTCCCTGCATACAAGCCAATAGTTCTTTCTTCAAATATCAAACATAATAGTAATTCTAGTATTTCTAAAACTGTAAGCAAGCCTTCCTATTCACAAACAAGAGAATACATTGTAGATATAACTAAAAAAGGAGAGTTTCAAGAGTTTGAATCTTTCAGATTTTCACAAATATTTTACTCTAATTACAGTGAAATAAAACGTCTATTTGGTTCCAATATAAATACTACTCAGTTATTTTCTAGAAAAAGAGAAAGTGAAGATTCAGACTTTGAAAAAGTTGACAAACAAACGGCATTAGCTGTTAAGTTTTCCCAAGTTGCTTTTTCAGTTTATCGCGATATTCAACCTGTTAGTGATTCCCCAATAGTTGGTAACACTCAATTTGAACCAATTGTTGTCAATTCTGTTCAATATGGTAGAATGGGAATATTCACTTTTGAAACAGATTATGATATGGAATTCTCAAAAAAAACAGTTGAAAAAATCATGAATTCTGTTGCATATAATAAACAAGTAGTTCTTAGTACAGAAGAATTAAATCTAATGGAGACTGCTGATATTAAGATTTACTTGGTAGGAGTAAATGGATATGATTCTGCAAAAACTATTAATGGTTTAAAAGAGTTTTATGAACTGGTCCAAAATTCAAAATTCGATAGTAAGTCCTTCGGAGTACCAATTTCTTGCACATTTGTCACCGCTAATACAATGAAACTTGTTGAAGTTGAATTTGATATATCATATTTTGTTACACCTCTATATGCTGTGGAAAGAGTAGATAACATACAAGAATATTCTCATTCATCTGAGAGCTTCCGTCGTACAAATAATTATTCTATTGATTTTTATTTAGATAGGGAAAAAACAAAGAGAATTAGGCCACATAAAGATGTTATGTGTGAAATAGATTGGTCAGAAATAAAAGATCAAGTACGATTAGGTGTTACAAAAAGAATCCTAAACGAATCAGGAACAATTAGACTAACAAATGATCAGTTCGAAATTAATGGTAAATATATTGGTCAAGAAATATACTCTATACAACAATTAGGTAGACCCTCTCCTAATGGTGGAGGAGGCTCAAAAGAAGATATTCACATGAAAAGTTACAGATTAAAGGATAATGATTATTTCTTTAAACTACGATAAAAACAGTTAAAATTTAAATTATGAAAAAAACAGTTCTTTTAAAAGCAAGTTTGCTTAGTTTGTTTATTGTTACTAGTTGTAATAGTGATAATGAATCCCAAGAACCTATTAAAGTACAACAAAATCATGAGTTAATTAAGGGGAATAATGTAGCGTATGATAAGGTTTATAAGATAGTTGATGGGATTGAATATGATATTACTAAAGAGCAATATGAATCAACTAAAATAAAACTCCCATTTGAGAAAGGTATACGCAGTACTGGGGCTACTTATGATTTCTATAGCATAACCCCATTGGCTACTGTTAATACTTATCTTGGGGCAATCTATGATGGGAATGATTTTGAAAATGGGATATATAACCCTGTTGGAGAGGTATTTGAAAGATTACAGAAAACTACAATGTCTTTATCTGTGCCTGTCCTGCCTGTAGAAATTAATACTACCTATAGTGGGCAATGGACGGGAATTGTAAAATCATTAAGAGATGAAGGTTTCTCAGGAGAGCAATCCGTCTCGTTTACTTATTCTTTTAAACAAATTAGTAAGTATAAAGAATTACAATTAGCTTTTGGAGCAAATGTTAATGTAGGTACACTATTCTCTGTAGATATTGATATTAATTCTACTAATCTAAATTATAATACTGTGATGTATGTTGATTTTAATCAAGTATATTTTAATGCTGTTATGGATTATCCAGGAAATATTTTCATTGACAATACTGTTCGAGATAAATATGCATCAAAAAATCCTATCTATATTAACTCTGTAGATTATGGGAGAAGAGGAGTTATTATGGCGCAGTCTAATTATTCTTATCAAGAAGTTTCTGCTGCTTTTAGAGCTGCTTTTACAGCTAAAGTTGTAGATGGGTCTGTATCATTAGATGTAAACAGTAAAAAGATCTTATCAGAAAGCAAAATTACTATATGTATTATAGGAGGGCATAAAGACGCTCCTAAAGTAGCAGCAAATCTATCTGCTTTAAATGATTTTCTAGTAGAAGGTGGTGAATTCACTAAAACTAAATTTGGAGTTCCTATTTCATTTACTGCTGCCTATGCTAAAGATAATAGAAGTTATGTATCAAAATTAAAATTATAGATATATGAGACTCTTCGCTTTTTTATTACCTATTCTTTTATTAGGGTGCAGTAAAACTGATGACAATAATTTAATAAAGTCTAAAATAGAGGATATCCAGACAGAGAGTAATTCTAATGTGATTAAAATCACTGAATATTTAAACCCTAGTAATAAAGAATTTCAACAATTACTTAATACCTATAGAGCTACTAGTTTAACTAGTAGCTCTTATAACACGTTGGCTCTTAATCAAAGTGATCTAGATTTTTTTGATAATAAATATATAATTTCAACAGATAATCCAACAATTCCAAATTCATTAAGTACTATTGTTTATCCAGGTATTGTTTTTGAAGGAGGAGATTTAGTTCAAGATCTAGATTTTCAAGTTATAACAGTCAATAATAAATTGCCTATTACAATTACTAGTAATATATTGTATAATGAACCTAAAACATCTTCAAAAACACTTAATAATCCAAGTAGAAGCGCTTTTGATCAATATATTAACGAAGTTACAAGAGGTGCTGTTTTTGATCAAAGTGAAAGTTTTAAATATTCTATAAAGCAATTCAATTTTTATGATGAATTAAAAAGAAACTTTGGCTCAAATATTAATACCCAAAAGCTATTCTCATCTTATACAGAACACATAAGTGAAAGATCAAAGAGTATTGCTAAAAAAAATGGTTTCGTTATTGATTTTACCCATATTGCCTTTACAGTCTCTATGGATTTAGCCAAGGTAAGTAGTACTACAATAAAAGGCAATACAACTAACGAACCTTTAATGATTAGTTCTATTAGTTATGGTAGAAAGGGGATTCTAACTCTAGAAACGGACTATTCTTCTAGTAAAGTAAATACTGTACTAGAAAAAGTTATGAAAAATATACTTCAGAAAAAGAGAGAGAAGCTTGAAATAGATGAAGAAAAAATATTTAGTGAGTCTGTCTTTAAAATTTTAGTTATAGGTGGTGATGGACGAGATTTAGTTCATACTTTTTCAGGCTTAGATGCTTTTTATCAATGGATGGCAAATGATACATTCACTGAATACTCTTATGGCGTACCAATAAAAGCAACATACAATAAGGTAAACACTTTAGAATCAAAAATATTTAATTTTGAAGTAACAACTAAAATTAGACCTTTATTTGTGCATATAAGAGTAGAAGAAATCAGAAACAGTTCTTCTGGCTATAATTATGATTATAGTGCTAATATATGGTTGGACTTCTATGAGGATCGAGAGAAATCGATCAAGACAACCCCCTCAAATTATATTGAATTTTTTATAGATAAAAGCGAGAAAAAAGAATCTATAAGAGGTGAAAAAGTAACTACTCACATCAATAATTCTGAAACTATAACTCACGGTCCTTTCTTAATACCAACAAATAGTATTTACATAGGGCAAGCAATTACAAAATTTAGTGACTTATCAGGTCCTAACTCAACAAATAGAAAATCAGAAAATCATTCAAGAACTTATACATTAAAATCAAGTCCATTTTTTATAAAAATTTAGTTTTCTTACTTTAAAAAAAGTAATTCATGCAATAATACTAAAAGGCACACATTCTATTTATAATTTAAATGAAATAAAGAAACTACTTATTTCTATTGTATGTCTTATTTGTCGTTTAAACTATGTGTTGTAGTGCATTTAGTTTTCAGCTTTTAAAAATGCTTATTTAGATAATTAAGTACAAAGCTGAATCTAACCAACCTATATATAGAAATTTTATAACTGTGAAAAAAGGTAAGTTAGTTAGCACTCAACAATACAACATAATATATCTGAATAGTGTAAATCTATGAAACCCTTAGGGATTAATATACTGTGAAGTTCAGAATATTTGCTATAAGAGATTATTGGTTTTATAGCTAATTTTTTATGTAATTTTAAAAAACTAGAGGCTACTTAAAGTAGTTGTAAGAGATAAGGATACCTTGTATTGAATCATATTTTAGTTTTGTTTTAACATATTTTAGACTTTTAGTATATAGGTGTTTGTTTTATTAAACTTAGTGTATTGGGCAATTGATTAGGCAAAAGTACATCAAGAAAATAAGATTAAACAGTAAAGGTACTTAATGCAAACCCTAAGAAAACCTTAAACTTTCTTGGGGTCTTTCGTTTAAAATTTATTACTTTCTTTAATTTTAATAAGAGGGTAATAGGAGGAGTATAAACCTAACGATAATGAATTTTATTAGGGATTCTACTAAAGATTTCCCTTAAATTTTTATTGTAGTATTTAGAGATATTCTAGAGGTGTTGTTGTATTGAAGATACTTAATAATCTTGTTTTTAAGTTTTATGCGTGGATATTACTAATGTGTTTTAGTTAGTATTATACGTTTTACTCAAAAAAAACAGATATTCGCCAATTGTAGCAGGTATCATGCTTTAAATTTTGTTACATTTACAACTGAATCTTATATAAAACATAATACCCCTTTAGAGAGAGGGGTTTTTTGGTTAATGAGAAAATGGATTTTGGAGCGGATACTATCTTCTGTCTTCATCTTCTAGAAAACCTTTCGCAAGAGTAAAATATTGAGAAAAAGAAAACAGATGAAAGATTTATTTAAGACACAAGATATTACATATAAAAGAGAGGATGCGATAAAGGTGTATTCTGACAAGGATGTGGCTTCAGCTTATGTGGCTGAACGTATAGCGAAGATCATCAAGCATAAACAACAGATAGGGGAGCGTGCTATCATAGGGCTAGCAACTGGATCTACTCCGAAGGGGGTGTATCGCGAGCTAGTGCGTATGCATAAGGATGAAGGTCTGAGCTTTAAGAATGTGGTAACGTTTAACTTGGATGAGTATTATCCAATCCTTCCTGTGGATGACCAGAGTTATATGTCGTTTATGAAGAGTAATCTGTTTAATCATATTGATATTGATCATTGCCATGTGCATATTCCCGATGGGACTTTGTCTCTAGAGGGTATACAAGCGTACTGTGATTTATACGAGCAGAAGATAGTAGACTTCGGTGGGCTAGATATTCAGTTATTAGGGATTGGTCGTACTGGGCATATCGGGTTTAATGAGCCTGGTGCTATTTTGGAGTCTAAGACGCGTCTAGTGACCCTAAATGATATCACTCGTGAGGATGCAAAGGATGATTTTGGTGGTAAAGAAAAGGTTCCTACCCAGGCAATCACTATGGGGGTGCAGACGATCACTCAGGCAAAAGAGGTTATCCTTATGGCGCTTAGTCAGCGTAAAGCGGAGATTATTAAGCTTGCGCTAGAGGGGGAGATTACTACGGATATTCCGGCGACATTCTTGCAGAAGTTGAGGCATGTGGAATATATCTTGGATAGTGAGGCGGCATCGCTTTTGTCAAGATAAAGAGAATTATAGAGGATGAAAAGATAAAAGCAAATAACTGTTTGATTACCTTAGTATAAGGGAAAAGCTGTTACTTTTGGGGTAGGAGTTTTTTTTTCGTCTATATAGTTTATTTCAAAGCAATAGCGTCCTAAACGTTTAAAAAAAGGCACAAAAAAAGAGAGTAAATTAAGGATCTCAAATTATCTTTGAGTTGCACACCTAAAAAAGACTCTCTTGATGTCAAATATAACATTGTTTTCTCAAATAATAGCAAAACTTGATCGCTCAAAATTCAAGAAACTTGTAAAAGATAAGCAGACTGATAAATACAATAAAGGCTTTGATAGTTGGAGTCATTTAGTATCTATGCTATTTTGCCATTTTG
>NZ_NSGJ01000032.1 GCF_002286775.1 Myroides sp. N17-2
TGGTATAGATAATGCACCTTCTAAATCATCAGTAAGTTTTCAGAATAAAAACAGAACTCATGAGTTATTTAAAGAGTATTATTTTACGTTACTACAAAGTTTAGGACAGCATCCTAAGTTTAAGCAGGTAAAGTTCCGTATCAAGTCCAAAATCTTACTTCTTGACTCTACCACAATATCCCTATGCTTGAGTATTTTCGACTGGGCAAAATACAAGACCAACAAAGGAGCTGTTAAAATGCATACACTACTTGATTTTGATGGTAACTTACCAGCTTACATCAACATAACAGATGGTAAAACAGCGGATAATAAAGGCGCTTACGACATTCCTTTACTCAAGGGCAGCGTTATAGTAGCCGATCGTTTTTACAATGATTTTAGCCTGTTAAACATTTGGGACAGCAAACAGCTCCACTTTGTAATTAGGCATAAGGACAACTTGAGATTTGAAACGATTAAAGAGTTAGAATTACCAGAAAACAGGCACCAACATGTTTTAAAAGATGAGATAATCATACTAACTAATACTAGGTCATCACAAGTATATTCTAGTAAATTAAGGCGTGTGGCGGTGTGGGATACTGAGAACGAGCAAGTCATTGAGCTCATTACAAATCAATTTACGTGGACTGCAAATACAATTAGCGAGCTGTATAAAAGTAGATGGATGGTAGAGATATTCTTTAGGGATCTTAAACAACTTCTACACATAAAATCCTTTGTAGGGACTTCAGAAAATGCCGTAATGATCCAAATTTGGACTGCCCTTATTACTATTTTAATACTAAAAGCACTACGAGCACAGGCTAAATTTGGTTGGCATCTATCGAATTTAGTTGCTTTTATACGACTAAATCTTTTTGTGAAGATTGAATTAGAAAAATGGCTAAATAATCCCTTAAATGAAGTGGAAAAACCGCCACCAAAACTCCAACAAGGGGTCCTATTTTAGATTTTACGGAAATATATCTTGTATCCTACTGAAGTGGGAGGATATTTTATGCCCGAAATTTATTTAGGACGCTATTGATAACAAATATAAAAACAACCTTACTTTTTCAGTGCCCTCACTTTAGGGTAGTGGTTTTTTTTTGTCTATATAGTATTATTGACCTATAGTATATTTCAAGGTAATAAATCTTAATTAGAGCTAAAGGCGCTTATTGCCTCAAAAAAGAGACAGTTTCAACAAATAGATATTGCGTTAAAAGTTAAAACGTTTATCTTTGAATTTAATATTGAAAAAGAACAAGAAAAGATGAAAATATTAGTTACTGGTGGTTTAGGATTTATAGGGTCTCATACGGTAGTAGAACTTCAAAATAAAGGGTATGATGTAATCATAGTTGATGACCTGTCTAATGCTACTATAAGTGTATTGGATGGTATTGAAAAAATTACTGGTAAGCGCCCTGAGTTTGTTCAATTAGATATTAGAGATTTAGCTGGTGTAAGTAAACTTTTTAGTAACTATAATGATATATTAGGTGTAATACACTTCGCTGCTTCTAAGGCAGTAGGAGAGAGTGTCGAGAGACCATTGTTATATTATGATAACAATCTTGTTCCTCTTATTAATCTCTTGAAAGAATTAGATAAGAAGGATAATAGTCATTTTATCTTTAGTTCATCTTGTACAGTTTATGGTCAAGCTGATGTTATGCCTATCACGGAGGATGCTCCAGTACAACAAGCAATGTCTCCTTATGGGAATACTAAACAAATAGGAGAGGAGATTATCACAGATGTAACTCGTGTGAGTAATATAAGTGCTATTTTACTTCGTTATTTCAACCCTATTGGAGCTCATGAGTCTACATTAATAGGAGAGCTTCCTAACGGGGTGCCTCAGAACTTGATTCCATTTATCACACAAACAGCAATAGGACTACGTAAGGAGTTGTCTGTTTTTGGTGATGATTATGATACTGTAGATGGTACTTGTATCAGAGATTATATACATGTAGTTGATTTGGCCAAGGCACATGTAGCTGCTTTAGATAGACTAATTAAGGGTGATAATATAGAGAAGGTAGAAACGTTTAATATTGGTACAGGGAAGGGATCTTCTGTTTTGGAGATTATTAATGCTTTTGAAAAGGTATCTGGTGTTAAACTTCCTTATAAGGTTGTAGCACGAAGAGAAGGCGATATCACACAGGCATATGCTGCTACTGATAAGGTGAACGAAATATTAGGGTGGAAGGCAGAATTGTCTTTAGAAACAGCTTTAAACAGTGCTTGGAAGTGGGAACAAAAAGTTAGGAAATAATTTTTATATAATTTTATTTTCTTTAATCTGAAACAAATTATTTATAATAAATAAGAAAAAAAAGAATTAGAATAAAGCAATAGAGCAGTAAAACAGTTTTAACAAATACCTTTTTACTATCGCTTAAAATAGACTCTATTGCTTTTTTATACAAAGCCTGCCAGTAATGGTGGGCTTTTTAGTTTGTCTGCCCAGCATGGGTGATAACTCTAGGGTGAAAGTACCAAACACGCCATTACAGTAGGAAATGTTAGCCGACAACAAGGGGGTCCATCGCCAGAAGGAATCTCTAAGCAAAGTCTTGACCTGAGCAGTAGAAACTATATATAAGGCTAGAAATGTCGGATAACGTTTAAGCATCCGAGTACAACTGTATATTTTATAAGTTAATGTAAGGTACTAAGTTTGCTTCAAATAATAAATAGATGAGTAAACAAGAAATCATGTACTCTCATGTAAAGGATTGGAAAGCAAGTGGATTAAACCAAGCGATTTATTGTGAAGAACAAGAATTAAAGTTACCGACCTTTAGTTACTGGATACAAAAATATCATAAACAGTCCCATCAAGATGAGAAAGGCAGTTTTATCGACCATTAGCAAAGCAGTTTCTTTTACAACAAAGGAGTATGAGATTATCTATCCTAATGGGGTTAAACTTCGGGTTCACACAGAAAATCTAAGTGAATTGTATTCTTTATTACAGCTTGGATAATGTTTAGTTTCTTAGTACACGACAAAATTATTAAATAGTTGATTTTAAGAAAAATAAAGGAAAGGATTGTTTGTAAAAAAGGCTGAAATTCAGTATGTTAAAGAATTATTTCTCACGTAATGCCTTTAAAAACGAACAACAGCCTAGAGTACAAAAATACAGAACTTCTAACAACTATAAAAGCCAATTTTAAAGGTAAATTAGGGTTAGCTAGGATCCGACTTATTTGTTTCTTTATCGTCTCTCTATGCAAAGTAAAGTCTGTGAATTTTTCTAAAGTATCAACTGGATTTAACAATTGGGCAGAAACAAGTAGTAACTATAGGCGTATTCAACGTTTTATGTCTTGCGTCGATTTGAAATTGGAATGGTTTTCAAGACTTATTTTTGCACTTATACCTAATGAAGAATCATATGTTCTTGTGATGGATCGCACCAATTGGAAGTTTGGAAAACAAGATATAAATATCTTAATGTTAGGTATAAGTTATAAGAATATGTGTTTTCCAATATTGTTTAAAATGTTAGATAAACGAGGTAATTCAAATACAAATGAGCGAAAAGATCTCATCAATACTTTTATTGATTGGTTTGGTAAAGATTGTATTGATTGTGTATTAGCTGATAGAGAATTTGTTGGAGAAGATTGGATTAGCTATCTAAATGATAGGCAGATTAAATACTACATCCGTATTCGAAATAACTTTAAGGTTTACCTGCCTAGTAAACAGAAAGAAATAACGGCTTCTCATCTATTTAATAACTTAAAACCTGGTCAAACAAGGCAATATCACAAGATTGTTAGAATTCATAATCAGCTATGTTATATCTCTGGAACAAAAGTGATAACAGATGGTAAAATAGGCTTTTGTATAATCATAGGCTTTAATAAACCAGAGAAAGCTTTAGATACTTATAAAATAAGATGGCAGATTGAAACTTTGTTTAAAGCCTTCAAGTCTAGCGGATTTAATATAGAAGATACACACTTACAAAAAATCGATAGGCTTGAAAAACTAGTCATGTTAGTGATGATTGCTTTTGTATGGTGCTATAAGATTGGAGACTATATTGACGCTATTAAACCTATCACAATCAAGAATCAGGGTAATAGGCTTATTAGTGTCTTTAAACTTGGACTTGACTATCTATCAAGATTATTGCTTTTTAAAAATGACCATAATCCTTTAAATATCAATTGCTTTAGTTTTTTGTCGTGTACTTAGGTTTAGTTTAAGTAGTTCCCATCAATTCTATTTGTATAAATCAGTCTGTGATATGCACAAGAGTCAAATACTGTATTATAATAATTGAGCAATTTCAAAATGCATTCCATCTTTTCTACTAAAATGACCTCCCCAATAAAAACCATATTGATGAGCCAAAGGAACTAACTCTCGGATAGATCCTAGCATACCTAAGGCTATTGGTTCTCCATTAAATGGATTCCATTGCATGTTTATATCAAAGGCGATACCAAAACAATGCTTAGACAGTACGGTTTTAGAACCTCTAACTAATCGAGAATTAAAACTTCCACCATAACTAAGTAATAAAGATAACATACCTTGTTTTTCTATTTCATTAAAAAAAGCTCGTAATTGTTCAGCTGCTTTACGATGAAAACGCACTATTTTATTAGCTCCATGAAATGTCCTTACTAACTGTGGTATTTCTACTTGTATAATATTTTTAGTTTCAAAATCATTTAAAATAATGACATTTTCAGGATTATTTTTTATAGGATTAGAACTATATAAAATTTCTCCAAATTTCTCCAATAATAGTTGATTTGATTCTATAGATGAGAATTTAGGTTTTAAAGGAAAGCTTTTTTTTTGATTATTTAAAAAGACCATCCCATCTTTATATGCTTCTAACCAAGTTTGGTTTCCTATACGTCCATCTGGTTCTAATTTTTTGTATTGCTGATATTCTTTTATTGATAACAAAAGACTTAAGTCATAATGATCATCAACACAACCTTTATAAGAACCAATGATTTTTAAGAATTTTTTCCATTGTACAATTGCAGGATTATTTGTATTGGGACTTAGTAATTCGATTTTCTTAATTTGATTTGGGTAAATTAAAAAGGGTTAAATAAGTTTTTTTATAGAGTCTTATTTACTCTATAAAATTCAAAAACATCCTATAGGTCTTGGAAACAAATCAAGCTATATACTTTAAGGATTATAACTAATTAAAATATTGAATTAACAATAATAGTCTTCTATGTAGAAGAACAATATAATCAAAAAAATTCAATTACACAAAAAATATATATTAAATCAATAGCGTCCTAAACGTTTAAAAAAAGGCACAAAAAAAGAGAGTAAATTAAGGATCTCAAATTATCTTTGAGTTGCACACCAAAAAACACACTCTCTATGACAAATGTTGCTTTATTTTCTCAAAATAATCCAAAAACTAGATCGTTCAAAGTTTAAGAAAATAGTAAAGGAAAGGCAAACAGATAAACACAACAAGGGTTTTGATAGTTGGAATCATTTAATCTCTATGTTATTTTGCCATTTTTCTCGAAGTAAATCTGTTCGTGATATTAGTAATGGACTTCGCTCTGCTACGGGAAATCTAAACCACCTTGGTATAGACAAAACACCATCAAAATCATCTGTTAGTTATCAGAATAAAAACAGAGATCATGAACTCTTTAAAGCGTACTATTTTGCTTTGCTTGAAAGTTTAGGACAGCATCCCAAGTTTAAGCAAGTCAAGTTCCGAATCAAGTCAAAAACCTTGTTGTTAGACTCCACAACAATATCGCTGTGTTTAAGCATCTTTGATTGGGCAAAATACAAGACCAGTAAAGGAGCAGTTAAAATGCATACACTCCTTGATTTTGATGGGAATTTACCTGCTTATATCAATATCACTAATGGTAAAATAGCTGATAATAAAGGGGCTTACGACATCCCTTTACTGAAAGGCAGTGTAGTAATTGCTGATCGGTTTTACAACGATTTTAGTTTATTAAATGTTTGGGACAGCAAACAAGTATTCTTTGTGATTAGACACAAGGACAACTTGAAATTTGAAACTATTAAGGAATTAGAGCTTCCAGAGAACAGGCATCAAAATATCCTAAAAGATGAGCTAATTAGTTTAACTAATACAAGGTCACAGCACATATATCCGAAGGAATTAAGGCGTGTAGCCATGTGGAATGAGCAAAATAATCAAGTTATTGAGCTCATTACTAATCAATTTAATTGGACTGCAAATACTATAAGTGAGTTGTATAGAAGTAGAAGGATGGTAGAAATATTCTTTAGAGATTTAAAGCAGCTACTACATATCAAATCTTTTGTAGGAACATCTAAAAATGCTGTAATGATACAAATTTGGACAGCACTAATTACTATTTTAATACTAAAAGCATTGCGAGCACAGTCCAAATTCAAGTGGCATTTATCAAATTTAGTCGCTTTTATAAGACTTAACCTCTTTGTCAAGATTGAACTACAAAGATGGCTGGATAATCCACTAAATGAGGTAGAAAAACCTCCTCCTAAACTACTGCAAGGGGTTCTTTTTTAAAATTTAGCAAATATAGCATCGTATCCTACTAAAGTGGAAGGATATTCTATGCTCTAAATTTATTTAGGACGCTATTGATATTAAAACTTATTTTATAGCAGAATAATCTATATGAATCTCTAAAAACTTTATGTATCTCCGTTTAGTGTCATATTGATAATTTATAGGTTAAAGGAACTGATCATGTAAAAACATAACTAGTTAATATACAGTAATTGTAAAAAATGGTATTATTGAGTTATCAAATTAACTTCCGTACATTAGTATCTTAAAAATCAATAGTATGTAAATTTTTAAGGGTCAAAACATTCTGAACTTAGTATAAAAGAACTACCAGATGATGAATCTTGTAAAGCTTATTTAAGTAAAATAAAGTGGTCAAACGGTTTTACTTGTGTAAAATGTGGTCATAAAAAAGGTTGCTTAAAAACTAATCATTCTTACTATTGTTATAACTGTGAACATGTTGAGAGTTCAACTGCTAATACTTTATTTCATAAAGTTAAGTTTGGTTTACATAAAGCGTTTATGATTGTATTTGAGATGACAACTTCTAGTCAAAGCATCTCTAGTATTCAAATGGGTAAACGTTATGGTA
>NZ_NSGJ01000033.1 GCF_002286775.1 Myroides sp. N17-2
TCTTCGGATAACCTATTTACAGGTGTAAAGATCGGTTATCCGAGTTAAGAGGATGATTTAAAGCATATTATAGATATGAAAAGCTCCGATAAAAGTTTTTATCGGACACTGATGATACTTAATATGCTGTGATAAGGATCTAATAAAAAAATTATTTAATACAATCGCTACATTAAAAAGTATCAAATAAAAAGCTAAGAAATAATTTATAAAACAAACATAGCCCTTTTGAATACTATTTGAAATGATCAATTTTCTACCATAGGTATAAAAATAAAGAGCATACATAATACCATAAAAATTAAAGATTGAAGATTGAAGCCATTGTTCAACCTCAATAATATTATCAAAGACAAAAACAACACATCCAACAATTAATAATTTATATATTTCTCTTCTCTCTATTTTTTCTTCTACTAGAAATAGTAGTGATAATAAAATAACATTAGCAATTAGAGGAAAGATATTAAAATCTGTATTTGAAATAGTTCTTTCAAAAAACGCTACACATAACGAAACAAGCATCGCTAGAAGCATAAAAAAAACACCTCTACCTAAATCTTGTTTACTCCCTATATTTGATTTTAAAAATCTCATTATGTGTTCTGTTATAATTTAAACAATTCACCCATTGCGAATACCTATACTACTAGGACATTTAATGTACAAAAAAGTCACATATTGACATAATATAACATTATATATGTACCAACATTAAAATAATATTTCACACTAAATGTTATTTATTCAAAAACAAATTTTTATATAATATTACACAAAAAACAAATTATTTATACTAAAAAGATAAAAATTCACAAATATGTTAAAGTTAAAATTTAACATATAGTATCTTTTTAATATCAATTTTTACAAAAAACAATCTACCACATACTAAAACACTACCATAAGCAATACACACACCTTAACTTATAATGTGATTTTAGTTTATTGATCTAGAGAGATGTATATAAATGTAGTACTCTCTTTAGATTTTTATATCTATCTTTACCAATAGGAATTTCAATATTCACTAACAAATTTAGACCAATCTTCTAGGTCAATATTATAAACTAATCACATCATACGTTAACAGGGTAAAACAGGCATTATTTATGCTATTTAGATTCGAGTGAGTCCATAGTGAGTCCATAATGAGTCCATAGTGACTCCATTAAAATAGGCTTTTTAATGGAGTCACTATAGACTTAGTATGTTATCAATATGCTCTTATATAGATTAAGCCTAAGATTCGTATGAACTAAACACTATAAAGCAATTCTACTTCATAGCTAATGCAGACTTATCTTATATAATTACTTTCCGCTTATATGACTATCACATATTCTCAATTAAACCTAGAATGTAGAATATTTAATCAATAGCTGCTAGTACAATAGCAAGCACCATAAACCTCTTTAATAGATAAAAAGTTAAAAGCACAAATATTTGACGACGATGCGATTATAATTTTAAAAATATACTATCTAATTCTAATTTTATAATAAAATAAACAATATGATAATCAATAAATTAACAACTAAAAAACAGTTTAAAATAATAAAACTACAAAATGCGATTTGAAACAACTTACTAATACCTAAAATAGATATAAAAAGTCAAAAAACCCCTCCATAGCAAATGAAGTTACTTTTTAAACTAACTTTATAAAAGCAACTAAAACAAAGCATACAAACAATTCATAATCAATACATTATTATAAAGGATAAAAATATCCTTTTATTTCACCATTTGTGATTCAAGTCATAAAAAGTGGCTAGTTATTGGCAGTAATTTAGCAGAAAATAAACTTAATAATACTATAATATGAGAACAAGTACTCTACCCCTATTGATTTTTAGCTCATTCCTAATCGTGAGTTGTAACGGAAAGACAGACAAGACAACATCTGAACCCGAAATTACAACTAATGAAAGAAAAGTAGAGACGGCTACAGATGAGGCTAAAACTACTTCTACAGATAATGGTGCACCTACATCAGAGCGTATCGAGTTAGATAATAAAGGTTTCGGCCCTGTAAAAGAGTTAAAACTTGGTGATATAGATAAAGCTCTAGCTGATAAAGGGCAAGAGATCTATAAAAATATGTGTACTGCTTGTCACAAACCGGACAAAAAATTCATAGGACCTGCTCCTAAAGGTATCTTAGATAGACGTTCTCCTGAATGGGTTATGAATATGATTCTAAACCCTGAGGTAATGATCGAAAAAGATCCTTTAGCTAAAGACTTACTTAAAGAGTTTAATGGAGCTCCTATGGCTAATCAAAATCTAACTGAGGAAGAAGCTCGTGCAGTACTTGAGTACTTCAGAACGCTATAGAACATCAAAGCTTAAAAAGTAATAATATGAAAAAAAACATTAACCTAGTATTAGCAGGTTGTGTTGCCTCATTATTTCTTATGGGATGTAATAATTCCAAGCAAGGTAATAAAGGAGCAATAGCAACAAATGCTGCGGAGAAAGTCTATGTAGCACCTGGAGAATATGACGAATATTACGGATTCTTCTCAGGTGGATTTAGTGGACAACTATCTGTTTATGGATTGCCATCAGGAAGGCTTTTTAAAGTAATTCCTGTATTCTCTCAAGATCCAGAAAAAGGATATGGTTATAGTGAAGAAACTAAACCAATGTTAATGACTTCTCATGGTTTCGTGCCTTGGGATGACTCTCACCACCCTGATATTTCTCAAACTAATGGAGAATTAGATGGTAGATGGATATTTATTAATGGTAATAATACTCCTCGTATCGCTAGAATTGACTTAGAAGATTTTAGCACTGCAGAGATCATTGAAATACCAAATAGTGCAGGGAACCACAGTTCTTCTTTTGTAACTGAAAATACAGAATACGTAGTAGCTGGTACTAGATTCTCTGTGCCTATTCCACAGCGTGATATGCCTATTAAAGATTATAAAGGAAACTTTAAAGGTTCGCTTTCATTCATTAAAGTAGACCAAAAAACAGGAGATATGGATCTGTCTTTCCAAATTCATATGCCTGGTTTTAACTATGACTTATCTCACCCTGGTAGAGGTAAATCGCACGGTTGGTTCTTCTTTACAACGTATAATACAGAAGAAGCACACAGTTTATTAGAAGTTAATGCTTCTCAAAACGACAAAGACTTTATCGCCGCTGTTAACTGGAAAAAAGCAGAGGAATATATCAAAGCAGGAAAAGGTAAAAAAATGCCTACTAAATATGCTCATAACAAGTTTAACAATGAGACACATACTGCTACTAGTACGATGAAAGACGAAGTACTAGTTCTTGATGCTAGTGAGCTACCTGGATTAGTGTATTTACTACCTACTCCTAAATCACCTCACGGTTGTGACGTTGATCCTTCTGGAGAATACATTATCGGTAATGGTAAATTATCTGCTAACCTTACAGTGCACTCATTTACTAAAATGCTAGATGCTATCGAGAAGAAAAAATTTGATGGTGAGGCTTATGGTCTTCCTATCTTAAAATTTGATGATGTATTAGCTGGTGTAGTGGAACAGCCTGGTTTAGGACCTTTACATACAGAATTTGATGGTAAAGGGTATGCTTATACTACATTCTTTATCTCTTCTGAAGTAGTAAAATGGAAATTAGGTACATGGGAAATCATAGATAGAAAACCTACTTATTATTCTGTAGGTCACTTAATGATTCCTGGTGGTAACTCTAGAAAACCTGATGGTAAATATCTTGTTGCGATGAATAAAATCACTAAAGATAGATACTTGCCTGTAGGACCAGATCTTAACCACTCTGCTCAGCTATATGATATCAGTGGGGATAAAATGGAGCTAATCCTAGACTTCCCTACTATCGGTGAGCCGCACTATGCTGCTGCTATTAAGGCGGATAAAATAAAGAGCAAATCAAGACAGATTTACAAACTTGACGAGAATAAACACCCTGCAGTAGCTAAATCTCCTAATGACACTAAAGTTATTAGAAAAGGAAATGAAGTACACATCTATATGACGATGATACGAAGTCACTTTACTCCTGATAATATCGAGGGTGTAAAAGTAGGTGACAAAGTATTCTTCCATATTACAAACTTAGAACAAGACTTTGATGTACCTCACGGATTTGCTATGATTGGAGCGAATACCTCAGAACTATTAGTGACTCCAGGTAAGACAGAAACCATAGTTTGGGAACCAAAACAAGTAGGTGTATGGCCATTCTATTGTACTGACTTCTGCTCTGCATTACACCAAGAGATGCAGGGATATGTTAGAGTATCTCCAGCAGATTCTAAGATAGAACTTTCTTGGTCATTAGATGACGAATAAGTATTGCTAAATACATAGTTGTTAGTTTACATTTTAGTTCATTAAAGGGCAAAGCACTGTCTTTGCCCTTTTTAAAAATAATATCATGAAAAAAGCATCAATATTGATGATAATAGGCTCTTGTCTACTTTTATCATTATTCTATTTCCCTTTGTGGAATATAGAATTAGGAGCCCCTCAATATCCTGTGCCACTAGGTATGGATATCTATATAAATGGAATTAAAGGAGTACAAGAATTTGACCTTCAGAACATAGATGGCCTTAACCATTACATCGGAATGAAGACCATCCCTAAACCGGAACAGATGTGGGAATTCTCTGTTTTCCCAATTGTAATAGCTTCAATGTCTATATTAGGTATTGCTATTGGGGTAGCAGGATTCTTTAATAAAGTAAAACCTGGTTTCTTCTTAGGATGGCTAATACTTATGGGACTACTAGGTATCGCAGGTATGTATGATTTTAATCTGTGGTTAGTGGAATATGGTAGTGATTTAGATCCTCACGCTATTATGAAGATGGTTGATACTGCAGGTAATCCCCTTACTTATGAACCTCCCCTATTTGGTCATCGTAAGATTCTAAACTTTGACGCTTATTCTTACCCTCATATCGGAGCATATCTAATGGCTCTAGGGATGTTACTAACCTTTATCGCTTACTTCGTAGGGATCAAATCTAAAAAGAATTAATATGAAATCACTTTACTTACTTGGCATAATATTTCTACTCACTTCGTGTACTGTAAAAGTAACTCCTATAGAGTATGGTACTGATAGCTGTGACTTCTGTACAATGGGGATAGTAGACAACAAACATGCCTCTCAAATAGTTACCTCAAAAGGTAAGAACTACAAATTCGATGCTATCGAATGTATGATTTCTTATGTTGCAGAAAACGAAAAAGAGCAAGGTCCTTATTCACATATCCTAGTAGCAGATATCTTAAACCCTGGGGAATTAGTTCCTGCTAAGGATGCTGCTTTTATAATCTCTAAGAATATACCTAGCCCAATGGGCGCTTTTTTATCTGCTACTAAGTCAACAAATGATGCAGATAGACTAATCAAAGAAAACACAGGTAATCTATACACTTATGATCAAGTAGTAAAGCAAATCAAGAAGCACTAAAAACAACATTATAACACCCACTATTGACATGCAAACAGTAACTAAAAATCTCTTGTTTTTATTTTTACTTATCCAAAGTTTTTGTGGGATGGCTAAGACTATCACTGTTGGTAAAAACTCATCTATTACATCTATTAAAAAGGCAATTGAACTAGCGCAGGATAATGATGTAATCCAAGTAGAAAAAGGTACTTATAAAGAAACAGATATATTTATAAATAAGCCACTAACATTAATAGGAAAGAATGCTACAATAGACGGTGATAACAAAGGAGAAATCTTTATCATAAAAGCAGATGATGTAACGATACAAGACTTTAAGATCATTAACGTTGGTACTAGTTATATTAAAGATTATGCTGCGATTAGAGTTCGTGAGAGCAAGAATTTCACAATCAAGAATAATGTTATCGCCGATCTATTTTTTGGAATTTACTTAGAAAAATCAAAAAACGGAAAAGTACTTAATAACAAAATATATGGTAAGGCTAAGAATGAGTTTAACTCAGGAAATGGTATCCAACTCTGGTATTGTAATAACATAGAGATTAAAAACAACTATGTGGAGAAAGTCAGAGATGGTATCTATTTAGAGTTTTCTAACTATTGTACCATAGATAATAACATAAGCAGAGACAATGTTAGATATGGTCTTCACTTTATGTTTTCTAACAATGATGTGGTCACTAATAGTTCTTATATAAGCAATGGCGCAGGTGTAGCTATTATGTTCTCTAAATTTATGACAATGACTAATAATACCTTTAGTCATAACTGGGGATCGGCCGCCTATGGAGTCCTACTTAAAGAAGTGAATGATACGAGTATTACCTATAACACATTTAAAGCCAATACAACGGCTATCAACATTGAAGGATCTAATAGAGTTGAGTATTTACACAATGATTTTATCAGCAATGGATGGGCGATTAACTCTAGAGGAGCAAACTATCAGAATACAATTAAGAATAACAACTTCTTAAACAACTCTTTTGACCTTTTATATCAAGGTCAGCTTAATCAAAATAGCTTTGATAATAATTATTGGAGCAATTACGCTGGATATGACCTTGATAAAGATGGCATCGGAGATGTTCCACACAGACCTATCAAGCTATTCTCTTACATTGTGAATAAGACACCTGAATCAATCATCTTCTTACGAAGCTTATTTGTTGATATTATCGACTTTTCAGAAAAAGTCTCACCTGTATTTACTCCTGACAATTTACTTGATTCTAAACCATTTATAAAGCAAATTAAACATGATAACAATAAGTGATTTACATAAAAAATTTGGAGAGATCCAAGTACTCAAAGGAATTGATTTATCTATTGAAACAGGTGTGATTGCTATTCTTGGGCCTAATGGTAGTGGGAAGACTACGCTTAACAAGTGTATTCTAGGTATGGTATTCCCTGATAAAGGAACTATAACAGTCAATCAACAACCTATCTCAAAACAATGGGAGTATAGAAAAGACATAGATTACCTACCCCAAATAGCTAACTTTCCCAATAACATTACAGTTCTTGAATTAATTAAGATGATTAAAGACCTTAGAGGAGAAAGTAAGAAAGACGAAAGCTACTTGATAGATCTTTTTAAACTTAGTCCTTTTTTAGGTAAAAAACTCAACAATCTATCAGGGGGAACAAAACAAAAAGTCAACCTACTGTTGACCTTCTTATTTGACAATCCTATTCTAATACTTGATGAGCCCACTACAGGATTAGATCCTGCTGCATTAATCACTTTAAAGGAATTAATCTTAAAAGAAAAACAAAAAGGAAAAATCATATTAGTTACCTCCCATATTATGAGTTTTGTGGAAGAAATATCTGACCAGATTATCTTTATACTAGAAGGAAAAATCTATTTTAAAGGAACTATTCAGGAATTAAAAGACGCTACAGGACAAAACAACTTTGAACATGCTATTGCTAATATTTTAACTGATAATCATGCTTAAGATCCTTAAATATAGTTTTTACGACCTGATAAGAAGTAGATGGAGTTACATTTACTTACTGTTCTATTTAGCCCTTGGCTTTGTACTATTATTCTTAAATAACGACATAGGTAAAGCTATTATAACACTGATGAATATTATCATTGTGTTAGTTCCTCTGATCAGTACTATTTTTGGTATTATGTACTACTATGATTCTAAAGAATTCACCGAGCTCTTATTAGCCTTGCCTATCAAGAGATCTTCTATCTTTTTAGGACAGTATCTAGGAGTTGCTCTATCCTTATCTATGAGTTTATTAATCGGATTAGGTATTCCCTTTATATGCTATGGACTATTTGCTTCAGACATCATATTTGACTTTCTATTACTACTTGTGACAGGGACCTTCTTAACCTTTATATTCAGCGCCTTAGCTTATAACATAGGCCTTAAAAACGAGAATAAGATCAAGGGATTTGGATTTGCTATCCTTTTATGGTTATTCTTAGCAGTAGTATATGATGGTATTTTCTTAAGTATCTTAATGATTTTCGGAGACTATCCTTTAGAGAATATTTCCCTAATAGGTACAGTTCTAAACCCAATCGACCTTTCACGTATATTAATTATACTAAAACTTGATGTATCTGCTTTATTAGGATACACAGGTGCTGTATTTAAAAAATTCTTTGGTGGTAATATGGGAAGCTTTATCTCTTTTGCTATTTTATTACTTTGGACTTGTATTCCCATCTTGGCTATTTACTTAACGGCTAAAAAGAAGAATTTCTGAAAAATACATTTAAGTCAACAAGCCTGTGTAAACTAGCTTGTTGATTTTTTTATATATACAATTTTCCTCTTTCTATTCGGAGTTGTTTTCTACACTCTATTTCTTTAATTGTTCTGATGACTGTTTCTACTCTAAGTCCAGTTAAGTCAGCTATCTGCTGCCTAGTTAATTCTACTAAGAACTCCCTTCCTTCTTCCACTGCACTTTGATTTTTAAGATAATGAAGTAGTGTCAATATCCTTTTATAAGAATCATTAGATGATATATCAGGAGCCATAATAGATTTATAGTATAACCTAGATGATAAAGCCTTAAAAACACCAAAACAAGATGTCTTCTCCTGCTCTAGTAGTAAGAAAAAGTCTTCTTTCTTGATAAGAACTATCTTAGAGTTAACTAAAGTAATAGCATTAGCAGGATAACCTATCTCCATAAATAAAGGCGGTTCACCGAAGCTCTCCCCTTCTCCAAACATTCCCTGGATAAACTCTTTGCCCTCTTCATTGTAATTATTCATCTTTACTTTACCCTGAATAATTTGATAGTAATACTTAGGTTCTTCACCCTGCTCTACAATCATTTGATCCTTGTCAAATTCCTTGACAAAACCATTATAACTCAGTAGTACATCGATATCAATCATAACTTTATAACCTTTCTTTTACTTGCTGAATTTACGATATTATTTAGCTTAAAACATTAGTATTCAGCAAAAACTTACTACCTAGTGTTATCAACTTTACTAAAACAAAAAAAAGGCTACTTCCTCATATAGGAAATAGCCTTCTTATTTTGACGTAGAAGTCATCTTTACTTTTAAATTTCTACAGACCCCTATACCAAAAGTCTTAAGATTTCAAGCTCTCAAACTAGCTAATGTCGTATCAAACCCATTAAGTAGTAAGTGAAAACTGTTTTTTAACTTCATATTTTATCACTCAATAAAGCTTGAATTAGTATGTAACTCTGTTGAATAGCTGTTTTAATTAATAAAAAACTATCAACCACAAAAAAAGGGATTTTAGATTATAAATCTTGTTTCAAATAGCTAAATAAGATCTAATTCTACACTCTTCTTGTAGAGTACATAAGCTGTAGGCATTTTATTTGTCTAGCGCTTCAAATTCCTACTCACCTCCATTATTTCTAAAAGTTAAGATGACTTCAATATCTTCTGATTTGCTATTTTTTGTAAACCAATTCTTTCTTTAATTCAATATCATTCGCTAGTCTTGCTGTTCCTGCAGATTCTACAACAGAAGAAAAATGACCATCAACAATTGAAAAAGCACCTATAAATGCATACATACTAGGAGTATTTCCACTTCCACGATAATCGTCAGCAAACTTACCAATCATATGATCAGATAAACGCAAACTAACTCCATTGTGGATTACGTTAACAACATAACTACTACCTTCTGATTGAGTACATTTTGTAAATAAATCAACATAAACTTTATAAGTACCATCTTTTAGGTCGTTATAGTAAATATTTTCATTTTTCACTCCATCAATAGAACAAGCAGGATTGGAATCAATATCTAACTCAGCTATTTTTCCTTCAGCACCATGAAGCACTCTATCCCCGTAATAAATATGATTGTTATCTGCATCAAATAAATGTAAATCTACATCATCCTCCTTATCCCAAGATAAAGAAACTTGCAATTCACCAACACCTGCTGTAACCGTTTGGAATTCTCTATAGTAAATACGAGTCTGTTCACCATCTGATATTGTTCCTACAATATTTAATCCAAATGAATCTAAATCCAATTTTTGAGAAAAGTTAAAAACAACTATGTATTTATAATTCCCCAATCTAGTTTGAACTTCTTCAGATGTCTTAAAACTATAATATCCATCATGACCATCTAAAGCAATTAACACTGATTCTAAAGGTGTAGTACTTGTAAGATTCATTATGGCCTTACCACCATTGATCACAAATTTGTTTACATTTATTTCTGTAATCACATCTCGCTCTCCTGCAGGTAAATCCCCCCCCTTGAACTTAGCTCCTTCAATATCAAAGAAATCATCCTTTAATGTATTTGGCGCTTGTACTTCTTCGATATTTGGTGATGAATTATCATCATTACTACACGATGTAGTACTCAACATAAAACTACCTACTAAGGCAAATAATAAAATTTTCTTTTTCATAACTTTTATTTAATTAACAATAACTAACTAATAATTAATAATTCTATGCAAACATAAGTCTAATTTAATACAGATAGTAAAATAAACCACTATGGACTGAAAGTCCATAGTTTGTTAAAGCAGACTAAAGTCTGCCTGGGTGGAGCAACTTACTCAAGTATAAAGTTACCCTCATTATCATTGGGTTTACGATGATGCTCTAAATATTCATTTAGCATTTCATCAGTAATATTTCCTGTACTCCAACAACCAAAACCTATCGCCCAAAAGTGACGTCCCCAATACCGTTGTTTCAAAACAGGAAATTCAATTTGTAACTTTCTTGATGTACGACCTTTTAGCAACTTGACTATATTACTCAGATTTTGTGAAGGACGATACTCTATGTGTAGATGAATATGATCTTTTGAAACAACTCCTTTTAGAATTTGAATATCTTCTGCTTCACAAATTTGAATTATTAGACTACGACATCGTATCTGAATATCGCCTTCCAATACTGGATATCGATACTTTGTCGCCCATACTAAATGCGCTGTTAAACGTGAAACACTATGTCCATTTGTGCGTTGGTATACCATATATCAAAGGTAAACATTTTTAGAAGCTGAAAGCTAAATGCACTAAAGTGCTTAGTTTTGACTACGGTCTGTGACCAATAAATTATTACTTTTTAGTATATTATATTCAATCAAGTAATACATCTATTGCATTTAATTACCTTTAAACGTGAATTAATAGATATTGTGAAAAATAAAGAGTCGGTTTTATAATAAAATAAATAATTAAAAGTTAAAAATAAGACAGTATGAGATTAAAGTAAATAGTGATAAAAACGATAAAAAAGTCAAATAGACATATCAGCCTAACCTCTTCATTCAGCCACATATTAAACTAATTACTCAATATCCACTAAGAATATTAAGCAATTACAAACTTATTATAACTAAACATTGTACATTAACTCTAAATATATCTATCTACTTGATTTCATTTCTTCCAACAAAACATTTACTTGTATTCTTATAATCTACTGTCATTTATATTATCTTCAGGATTAAGACTTCTTTATCAAGCCATTTACTTTCTTATCCAATACATTCCATCCTATAAAGAAACCTACTAAAAGAATCGTATAGATAACTAGCCATGGAAGAACAGGCGCATTAAGAAAGTTATAAAACATTACAGCAATCAAAAATAAGATAGGATAAATCATCACTAAGACACAGAATGTTTTTGAGACCAAATTATTCCAATAATAAAGTCCTTTCAAGTCTTTTGACTTAGGTGAACCAAGAGACATAAGTGATGGAACGAACATTGCTAAACTTCCTAAAAAAGCTAAACTCACTATAATCCACAATACTATTTGCATACGATACTTAATTTTAGACAAAACTACATAAATATATTATACCTCGTAGTCCGAATTTAACCATGTAATCCTTCTGTTTTAGCTGAAAAAATAAATACCTTTACAAGACTTACATTAACTATTAAAACAAATAAAATGAGTCAAAAACCACAGAATGTTACTGATTATCCGAATAACAACACTATTTTTTCGGTTTGGAAGTTTAAAGAGGGAGCTGAGATTAAAGAAGCTTTCGAAGCTTTATGTGGATTAGTAAAGAATCTTAATAGTTCATTTAAAGTTCGCGTGACAGAAGGCCCTACGAGTTGTATACTTGGAATTAGTCACGACGCTTGGTTAAAGCTTGGTCTTCCTACTCCACTGCCTAAAGAGCTAGTTCCTTTTAAAGAGATAAAAGGAGATAAACATACTGCTGTAGCTACTGATGCAGACCTACACTTACACCTAAGTGCTGTTAACTCTGCGATATGCTATGATATGGCGATGGCAATCTCTAAAGTACTACTTCCCGTAGCTGAGTGTACCGATGAAGTACAAGGGTTTAAGTATTGGGATGGACGTGCGATTATCGGTTTTGTTGATGGTACGGAGAACCCTAATGGGGAGGACAGAAACTACTTCGGTATCGTAGGTGATAGCGAGCCTAACTATAAAGGTGGTAGCTACTTATTTGTACAGAAGTACATCCACTTTATGAAAGATTGGGATAACCTATCTGTGGAAGAACAAGAGAAAATAATGGGACGTTATAAAGCAACAGATATCGAAATGGAAGAACATAAGAAGCCTTCTAATGCACATACAGCTCTAACGGCTATCGAAGATGAAGATGGCAATGAACTAAAGATTATCAGAGCTAATATGCCTTATGCTAACCCTTCTAAAGGACAGGCAGGGACGTACTTCATCTCATACGCATCAACGTTCAGTACAACAGAGAAGATGCTTAAAAACATGTTTATAGGCGAACCTGTGGGGAACTATGACAGAATACTAGACTTTAGTAAAGCGATATCAGGTACTTTATTCTTCGCTCCCTCACTAGATATATTAGATGATTATTCAGCAGAATAAGATAAAAAGAATAAAAGCTCCTTCGAGGAGCTTTTATTCTTTTTATGTTTTTTTGTGATTTTGTTGTTTTGGTTTTTTGTAAAGTGAAATAATCTTTCAAAGTACAGTTCCACAAAATCACGACTTAACAAAAAAACAACATCACGACTTAACGACATCACATCATCACGACTCAACAACATCACGGCTAAAAATCAAACACATAAATGAAATTATCATTATATTTGATAGCATTGAAAAATTAAATCAGATAATATGGCAATAGAAATAGCTATAAAACAGAAGGGTTTCTTTAAGAAAAAGATAACTCTAAGTATGATTAAAAGCCTCTTAGATAGTCACACTATTCTAGGAGAAAGAGATAGTAACTCTGCTTATGTCTTTTACGAATTAGATAGTGATAATATCGATGATATAAACATTGTCGTCCAAAATCCTAATCACTTAGGTCGTGGTTTTATGGTCCGCAAAAAAAGTAAAGACATAGAAGTAATCTTAAATGTACCATGTACTGATCAAGATGTTCTTGACTTCTTTGATTTTGTTTCTAAAACATGTACGTTCTTTAAGGTAAACTCTTTTACTATGGATCTAGAGAGACAAGTAAAACTAAAAGAACTCCCTACTCTAACACAAGACATCTCTGATTGGAATAAAGACTATCTATATCAGCAAGTACAAGACTTACATCAGAATGAACATATATTTATTGTTTTTGCTGTTAAAAACCCAATTCATATACCTGCTAATATCTTAGCACAATGGAGTCAAGAAAACATCACCGACTTAGAAAGAGTCTTCTCTACCTATCTTCAAAATAAACAACAAGAAGATTTGTATTACATGAAGCCTTCCTTCTTTCAAAAAGGAGATAAAATACGAGGGGCATATAGTCTAACAGAAACGGTAGATAGCATCATACCTAAAGAAGCTTTTATTCCTCCTATAACATCGGGGTTGCCTGATGGAGTTGCTCCTAACGAATGGACTGTCGGCTTGGTTCGCTTTAAAGGTAAAACAGATGCAGATATTGATCACTTGCCATATGAAGTTTTCTTAGATAAAATAAGCCATCTAAAACTAGAAGAATACGATGATCTCCATTGGATACTTAGAAATCCTACTAAAGAGTTCTTAGAAGGGCTATTAAAGTAATTGTATTACTATTAAAGTAATTGTATTACTATTAAAGTAATTGTATTACTATTCAATATAACAATAAAAAAGCCTCACTTATCTTAGTGAGGCTTTTATTGTTTATAAGGATGTAGCCGCTTCTATGATTAAAGCTACTACTTCTACAGGCTTAGATAATAAAGAAGCATGACTCGCATCTAATGTTACTATCTTTTTAGGATTCATACGCTCTGCCATCTCTTTTTGTGTTTCTGGAGGTAGCATATTATCTTGGTTAGATAGTTGATACCAACTAGGCTTAGTTCTCCAAGCTGGCTCTCCACTTTCTGCACCGAAACACTGACCATGAGTAGGCTTTTGGGCAAATGATAACGCCATCGCTTTATCTGCAGATATATCTGCACAGAATGCCTGATGATATCCTTCATATTTAATCCAAAAAAATCCATTTGCATCGGGATAAATACTCTCTCCTCCTGAAGCAGTTCTACGTCCTAAAAGCATCCCTAGATTCTCCCCTTTGTCTGGAGCAAATGCCGCAATGTACACTAACCCTAATACCTTTGGGTTATTACCCACATTAGAGATAACTGACCCTCCATAAGAGTGCCCTACTAATAAGACTTTCCCCTCTTGAGCTTCTATTAATTGAGTTGTTCTTAATATATCATCACTTAGTGAAGTCAATGGATTCTGAACACTTCTTACTTTATAACCAGCTTTTACTAATAACGGAATTACAGCTTCCCAATGTGAACCATCTCCCCACGCTCCGTGAACTAGAACAATCGTTAAATCTTTTGCTTCCATAAGTTTATCATATAAAATATTACGAGTATAAAATTAATGATTCTATAGGCTAATTTTGTTATCTTAAGTTAACTCTCCGAAATTCTTTTCTTTATTCTACTCAGTGATTCTTTAGTTATCCCAAGATAACTAGCGATATGTTTATGACTGATTTTTTCAAAGATAAGAGGGTTCTCCTCCATCAGATTTACGTACCTCTTCTCAGGACTATTATAGAGTAGATCTACGATGCGCTGTCTAGACTTAAGGTATAATCCCTCAACCATTTTTAATCTGTAGTCCATCCAATAAGCATCGCTCTGGTAGAGACGAAACAAATCATCTTTATGTAACAAAAAGATATCAGTCGTTTCTAATGCTTGAATATTAAGAATCGTCTTCTTATCGTTTAGTATCCCCTCATAATCAGTAACGCAGTTCCCATCGAAGAAAAACACATAATTAACTTCCTGTCCCTCTTCATTAGTGATATACATTCGCAAGGTACCTTTTTGAATAAAACCAATGTACTCACACCGTTCTCCTTCCTCTAATAACAATTGTCCTTTCTTATACATTCGCTTCTCTAACAGAGAGAAAAAATGTTCAAAATAAGGCTGTTCTACCTTAAATAATTGGTTATACTCTTGAAAGCTTTCTGACATCTCTTTTCTTTTAAAAAACGCTGTTATTACTGTAAAAATACAGTTTTTAGCTTATAAAAAATCAATTGTGAGACTTCTTTTTCGACTCAACGACATCACATCATCAACAACCTCAAAACTCCTCAGGATCGTGATATCCATACACATTTACACTTGAGTGTTCTATCATAAATCGTTTGATCACCTCTAATGACACTATTCTTAAATCATTATTATCCGCTCTAGCGCTCGTTAACTGATGTATAGGGTGATTAGGGTTAGTTAGTTCTTCTCTTAGATAATAAGCATCACCTACATATAGCCACCATTGCTGCTGTGCATAGTACACCACCCCAGAGTGACCTAAAGTATGTCCGGGTAAAGGAGTCAAGTAGACCTCTACTCCTACTATATCAAGCTTTACCACTTTTAACCTATTCCATAGTTCAGTATAATCAGCATATTTAACTAATTCAGAATCCGTAGGAAGCAGTGTTCTCACGTATCTAGGATTACCCGATAGATAGTTATCATATTCTGTTTTACTCAGGTGTACTCGTGCGTTAGGGAAGTCAATTATTCCTCCGATATGGTCACAGTCTAAGTGAGACAATATGATATCTGTTACGTGGCTTGGGTCTAACCCCAGTTTTCTGATTTGCTCCACAGCAATGCTATTTGCATCTAATCTAAACCCTACTGCCTCTACTAATTCAGGCGCTAATCTAGACTGTGCTAAATCACAGTCTCGTAGCCCTACTCCTGTATCTATCAGTATTAATCGATCCTCTACCTCTAATAAAGTACAATGCCCTATAGCGATATCACCTGTAGGAGCGTGAATCTCTAAGCAATTTAAATGGTGTATTCTTGTCATAATTATATCTCTTTGTTAAGAAAACAAAACTCACTATTCTAAAGTCTTGAAAATAGAATTATAACGACAAACTACTTTAATCTTAAATCTGCAGATAACGTTTAAACGAGAATCAATTGTACAAAACAGAGTAATATTAGTGATTAAAGCACACTGTAGTGTGGTTTAAGAGCTAATTGAAGCTATGTAAAGTAGAATTTATTCGTAGTAAATGGTAGTTGCAGATCTAAGGTTAATCTCTATAATGCGAAAAGGTGTGTGAATATCCGTATTCGATGTTTCTAGATATTTACTATGTTTAATGAAGCCCAAAGGACTCTCTCCTACAAATAGCTTAAACTCTCTGCCGAAATGAGATTGGTCAGCATAGCCTAAGTCATAAGCAAGTTGAGTTAACGATATCTCTCTTCCCTGTTGCATACTATGTAATGCCTTTTGAAAGCGGACAATGCGACTATAGGTATACGCATCTATGCCCACTTGTTCTTTAAAGTGTCGCTGAAAAGTACGTTGAGACATTCCGATTTTACTTGCAAGTACTGCTGTATCTACTAAATAAGTAGTTTGTCTGATTTGTGTTATAGCATAATCTAGTGCGGCCTCTGTAGATGATTCTTTTACCTTGCCTAAGAGATAATGTTCTATAAGTGAGATTGCTTCATGTATTGACTCACTGTCTTGCATCTGTCTAATAAGAGAATAAGGTAATAAGGCTACCGCATCGACCAAGGTATTGGTCAACTCAGTTGCATTCACTCCAAAAACCTTCTTAAATACTGTAGGATGAAAGTCTACTCCTAATAGGGTTGCCTCTGCTGTAAAGTGATTCAGACAGGGCGAATCACTCTTCTGTCCATAGATAAACGCCTTAGGTAATACACGATGGTCAGCGCTGTTTAATAAAAGGGATTGGTTTTGAAACAATTGAATGATTAACCCTGTATTCCCTGAGGCGATAATGCGGTAAAAGGATTGTTCATTATGCCCCATAGAAAGCACTTCACCAATCCAAAAACGACTGATGACTCCCCTTAACTCTTTTCTTGGTTGGATATAGTTGACTTGCATAACCTGTTACTAAACTATTGTTTCTCACCACTTCGATAAATCACATAAGCTCCTATAATAATACCGATAAAGGCAAGTAACACAAACATCTCTTGTGGCAACTCACCATTGAGTCCTCCTATGGAAATACTTAGAAAAACAACAGCAACTATAATTATTCCCCATCCTAACAACTTCATAGCTAATCTATTTTAGATAGGTAAAGATAATTATTTTGTTTTTTATAGGAGAGTATTCAATATCATACCTTTTCTTCTTTTTACAAATCAAGTAAATATTCACCAAAAACAACTATTTCGCAATAGTTCATACACAATATGTGTTGTTTAGCAAAAAAACACGTAATATGCTAATTTTTAACTAATTAATTACTCAAACGGCACTAATATTGCGTATCTTATATATATTTAATTCCCTAAAGATCAGGTGCTATGATACACAATCCTATTTTACTTAAACTAGAGGAGATAAATATAAATCTAAGTCCGGAAGAACTAAAAACAATGCTAGATGCCTTTACTATTGAGCATCTAGAAAAAGGAGAGTTCTTTCTAAAACAAGGTGATCAAAATGAGACTATTGGTTTTTTAACTAAAGGCTCCTTATATGCCTATTCTATTGATAAAGATGGTTATCAGAAGGTCAATAATTTCTACTATCCTGTCGAAAATGCAATCCTCTTTAATTACGACTGCTATTATCACAAGAAACCTTCAACTTTATACATTGAATGTTATACACCGTGCGTTTTTTATGCCATTACACGTTCTAAAATAATAGATCTATGCAATGAATTCGCCCCTTTACTTAAACTTGAAGAAGAAGTTCTAAAAACAAACTTACAAATGGCAGTTCAAAAAGCAAATATCTTACAGAGCGATTCTAATGTAGATAAGGTAAAAATACTACAACAATATTATACGCAAGTGTTTTCTTATTTTCCTTATTCCTACATCGCATCTTATTTAGGTATTCACCGCAATACCTTTAATAGAATATTTAAACAAATATAATTTTTGCACTATTTAGTGCATTGCAACAATCTTATAGTCAATACATTTGTATTAGTTAAAACAACACAAATTAATAACAACAACAATAATAATAAAATACTGTTTTTTCTGGGTAATTCCTTTAAAAGCATTTTAAAATTTAAAACAAGATTGTTCCGACAAACAATCTTTTAGACCTATGTTAACAGAAAAAAAACAATTGTTGTTCTTAACTCGAAGGTTAACATCGCCCCATTTCAAAAAAAGAACTAGTTGTTTACTCAGCTAGTTCTTTTGCTTTTAAAACAAAAAACCGACATCGCTTTCGCAACATCGGCTTTATTCATCTACTTTATTTTTCTACATATATCTATCCCAATTGTCTTCTAATACCAATCCATTGGTACAGTACAGACAGCGTTTCTCTTTAATCTTTTTCATCTCTCCACAGTCAGGACAAGTTACCTGCGCTGTATCTTCATTCACTCGCTGTTGAAGTTCGATACTATCATCATAGCAGTCTCCTCCTTTACCTCCTAACGTTACAGTGTATTTATATCCACGTTCACTTGTGAACGCACACTCTCCATCTGCAATGTTCTGAGGAGCAAAGTTTGCCTTATCCAACCAACCTTCCTCAGGCCAATTGATCTCTGTCAAGTTCCCTCCTTTGACCTCTACGCTCAACTGATATGTACTGCTACTTCCTGTAAAAGGATTCGCATACTTAATCTCTGCGCAGTAAGTTCCATCTGTATAATAGTCACTCTCACCATAAATGGTAAAACCGTGTGACCCGGCACTTTTTTTGCAAGCGAACAACAATAATGTTAGACTTACAAACAACAGAACGATTTGTTTCATTATCCTATTTAAAATACCTCAACCTAAGTAAGACCTTGCTTTAGCCTTGATATACGTTATAAAAAATCACTACTTACACACTCCACAGCTATTCCCCTTTTGAGAACAATACTTGCAGTATTTGCAATTCTTACACGCTTTACAATTTGATGAACCTGTACAGGTAGCATAACTTACTGAACTATAATTACCTACAAAAGCAAGCAAACTAAACACAGATAATGTAACTAATAAATAACTCTTTATTGTTTTACTTTTTATCTCTATTAGACAATAATAATGCCAATCAAAACTACCTCTATAATTCATCACGCTAAAAGCGGTGCAAATGTATCAAAGTATATGTGAAGAAAAACTTAAATTATCATCTTTATTTTATACTTTTTAAGGAATTATTTTAAGAGAAATAAAGAAGAAAAAACACAATCATTACGACTGTTTAATCACTAACTTACATCATCGACAAAGCTTCTAATATACAGCCATATATGTAATCCAAATCTTCGTCTGATGTACAGTAGGGTGGCACGAGATAGATGATATTTCCAAGAGGTCGCATTAACACTCCACGTTCTAAAAAGAAGGGATACAATGTATCGTGCATATCACTGAAGTAAGAAGTATGCTCTGAAGTCTTCCATTCCATCGCAAAAATAGTTCCACACTGACGAGCATCTAACACCTTAGAATGTTGTTTTAACTCATTGATAAACGCCTCGTGTTTACTTGCTATTCGAGTGATGCTATCTTGAGTACTTTGTTCTAATAGTAGATCCATACTTGCTAATGCTGCTGTACAAGCTAATGGACTAGCCGTAAACGAATGTCCATGAAATAATGCCTTGGTCTTATCTTCTGTGTAAAAAGCTTGGTAAATCTCCTCTGTACACGTAGTCATCCCTAGAGGTAGCGTACCTCCTGTTAATCCCTTAGAGAAACACATCACATCAGGTGTCTCAGTCAAGTGATCCACAGCAAATAGCTTACCTGTCCTCCCAAAACCGACAAATATCTCATCTTGTATCAAGAGTATTTCTCTCTCTTTACAGTGCTTCATTAACGCCGATAAATGCTCTGCCTTGTGCATCAGCATTCCCCCTGCACCTTGTACTAATGGCTCATAGATAAAGCATATCGTCTCAGAGGCGTGCATATCGATAAATGCCTTAGTCTGTGCTAGATTATCCTCAGTAGGCGTGTCTATAAACAATACTTCAAACAACATCTCCCCAAAAGGATCAGTCCAAATCCCTCTACCACTCACAGACATTGCGCCGAAAGTATCTCCGTGATATCCATTCTTAAAAGCGATAACCTTGCGCTTATTTCCTCCTTTGTTATAATCAGCTTGTATCGCCATTTTAAGCGCTACTTCTATAGCTGTAGACCCATTATCTGTATAAAAAGCCTTCGTTTGACTCTCAGGTAATAACGCTAATAATCGCTCTGACAACTCTATCGCGGGCTGATGTGTAAACCCCGCAAAGATCACTTGCTCTAACGTAGCTACTTGCTCACTTAATTTCTTAGCGATATAAGGGTGTGCATGCCCATGTAAAGTCACCCACCACGAAGACACCGCATCTATATATCGCTTGCCATTCGCGTCGAATATATAACTCCCCTGCCCCTTAACGATAGGGATAATATTATTAGCTGTCTTCATCTGCGTATACGGATGCCAATTGACCGCGTAATCTCTATCTACTAATTCTTGTTGTTGTTGTTGTGTCATTTCTTTTGTTTTTTTGTGATGTTGTTTTTTTGTGATGTCGTGGAGTTGTGATGGTGTGATGGTATGATGTTGTGATGTTGTGATGTCGTGAAGGTGTGATGTTGTGATGTTGTGACGTCTATATCCACAGACCACATCACCCTATGCCGAAGGCAACAATTCTTAATTCTCCACCTTTGTAGATATACATTCTTCAAGATATATCATCTTTTAAACGCAGAATCAAACTGTAAACTGTAAACCATCAACTGTAAACCACATCACCCTATGCCGAAGGCAACAATTCCTAATTCTTAATTCCTAATTCCTCATTAAACACAACCTCCGTCTCCTCACCTATCTCCCTTTTAATAGCCTCCATAGAATAAGGATTAAACTCTCCATTAAACACTAGATAAGCGATAGGTATTCCCCTTGACTTTAATGCTTCTATAGATAATATCGTGTGGTTAATACACCCGAGATAATCCCTAGTGACTAAGACCACAGGGAGGTTAAGATGAGCGATTAGGTCGATCATATAAGTATCCGAATTAATAGGTACGAATAGCCCTCCTGCACCTTCTACGATAAGGTTATTATCCGTCTCAGGCAGTGTGAAGTCAGTTAATTGTATCGTTATACCCTCTCTCTCAGCAGACTCGTGTGGTGAAGCAGGTATCTCTAATGCGTAGCGTTCTTTATGAATAAGAGTGCCTTCAGATAGTGCTTTGACTTTCATACTGTCTGAATCGTGCAAATCACCTGATTGGATCGGTTTCCAATAGTCTGCTTTAAATTTGTCTACTAATACGGCTGATATGACTGTCTTGCCTATTCCTGTGCCTATTCCTGTAACGAAAAGTTTAATGGGTTCCATTGTGTTGTTTTATAATTTGAAATAATTGTATAATCTCCTCTTGTGTATTAAATGCGTGTAGGCATATGCGCAAACGCTCCGTACCCACCGCTACAGTAGGTGGTCTAATCACACAGACATTGATGGTTGCCTTTTGTAAATCTGTCATTAAATCAGTGACGTTATTTACCTTGTTTAAACGGATAGTTTGTATCGGACTAGCAGTTATAGACATACCCTTAGGAGCTAGGGACTGATAGGTATGGATTACCCCTTGAAGTTTCTCTTGCAAGTCTTTATGTGTCAAGATAAACTCATACGCTACCCTAATACTCACTGCCATCAAAGGACTTGGCGAAGTGCTATAGATAAAGGGCGAACCGAAGTTTACTAGTGCTGACTTTAATGCCACACTACCTAGAACACTTGCTCCGTGTACTCCCATTGCCTTGCCATAGGTTATCACAGTTGCGAATATCTGTGGATATAACCCCAACTCACTTACTCTGCCTAATCCATAGACTCCGATAGCGTGTGCTTCATCCACTATCAAAAAAGCCCCATATCTCTGCGTTAAAGCAATGATCTTTTCTAAAGGAGCTAAGTCTCCATCCATTGAATAAAGACTCTCTATCGCCACGTATACCTCTCCTGTGGCTTGCTGAAGTAACCGTTCTAGATCTAGCAAGTCGTTGTGCTTAAACTTCCATTTGCGCGCTCTAGATAATGTACACCCATCGTGTACTGACCGATGGATATACTCATCTACGATAATGGTATCTCTAGGTGTCGGCAAATTGCCAAAAAGAGCGAGATTCGCCTGATACCCCGACCCAAAGAGCAACGCCTCCTCTACGCTGTGTACCTCTGCAATATACTGCTCTACATCCTCCACTATCTGTGAGTTCCCACTAATAAGCCGAGACCCTGTACTTCCACCTAATAGCTTTGGGTTAGCGTATACCGTATCTAATAAACATTGTTCAAATGCCTTATTTTGGTTTAACCCTAGATAATCATTAGAGAAGAAGTCTGTCGCTGTGGAGCTATATTGTTTTAGTTGACGGTAATTCCCTTGATCAATCCGCTCTTGAAGGCGTTTCCTTAAGGATAAAGGCAATATCTCCATCTCTTAGGCTATCTCATTTGTGATTGCCTCTAGCCACGCTAGACTAAGCTGCTGTTCATAGTGAAGAATCACTTCAGCGTGCTTCTCCCAATCAGGAGTGAACGCTTCTAACTGAATGATCATTTCCTCTAGATGCCCTTGTTCCTCCGCGATTATTGACTTAACCATTACCTTAGACGAATGCGTTTCTAATACCTCTTGGTAAATAGGATAGAGCAAATCAGCTCGTACCTCGATTGCGTAAGTCACTAGCAAATAAGCGGCAAAACGAAGTGACGCACCACTTAACTGTAAAGTCTCCTTTAGGTATCTCACACAGAAGATATCGAGGCGCTGTAGATATTGTTGTGTTTGTATAGGTGCTAATAAGCTAGCAGTATCATATCGCTCCGGAAAAGGAACGGATAGCTTTTTGATTTGCTTCTTTAGGTAGTAGGCGTGCCTGTGCTCCTCTGTGGCGTGCTTGAGTTGAAGGAAAGTTACCTCGTATGGATTCTCACAGGCAGATATCTTACGAGCCCCTGTATTCTCCATAAAGGACAAGGCATTTAGCCACTTGCTATGTAGGGTGTCATTCGCTACGATAGTATTTAATAGTTGTTTCATCTTGTGTTCGTTTATGGCACAAAACTAGAGCGACTAGGTGGACTATATGGAAGCCAGTTTAAAGAAAAAAGCTAGTCCGGAGAGGTTAATTAGGAATGATTGCCTTCGCCATTAGAGTAGTGAATGCTATACACATTTCGTCTACTATCTCATTGGGCAATGCGAGCAGTATCCGTGAGGGGTTCTTGCTGAATAAGGCCCTCTGAGCAAGCATTGGGCAGTGAATACGCACTTATCTAGCAGATATCAGGAAGGGGGAAGAGATTTATGAAAGTACACTTTAATTATCATTTCGTAATACAAAACACTTCATAGTTTATATCACTTGTTAAGTTTTATCGCTACGCGGTTTCTTCTTTTACTTTTTTTCCTTGATGAAAAAAAGTAACAAAAAAAATCAAGGCTTTAACTCCTAAGCGGCCAATTACGGCACAAATTCCTGAAACAAAATTAACTCCCTTCGGTCAGACAGAATTTTGTTTCGGGGAATTTACACCTATTGACACTCGCTTATCCGTTAAGGCCGTTGGTGCTTCGCAAGGGTAATTACGTTCTATAAGAACACTTCAATTATTACTTCGTAAGGTAATTATCTTTAATAGAGGTAAAATCACTCAAAACAAGAAAGATAACAATGTTGAACTAATATAAAGACATATATAAGTTTGAAATTTTTGACGACCGTTTGGAAATAACTTCTTATGGTAGCTTACCTGAAGGGCTTTCTAAGGATGAGTTTTTTGAAGGATATTCTATAATTAGAAACAAGGAATTGATGCGCATTTTCAAGGATTTAGATTTGGTAGAACAATTAGGATCAGGAATTCCAAGAATTATACAGGCTTATGCGCAAGATTGTTTTCACTTTTCTGAGAACTTTTTAAGAGTTACGCTGCCTTCAACGGAATCTGTAACTCAAACCAAACAAGTCACCGAACAAGTCACCGAACAAGATACCGAACAAGATACCCTGCAAGATACCCTGCAAGATACCGAACAAGATACCGAACAAGATACCGAACAAGTTAAAGTACTAATTTCAAATATGTCAGATGAAAGATATAGTAGTATTGAATTAATGGTACTTGTAGGGATTAGACATCGACCAACTTTTTTATATAATTACTTACAACCCGCTATAGAAGCAGGTTTAATAGCATTGAGCATTCCTGATAAACCAACAAGTCGTAATCAAAAGTACTATTTAACAGAGAAAGGTAAACAACGTCAAAAAACTTAAGGTAGATACATTTGTATAGTAAACTCTTAAAGACATATCACTAAAAGAAAAACGCTACTTTAGCTTCAACCCAGAATCAGCGATAGACAGATAAACGAGAAGTAATTATACAAAATAGGTCTGAATTAGCGATACAAGCATACTATAGTATGGTTTTAGAGCTAATGAAAGAGCTATGAAGTAGAATTGATTCGCAGTATTTGGCTAACGTTTATTTTGGGTTTAACCCATCTTATAATGCAATTGTAAGAATCGGATGCCATAGAATGAGAAGTTGTGATCTGTGCGAACGACCTCATCCTTATCTACATAGATGTGAATGCTCTCGTGTAAGGCACTGACGAACTTCGCCCAGTGTTTTCCTTTGTGGTTGGTGACATAAAAGTAGAACCCTGTCTCGCCGAACTTCTTGCCATTACTCTGTAAGAATAAGCTTCCGTCAGCCATAATCTCTTGGTTTAACAGTACAGTGGCATTGCCATTAGGTAAAGGGAAGACAACCTTAAACAAGGTTTTGTCCTGACTAGGTAGATAAGTATGAGTGTATATACCTGAGAACAAAGTCTCTCCTGTCTGTTTTATCTTGCGGTACCAAATCGTCCATACAGTATGATTTGCGCTCTTTAGCTTTATTATTTCGCTCTCTAATCCCTTGGCTAGACTTATGGTATTAGTAGGCATATTGAGCTGTTGTAATCGCTTACTAAACAACCATCCTAATAATACTCCAAAGGGCTTAAACACGCCTTTCCACTCGCACCATATCTCTACGTTGTAATCAGAGGTATGGGTGTAAAAATCTATTATCTGTGGATGTAATCTAGCATACTCTTCTGCTGTAAAGCGAAATATACTGAAGTCTTCGATTAGTCCACTCCCCTGCTCATTAGTAACTACTTCATATTGATACTGTGTCGCTAATCTGTCGATGTATGACTTGTCTATAATAGCTGTATCTCCGACGATTCCTTCTAGCCAAGGTGTCTGAGTGAAATTAATACGCTGTCCTGTTATTTTTACCCATAGCTGAGTAATTAAGTCTTGTAGCATTATAGTGGATTAGTGTATATAAACCTAGATTCCGCACTCGCCCAATACTACGAATAAATTCTACTTTACATCTCTTTCATTTCTTCTAAAACCATACTATAGTATGCTTTTTTCATAAATTCAGAGCTGTTTTGTATAATTTACTCTCGTTAATAGGTCTATCGCGTATTCTAGGTTAAAAGTAGTGTTTTAGAATTAAGTTTGAAAGGATACTTCAATTATCACTTCGTAAGAGTAATTATCTTAACATAGCCTATATCACGTCCTGTCGGCACACAATCGTAGGGATGTATTACATACATCCACAAAAAATATCAACGATATTTTAATAATACATACTGTGTCTCGACAAGGCACAAAACACTGACACAAACCATTGTGTGTTGAGTACTCGTCACGGATTTCAAATCCGCGACAACTAAGCGCTTCGCAAGAGGAATGGGGTGATAATATGATGACGCAAAGTCGGGAGACTATTGCGTAGCGATAATTACGGTATAAAAGAACATTTCATTTATCATTAATAAGAATAATAATCTTTTAAACACAAGTTAAAAACTGTCAACCGTTAACCGATTACTGTAAACAAAAAAGCCACCTCAGTTAAGGTGGCTTTGAATACTATACTATTTAAAATTTGATTGTTTCTACTATCTCTTTTTCTTTGCGTTCTTTTAGGATAATGGTCTTTTTAGTGACTTGTTGTTTACTTGTACCGAAGTATTTATATACCTCAACATAGGCTTTAGCAACTGATCTAGTCTTGACGTCATTCTGTGCGAAGTAGTTAATTGCGATCTCATATTTCCCTGACTTCGCTTTAGGTAACACGTACATCTCAGGTCCATACCCTTGTCTTACATCTAGAGAGATATGTCCACCTTGCTTAGTATTTCTATTGCGGTAAGAGCATTCTTCTCTATTCGATTCTAAGACGTGTAAGTCAAGATCTGTACTCTCCACGTTCCAATATACCAACGCAACAAGATCATTCTCTATCTCTCCTTTGAATTCGTATATATAATCATCATTTACTTGTGTTTTAAGTTGTTTGACGAACATCTTGTCTTTTATCGACTGATTTGAATTCTTTGTTTCTAGTTGTTTAATAAAATTAGAGGCAAATAGTCCATTAATCGCTTTAATACTTCCGTAATCTCCTCGTTTAAACCCATTAGAAGTTCCGATGTAATAGAAGATTAATGCCAACTTAGGGTTAGTCTGCTCTAATGCTCTAGCCATATTAAAGTAAATTAATCGGTCTTGCTCACGTGTCTTTAATACTTTCTGACCTAGGTAATAAGCGTCATATCCATATCCTATATTCATCGTATAGGTCAACAAATCTCTAAGTACATCAGTATCTCCACCATTCTTCTCTACGATAGAACTCAATAGCTTTAAGGCATCAGCATCCATCTTATTATGCGTTCTTAAATTTGCTAACTCATATAATACATCAAAAGTCACATCTGCATCACTTAACGCATCGCCTTCAGCAGAAGTCTGTTGCTTCTTAGACCACACCTTATACTTTTGGTCTTTAGGTTTGATTATAAAGTCTTCATTAGTCATAGATTCTAGATAACTCTTCAGCATATCGTCATCTTTGCCTAATATGTTCTGTTTTTGCAAAGTAGCAATCCAATTCTCAAATAACTTCTTCGCATCAAAAGGATTAGCGTGTAAGAACTCTTTCCTTAGTTCGCTAACCGTAAAGTCACGTACGAAGTCTTTCGCTTTACTTCCTTTGTTAATCCCATAGTTCTCATAATCACGTGGGGTTTCTAACATCAAGAATGAAGTATAGTTACTCACTATTCTAAAGTTGATCGAATAATTAACCACCGCTGACTTTAACGCATCGCCTATTTGATCAAGGTTACCTACAGCTATCTTACCATAGATACGAGATGCTAGGTCAGAAGACACTCTATAAGAAGGCTTAAACTCTATAGTAGCCATACTCTTGCCTGAAGAAGCTTTAATCACTATCGGATTACTCATATCACCACGAGCACCGAACTGTAATATTTGTCCATCGTACAAGTCTGTCACACCACCTTCTATCAAGATATCACTAACAGAAGCACCTGATATACTATTTATGTTCCAAGTCTTATAGCGCAATGCTTTTGCACTTTCTACTAACTGCGCACCGCTGTTCGCTGTGAAGTTACTACCTCCTGTTTTATTACTCAGGTAATTTAACACCTCACTATTCGCTCCTGCTATTCCTGTCTTAAAAGTATAGACACGATCGCCTGATTTGATATTACTCAGTAGAGCATCCTTAGACTCATTCCCCCAATTTAGATCACCATCACTTAGCAGTAAGATATTCTTAGGAGTAGAAGTAGCCGCTAGCCATCGAGGTGTAGAAGCTTCTTTTAAAGCACGTCCTAAATCTGTAGCTCCCTCAAGCGCTAAGTTGTCAAGATAAGTCTTTAACGCAGCTCTATTTGCTTTCGTATTCGTTGTATATTCTTCTTTATACCACGTGGTTCCTATATTAAAATTAAGCACTGAGAAACGCTTTATCACATCTTCATTCTTCTCTAATACCTCTGTCATCAGGTTAACCCATATGCCGAAAAGCTGTGGATTAGAACTTAGAGAGGTATCTAACATAAAGACTACATCAGGGGCAATATCTGTGTTCTCTACTTTAGGTAGTGATACACGCATCGTACCTGCGATATACTCTCCTTCGTTATCTTTCTGTACTAAAGCAATAGGTTCTATGGTATTAAGCTTAATATTTATAGCTTTAATACTAGGGTTATGATAAGTTAGATATTGTTTATTATTCTTGTGCGCTATCGTCGCTTTATCACGATCAGAGATTGTGTATAACTTGTCATTAGCAAGTGCTAAGTCAACACGCATCTGGTTATTCACCACAGGCAACTGTAGTCCAAACTCACGAAAAGTAGTAGCCTCTACCATACTAATATCGTAACCAACTACGACGTGGTGAAGTCTATCTTGTTGTAATGGGTATATGCGGCAGTTAAACATATCTGCTCCTGACCACTCCATCAGTGCAGGGTCTACCTTTCTGACTCTAGTACCATAGTAAGCCTCAGAGGCAGTCTCCTTCTCTACTATCTTTGCTTCACGAGTATTATGCTGATCTCTACGAGTAGGTAGTGTCTCATAAGACAAATCAAAATTGTCTGTATTATAATTAAACAACGTCGCTGAGTCAATGTCTTTCGCTGATCTTCTACCTCTATCACTGTCAAGCATAGTTGCTTCACCAAAAGCGAAATAGTAAGGTACAGCATCAGCAGGCAACTTAAGTTTAAAGGTTCCCTCTAGTCCGTTGCCTTTATCGTTATAGAAGTATGCGTCTATCAACACACGTACGCGGCTTCCATCTACCTGTACGGCTACTTGCGCATCCTCTAGAGGTAAGAAGTCTTCATCACCAACTTGTATACGCATCGCATTCTCATCGATAGAGGATTTCTTCCAAGTCTCTGTATCAGTTGACTCCTCTGATACATCAGCAGTGGTCTCTGCTGTAGACATATCAAGGCGATCTTCTGCCTCTCTCTTTTGACCACACGAAGTCAATAACACTCCTGCGAGTACAGTGTATAATAGTATCTTTCTCATAGCATAAGAATTTACATAAAAGTAATTCTTATGATAACGTTCTAAGTTGATTAATCGTATAAATAGCTGTTAATTAGATTATAATAGTGAGTGGTACTTTATCTTAATGACGCAAAGTCGGGAGACTATTGCGTAGCGATAATTACGGTATAAAAGAACATTTCAATTATCATTAATAAGAATGATATTTCCTTAAACGCAAGTTTAAAACAGTTAACTATTATGTGATATCAACTTTGGTACTGCGTGGAGTTACGAGTGGGGTCTCTCCTATCGTCGAGATGACATAGTTTGGGGTGATAATATTATGCTAGTAAAACTAAATCTATTGGGAATTATCTTTAAATCTTATAAAACCTAATTCAGACATTACTATGATGTTTACACTAATAATCTGATTCTTTGCCATAATCAATACAATGAGTCTGTTATTTCTGCTTTTTGATTAATGAATTGATACAGTCCTTGCATCTGATCATAGTATTGTAATACTTTTAAAAGTGTATCTAAGGTACAGTTGTCTCCATTCTCTAGATTTGATATCGTAATACGTGACATCGCTAGCTCATTGGCAAGTTCCTGCTGTGACATATTAGATTCTTTACGCAGTTGTTTACACCATCCTCCGATAGTGCTCTTAACCTCTTTTATAGTAAGTACATCAAACATATATTGAATATTATATTATTCAAATATACCAAAAATATTCAATATGAATAATATATTATACATAAAAAACGATTCAACTTATCACTTCATAAGAATGATAATCTTTTAAACGCAAATTTAAAACTGATTACTGTAAACTGTAAACTATCATCCATTAACCTTATTTTCTACAACTAATCTAGGTTGTACATAAGCTCTATACACATAGACTGCTCCAAAAGAAAAAGTAGCCACAACAAATGTAGCGATAGGAAGATTAAGTACTTTCTCTGCAGGGAATACATAGACCAAGAATGGGAAGGCATATACCGCCGGTACACGCATTTTAAACAGTTGCGATAGCCCATACATCAATACCATAAATAGCGAAGCTAAGACTAGCCAATGCTCAATAAACTGATATAGTAGTACACCTATACTTATAGCAAGTGTTAGAATAGCGACTTGCTTGATGGCTATTTTAAGAGAATACATCTTCATATTTAATGATTCATATAGCACTACAGCGATAGGCGGGATAACAGCCATCTGCTCATTACCTGTGTAATAAGCAATCACTATCCAAGCTAAACTTATTAGGGCATAAGGATACATCATCCTTGTGTTTACCTTGCCTTTAGGGTCTATTCCTTTATTTAGTTTCAACAAGTATACTACTAGCATTAATACAAAAGTAGTCGCTAAAATAGCATAGATAAATGACCACGCATGCGCATTAGTCACTATAGGAAGAAATCCTGTAGCTAATGCGGGTGGTAAACTGTAGTTCACTACTCTCATCACTAAAAGCATCAAGACTAGAACCAATACGATCTTAACGATATAAGGCAGTGCTAACATATTTAGTCCAAAGCCCATAAAGGCAGTCAGTGAGGGTAAGATAAATATCTTATCGGGCTGTCTTAACCAAGCCTTCTCTTGGAATATCCATAATCCTACTGTTAGTGCTGCTACTTCAGGGAGTACTATCTCCGGATCTTGAAAATAAGTAGCCACTACAACCATCAAAAGAATAAATACAAAAGCTAATAGATAGTGGTATATACTTGGTTTATGTGATGTGTTCATTGTAATTCGTTATTTTTATAACGCAAAAATACTTGAACCTAGCGACATATTACTTATATAATTTGGTGTTTTTGTTATATAAAATGTATACTACAATTATGATATATTATATTTAAAACATCCCCAATTACATGACTTCAGATCGTTTTAAAAAACAAAAAAGCTATTATCTGAGACAACAGCTTTTTGTTTTTAGTTTGACTTATTACTAGTCAAACTAGATAAGAACCTTATATATTATAACTTAATCAACCAAGATAAAATCTATATAATCTTTAATCGAAGGATTGTCTTTACTTGTTACTGTAATTCTAACATTTCCTCTCTTACCTTTTGCTCCTACGACTATTCCTCTTTCATCAACAGTAGCCAAAGTAGTATCTGAAGAGACAAAATTAAATAAGGTTTTGTTTAAAAATCTAGGCTTCGTTGTTAACTGCAATGTATAAACTTTGCCTTCTTTTAATTGGACAGATTGCTCTATAGAAGGTTTGCTGATATAAAGGTAACTTGGAATATTAGAAATGATTTCTTCGTCTATATATGCAGTAACACCGTTTAATGCAGTAACGGTAATTCTAACTTTTCCTATAGATACTCCTGTAATAACTCCCTCATTAGAAACCTTTGCAATTTTTTCATCAGAACTTTTCCATACTAAATTAGTTAATGGTACATATTCTTCTCCTGTGCTTAAAGTATACTTTGCATCTTGTCCTACTGCCAATTCATCCTTAGGTAGACCTACAACAAAATGTAATTCCTTTAGTCCAAATTTCTTTATCTCTAAAGTAATTTCTGAAGTATACTCTGGTTTATTTTTTACTTCTACTTTTATATTTACTTTTCCTGAGGTTAAAGCAGTCACAACACCATTTTGCACAGTAGCGATATTGGTATCGTGGCTTGTCCATACAAGATCATTTAAATTTAGATTATCTGCTTTTAGTAATGATTTTAAATCTCTTGTTTTCGTTTGTTCTAAGTCCATTCCTTCTTGTGATGCTAAGAAGTAAAGCTGAGTCAATCCTACCCTTACATTTAAAGTAGCTCTTTTATCTAAACCTTTAACTTTAGCAACAATTACAACTCTAGAATTTATCTTCCCTATTAACATTCCATTTTCCACTGATGCAATTTCTGTGTTACTACTGTTCCACTCAATATCTTTAGGGTTTACATTTTTTAATTCTAACTCTTTTAATAGATTTACTTGTTCTCCAATAACAACAAATTTATCCTGAGTTATAAATTTTACATTTATTTCTGTATCTGTTTTTGAATTGTTATCATCAGAAGAAGAACAGTTCATTAAAAGAAATGAACAAATCATTAATAAAGTTAATTTAAGTTTCATATGTTTATAAATAAAATTTACAGCAAATCTACGCAGAAAACAATATTAACATAACTAGTTTATAAGAATAATAGGCTTTTAAACCCGAATTTAAAACTGCACACTGTTAACCGACAACTGTTAACCATTAATACATAAGGTATTGCGTCTCTACATTTATCATTTATAAGAATAATAGGCTTTTAAACCCGAATTTAAAACTGTACACTGTTAACCGACAACTGTTAACCATTAATACATAAGGCATTGCGTCTACACATTTATCATTTACAAGAATAATAGGCTTTTAAACGCGAATTTAAAACTGTACACTGCTAACTGACAACTGTAAACCATATTAATCTAAACCTCATCTAATAACAACTTCTTCATCTCTGTGTCTTGTATCATCGGTAGTTCCCAATGTTCAATAAACGCTTCCATCATCAGGCGTCCTCTTGTCTCAATACTTTCTTTGGTCCACGCAGTGTATTCTAGCAAATCAAGTTCTAGTTTGCTTAGGCGGTACTCGTGCTTGATGGCATTCTGTATCTTATGCTTTACGCGTTCAAAAGAGTTAGACTCATAGCGATTATACGCTAAGAACATATTCCCTATCGAGTAGCTGTAACGGTCTCTGTTGACCTTTTGCATCGCGTTAATATCCTTGTACATATTTCTGACTTCATACTCATCATACTCAGGATAGACTAAGTACACCTTCGGCTCAGTCTGCTCTAGGAGCCCACCTTTGCCCTCTTCTATAGTTTTTAGAAAATAGTCTAGTCCTGCCCAAGTCTTAAATCTACTTCCCTTGTGAATATGGCGAATCACTTCTTTCCAACGGAAGTGTTCTACACGGGTATCCATCAGCATATTGAGCAGATACTCATTTTTATGTGCTCGACCACGCTGATAATAGAAGTTGATATCACGATAAGTATCTTCCACATTCAGGGTAGAGTTATTCCCTTGTAATAAAAAGCACATAATATTATGACGCTCCATTGCAAAGAGTAGTCGTTCTACACTGCTTAGCTTCTCTGTTAGTTCTAACTCAGATAGTCCGTGGTCTACCTTCACAGGCAAATCACGCATTAGTACCGCCAATACTAGATTAAGCATATACTTACCGTATCCTCTAGGGAAATTAGTCAAACGCAGTAACGACTTCTGTATAGCAGGTGTCGTGATATAGACGAAGTCCTCATCGCTATCCACAGCATAAGGGTTATTAATGAAGTACCACAGGGCTACTGCCTTGCGCATACTCTCTAGCCACTGTGTTAGCTCGCTATATTCGGCATAGTTAACCTCATCACTCTGCTGCTCTAACTGAAAGTCAATGGTAAACAAGTGCTTCTGATAAGACTTAAAGTCTGTACTCACCATCTTAGAATGCGAGAAATACAATAGCCAAAAAGCCTTTAAGAATGCGTCATCATCCATCGCTTGAGTAGGATTACGACCAAGCCATTTATACACCTCTAGCCAACTCTGATTGACTTTCTTGCGACTGCGGTCAATAGTACTCGCTACGGTCAACTGCTTAGAGACGATATACAAGACTCTATTCTTTAGACGCTCAAGACTTGACAATTGTTTTCCTCTAAAGTTTAGGGTTTCAAATACCATAGACACATCCAATGGACGCTCCTTAGACTCGTTTAAGTTCAATATAGAGAACAATAAATGCTTAGTAAGCTTATCTATCCAAAAGGCAAGTTCGACTTGTGTAAACGCCTTAATTCGCTCGCTAAAGAATTCCTTAGCAAAAGACAGGTTATGTGTATATAGCGTCTCTGTCTCCTCTGCATCATACTCAGCGTCATTAAATATCTCTCGAATCAAGTAGTTATGCGAAGGCACATCGACGTGATAACCGAAAATATAACGGTAGCTATCTGCTTCACTTACCTTAAAGTATTGGGCAGTGAGCTGCTGTTTTAAGGGGCTATCTTCTAATGCCATCACTAACTCTGACAGCAAGATAAGAATCGTAGTTAGTCGCTGCTGACCATCGACGATATTAAAACCATCATAGCTATTCTCGCCTATTAGTAACTTCCCTGCTCTAATCCTAAAACCCTCTCTGCGTATACACTCGATATCAAAGTTACTAAAGTCAGTAACAGTCAGAATACCTGTGAAGTGAAAAGCATTGCGGTTGTGATGGGTATTGTTCAGATCTCCCCACAACTCTTCCAACTCCTTCTTAGTCCACGAGTAACCTCGCTGATAATCAGGAATACGAAATACTTTACCTTTAAATACTTCTTCGAAAGTGATAATGTTCATAGATGGGCTAACTTAAGGAGAGCAAAAGTAGGTAATATCAAGTAGACGGGCTAATTAGTTTTACTAAAAAGAGCTACCTAATCAGTAGTTCTTTTCATTTATTACTTAAATATTACAGTCTCTACGACCTCTTTACTCTTGCGTTCTTTTAGGATAATAGTCTTTCTGATTACTTCCTGTTTAGGAGTACCGAAGTATTTATATACCTCGATGTACGCCTTAGCTGCTGACTTGGTTCTCATACCACTCTCTGCAAAATAGTTCAGCGATATCTCGTACTTTCCTTCTTTCGCTTTTGGCATAATGTACATCTCTGGTCCGAAACCTCTAGTTACATCCACAGATAGTTTACCCCCTAGTTTGGTTGTTTTATTGCTATAATTACACTCTTCATTAGATGGTTCTTTTATATGAAGATCTAAGTCTGTACTATCTATATTCCAATATGTAAGCACAACTAAATCACTGTTATAATTAGCCCCATAGTAAGAAGCATAGTCTTTCTTAGCTGTTGCCTCGAGCTGTTGCATAAACATCTTCTCTTTGACAGACCAAGACTCTTTATTCTTGTTTTGTTTTTCTAAGAATGCATTGGCAAATAATCCGTTTATCGCTCTTATACTACCGTAATTATCCGTTTTAAACTGTTTAGAAGCGCTGATATAGTAGAACACTGCTGCTAGTTTAGGATTGTTATCTTCTAAGGCACGTGCCATATTAAAGTATACTAATCTATCGTAAACACGAGTATCTAATATCTTTTGTCCCAAATAATAACTGTCATAACCACTCTGCATATTCAGCGTATGGGTAAGCAAATCTCGCAATACACTTACATCACTACCGTTCTTCTCGATAATCGAACTCATTAACTTCAGCGCATCTGCCTCTGACTGTGTCTTGGCACGCTTAGCTGCTAATACTTGTAGCGCATCGAAAGTCATCTCCTCACTTGCTAGTAAGTCTATTTCCTCTTTCGTTTGACTTTTCTTTTCCCATACTTTAAACACATTAGAAGTAGGGTTAATAGTAAAGTCTTGGTCTTTCATTTCTTTGATATAGTTATCTAAAATATCATCATTACTCTCTAAGATACTTTGTTTTCTCAACATTGTAATCCAATTCTCAAATGCTTTCTTCGCAGTCAATGGATCAATAGAAATAAACTCTTTTAATAGTTCTGTTACAGTAAACTCCTTCACAAACTTCTCTGCTGTATCAAAGCTCTTCACCTTATATCTGTCATAATCAGCCTGTGACTCTAACATCAAGAACGAAGTAAAGTTACTCACTACACTGTAGTAAATAGAGTAATCTACAATAGCGGTCTTCAGCTGCTCGCCAATCAAATCTAACTGAGTCAATGCGATCTTACCGTACATACGAGACGCTAAGTCTGAAGTAACTTTCTTCTCTGGTTTAAACTCAAATATTTTAGTACCTGCCGCACCTGAACTTGCTTTAATCTGAATAGGCTTATCTAGTGTACCTCTTGCTGCTAGTTGGATGATTTGCCCATCGTATAACTGTGTAACTCCTCCTGCTAATAAGATATCCTTAGCTGATTCACTTGACACGCTCTCTACCTTCCACGTTTTATATCTAAATGCCTTCGCACTCTCTAACATCTGAGCCTCGCTATTAGCTGTAAAAGAACTCGCTCCTGTATACCCACTCAAGTAGTCTAATAGCTCTGTATTAGTACCCGACATTCCCGTTTTATACGTATAGATCTTATCTCCCTTATAAATCATATTAATCAATAAATCACGAGAACTTACTCCCCAATTTAAATCTCCATCACTTAATAAGAAGATACTCTTATGCTTGTTTTGTGCTAACCACTTTGGTGCAGAAGCTTCTTTTAAAGCTCTTCCCAAGTCTGTGGCTCCCTCTAAAGAGAGGTTATTCATATAGCTTAATAAATCTTGTCTATTCTTAGCTGTATTACTGATAAATTGCTCTTGATACCACTTAGTACCTAAATTGAAATTAACTACTGCAAAACGCTCTATAACGCCTTCATTCTGTGTAAGTATCTCATTAACTAAGTTTACCCATATCCCAAATAACGTAGGATTAGAACTCAGTGAAGTATCTAACATAAACACGGCATCTTTAGCTATGGTGTTGTCTATCTCACGAGGCAAGTTAATACGCATTGTACCCGCTACATAACTCTCTCCCTCATTACTCTGAACAAGCGCTATAGCCGAGGCATTGTTTAGCTTCACTTTTACCTCTTTCTCACTAGGGTTAAAGTAGGTTAAGTATTGTTTATTATTACTTTTCTCTACGATAGCATCTTTAGACGGTGTGATTACATACTGACTATCATCTGCCACTGCTACATCTAGGCGCACCTTACTCTTCGCCTGAGGTAAACTAAGTACAAACTCTCTAAAGTCAACCCCCTCGATCATATCTACATCATAACCAACTACGATATGGTGAAGTTGATTCATCTGTAATGGGAATACTCTACAGCTAAACATATCTGCTCCTGACCACTCCATAAGCGCAGGATCTACTTTTCTGTTTATCGTAGTGAAGTAAGCATCCGCAGCAGTTTGTTTCTCTGTTATTTTAGCTTGTTTAGTAGACTTCTGGTCTTCTCTTTTTTGAAGTCCTATGTTAGACAAGTCGAAGTTGTCTTTTGAGTAATCGTGTAACTTAGCTACTGGAGTAACGTCTTTGCCTTGTTTATCTCGATCGAAGACTGTTGTTCCTCCGAAAGCGAAGTAATAAGGTGACGCATCCACAGGTAGTTTCAGCTTAAACGTTCCTTCTAAGCCACTCCCTTTAGTATTATAAAAGTACGCATCTATCAGTACTCTAATGCGGTTACCATCTATCTGCATCGCTATCTGAGCGTCTTCTAATGGTAGGAACTCATTATCCCCTATCTCTAAGCGCATAGAGTTGTCTTTAAGTGTCGATTTTTTCCAAGTTTCAGTAGAGCCTTCATTTTTTTGTTTTGCTCTATCTCCCCTTGCTATTTTCATATTCCCACTTCTATCAGCGACTTCTGCAGCATCATAACTTATATCAAGCATAGCAGAGGGACTAGGAGAATAACTGCTAAACTTCGCAGAAGCATCTTTATTATTATTTCTACTCTCTCTCCTAGAAGATCTCTCATCTGAGTAACTGATAACAACCACTTCATCTAGTTGATCAGTAGAGGCTTCTAAAGTAACGTTGTAATAATCTTTATTCTTCTCTATTTTCACTTCCTTGTCTTTCATTCCTATAAAAGAAACGACAATAGAAGTATTCTTTGCATCACTAACAGTAATGGTAAACTTCCCATCAAGGTCTGTTTGGACTCTATTAGTAGTTCCTTTTTCTGTAACTAAAGCACCTGGCAATTCTATACCACTTTCCTTAACTATTCCTCTTATAGTCCTAGTCCCTGCTAGTACTGTCAAGCTACAGCATAGCAACATAAATAAGCAAATAATCTTTTTCATATCGAGCGTATTATTTATATATTCATTAAATTTAACACATATTAAACGATAATAACGCAATAATCACATATTATTGTTATACTCCACAAAAAAAGCCCATCTAACATTAGATGGACTTATATAACTAAGAGTGAATACTATCTATATTCTTAGTTTAGATAGTCGACTACTTCTTTTATGTTTTCTATTTTTCTAAATTTAGGATAAGGAAGTTCTGTTTCTACTACTTCGTGTGCCCACGTCACGTGAAACGGTATGTGTAATGCCGATCCTCCTAACTCTAACACAGGTATAATATCTGACTTTACAGAGTTACCCACCATTAAGAACTCCTTAGGAGTAGATGACAACTTAAACAATAGCTTAGCATAATCTGCCATCTGCTTATCACTCATCACCTCCACGTGGCTAAAATACTGTGATAAGCTAGAGTTACTCAACTTGCGCTCTTGATCTAATAGGTCCCCTTTAGTCGCTAAAACTAATTTATACTTGCCGTTTAGTTGTGCTAGTGTTTCTTCCACTCCGTCTAATAGCGTGATTGGTTTATCTATTAAGTCATGTCCTAAAGCTAATATATTGCGCACTAACACATCATCCATACGATTACCTGTGATCTGAGTACCTGTCTCTAGCATACTTAGTAAAAAGCTCTTCGCTCCAAATCCATAGCGATCAAGGTTTCTCATCTCTGTCTCAAACAAGACCTTAGATACCTGCTCCGCTGACAGATAATCTTTTAACAACACACAGAATGCTTGCTCCGTCTCTTGGTAATATATCTCGTTATTCCACAGGGTATCATCAGCATCAAATGCGATTATTTTTATGTTTTTACTCATCATTTCTATTTATTGTGTAGTCAAATATAATGGTCAATATACAGCTTTAAAAAGACATTTGTCTTTAATAATTTATTTTGGATATGCACTCTTTATTTCGCTATACCGTAAGACAACCTTGTCTCTTCTACGAAACGGTCAAAGTCAGATATATACTTATAATCTTGTACTGTGCGGTATTTACCAAACAGCTGTTTCCCTTGCTTTAATCGCTCATCATCTAAGGTAAACCCCTTAATCAAGTACTCTTTTAATACACCATTCGCCCACTTTCTAAACTGTGTTACTTGTACAGAGTTAACCCGATATCCTACAGATAATATCATATCTAAATTGTAGAAATTAGTCTTGTAATTCTTACCATCCGAAGCAGTATGTGCAATTTTTGCACATACTGAATTCTCTTCTAATTCACCGTCTTTAAACACATTAGCAATATGCTTAGTGATTACACTTCTATCAACACCAAATATCTCACTCAACGCTTTCTGAGAAGCCCATATCGTCTCTTGATAATTCCAGAATTATCACTTATTCTAGGTTTAATCAAAATCACCACTAAGTATTTCTTGCCATACTCTCTCATTTGCTAGTCTGATTTCATTTAATGAATTATGGACTCGATCTGTATTCTCTAGTAACATCTCTATTGTTTCACTTGGTAAAGCTTCTAAGTTTCTACAAAGCAGAAAATAACAGTCTAAAACAGCACATCCACTGTTAGCAGCTTCAAAATTATCAACCTGAGCTTCAAAATCCTCTACGCAATAATAGAGTTGTATGTTAATAGGAATCTGTAGAGCACGCTCCCTAATACTAGTAAACAAATCAAAATGATTTGAATCCTGATCTATCATAACATTTCTATAAATACTAGTTGCTAAATTCATTGCCTCTTTCCAAACTTCTAAATCTTGGTATGCTTTTCTTTGTATCATAATGAATAGTTTTAATTCACCTATATCATCTCAAGAACAACACCAAAACATCCTTTTAAATATGAACAAATTGTAAACTGAATATTATATAACCACCCTACAATCAACAAGAAAAGCCCATCAAACGATGGGCTTTTATATATCTTCAACTAAGAATTACTCTGTCATAATCACTAATCGCTGTCCACTAGATAGCTGTTTATCCCAAACTTCACTAATCTGTTGCCAATTATAACTTACTGTATCTATATGCAACCCACCCTTTGTCGCAAGGTCAAATGCCTCCGGTAGTAATTCTTTAAAGAAGCGCATCACCTCCTCATCTGTCCAGCTACCTATTCCAGAGCCTAATAACATAATATCTGTACCTCTTAAGATAGAAGAAGACAGTTCCATCATATCTCCTGACATCGCCCCTACATTGACAAAACGAGTTCTATGTTGATACTTCCCTTTGCCCTTAAGTGCTGTTAAGATACACGATGCACTCTCTCCCCATAGATAATCTATCACCACATCTATAGACGTGGCTTGATGTATCTGATTAAACGCTTGTGTTAAGCTATCTTTCTCTTGACTAAGCACTATAGTCTCATCAGCTCCGAGCTCTTTTAAATAAGCTAAAGCATCAGTATTTCGACCAGTAGCGATTACTTTACTTGCACCATAATATTTAGCCATCTGTACTGCTACTTGCCCTGTGACTCCGGTTGCGCCATTGATTAACACGACATCCCCTTGCTGTAATTTACCTCTTAATAACATAGCGATTACTGATCCCATTAAGGCATTCGGAAGTGCTGATGCCATAGCCAAGTCCATTCCTTTAGGTAGAGCGACTACTTGTGCTTTGTTGACCACAGCGTACTCACCTAACATTCCGTGAAGTCCGAAGCCATACGCTAAACGTCCATCTGCTAGCTCGCCTACCCCATCTGTACCAATGACAAAAGGTGAAAAGAGCTTACTACTCACAGAGTAATGCATACCACTAGCGATAGCCCTATCTAGATTCTTAATAGATACAGCTTTAACTTTCATTAAAATTTCTTGTGATGAACCGACTTCCACTTGTTTAAAGTCGGATGTAAATACGGGTGTTGCCCCTTTTTCTTTGACAATAACTGCTTTCATATCTCATTCTATTTATAGAGATAAAAGTATTGTAAGACAGGTAGCTATAACGATAACATTTGTTATCAAATCAAGACTTGAGTAGTCTACTTTTAATACGGCTCAAGTGAACCTTAGAGATACCTAAATAAGAAGCAATGTAATGCTGAGGAATACGTCTGATAAGTTCAGGGCGTGTCTCATACAGCTTTAAATAACGCTGCTCAGGCGTAGCATTCACAAAAGACAGACTGTGAGCGACATAGTCAAAAGTACGTTGGAAGATCACATCGATAAACAAATCTCTGTATTCTCTCTCTACTAAAGCCTCTTCTAACAAGGGCTTTATATCACTCTTATCCGCTACCCAAACCTCAGTAGTCTCTATTGTATCTAAGGTAAACCTACTCGGTACTCCCTTCCATAAACTCTCTATAGACGACACCATACTGTTCTCTAAGAAGAACTGAAACGTAACCTCTTGTCCATCTTTATTAATCCAAGCACGCATACAGCCTTTCTCTACCCAAAACACCTTATTAGCCACATCACCCTCTTCTAACAACACTGTTTTAGCAGCATAAGTTTCCTTTCTAAAATAAGGCTTATAGGTATTGATAAACTCCTGACTGATTAAAGAATCTCTATCTACTTGTTCGAACATCGGGTTTTGTGTTTATGACTTGTGTTTTTAAGAGACTAAGGTAGGGGATTTACTCTAATCTTACTCTCTGTAATTTTCATTTAATTCTCCAAGGGAGCAATATACCCTTTGCTGATTGCAAGTAATTCTATTTAACTCGCTCTAAGAAACAGAAAGTATATCTCGTTTTATAAAGAAGATGTACTCTCTCCTTATTCGCCATCATTATCCTTCTTTTTATTTAATATTTTAGTTTGTTGTTTCTCTATCTTCTTTACACTATCTACCGTAGGCAAATCTTCGGGCATCATCCCCCCTAATTCTTCGATTGTCTGACGCACCTTAGCACCTACTTCATAATGTGTTTCATTCGCTTTTGCTTTGCCTTGGATATTCTCTCTGCGCAGTTTATCCTCAGTCTGTGTCGCTCGGAATAAGTTGGCTGCTAATTCTGTGCTTCCCATATGGTCTAATATCTGCTGGCTCTTACTTAATCCTTTTTTATGATGAATACTCTTAGCATCTAAGCCTCCGTATAAGCCTTTATAACCGTGGTTTTGAAAAATAGCATAATCTAACGGCCTAATCACTCCCGCATCTTTTGCTGCAGCGGCAAGTTGGGTATTGTGTTTTGCTAATTCATTTCTCAAAAACAAGCGTCGCTCGTCTTCAGTTGACAAATTAGCATATTCATCCATCTGGCGTATTTCTTGTATACGTGTTTGGACTGCAAAATACGTTTGCCCTTGTGCTACTATCTCTTTGGATGGATCCGCATTTTGAACCACAAGGTAACAAGCATAACGAGACATTCTCACACTATCTACCTCGCGATGAGCTGTTTTACCAATTGCTATCATATCGAGGATATCCTCGAAATGATCTACTATATTTTGTCCGCTATTTTCACAGGCTGTCTTAGCTCTTACTACCACAGGAAGAAAATGTCGATACTCAGAATACTCCAGTATTTTTGCTAAATCGCGCGCACTCCAATATTCATTGCCATTCTCGTCAATGCGTTTGATTTGCTCAAACAAGCTCTCGTTTATACTTTGCATATCACTTCCCATAACTAAAATTATTTTTTCAATAAATTATCTTTAATACGTTAACAATAGCTTCCCTAAGAGCGATTAGATACCATAGTCTCTTTTTCTTCTCGCTATCTTGCTGTAAGTTACATTTTTTTGATCTAACTCAATAACTTATTCCGCAATTATCTGAATTAGGATAAAATAACCTCAACCTAAAAGACGAGGTCATTCTAATCCTATTCACTCAGCGATGTTTTCTGACTTTGTAGTTATCTATAAAACCAAAAGCCTACTCATATCTGAGTAGACCTTTTATACTTATTCTCATAATTCTACTAGAGAGTAGAACTAACTACTTGATTATTTTATTTCCTTAATACATCTAACTATAGAACCATCATTACTTTAATATCCTACGGGCACTATCACTAGCAATGACTAATCCCGCAGCTAACATAATGACATCTTTAAGTACTAAGCGTCCTGCTCCAGATAGGTAAGGAAAACCATAGTTGGGTGTTGGGAAATCTCCTCCAAGATTGGGAACATATACTTCCGGGGTTGTAATTAAAAAAGTTAAGGTCACAATAGACATTCCCACAGTCAGAATCCCTCCTATAAAGCCTATTTTGGGAAACCAAATACCCAATAGAACAAATACCCCTATCGTTATGATAACCACCCCTAGAGCGTAAGAAAACAAGTACGTACCATTAGCAGTGTGCCAATCAATGTTCTTTTGAACTGTTTTGCCCTCAGGATTTTTATATTGGGTATAGGCTGCCACTTCTTTTCCGTTTGCATCTATTGTCTTTTGATCCGCATTGTGGTAAAAGAAACTCATAAAGGGACTGTTTATAACAAAAGGCACTATTCCATCTGCCTCATACTGAAAGGCCTTTAACCCTCCTATCCACAACATAACTATAAAGATACTAAGGCGTATCAGATGAATTGCTTTAACTTGTAACTGGCTGAAAAATTCTAAAATCTGTTTCATTGTATATTGTTTTATAAAAGCATAAAACTACTGTACCCATACACAACAAAACATAGACAATTCCCGCTATTCCATAGACTTTTTTGCTACAATAGAGATACCTACCTGCTCTCGAAATACTTTAGGCGAAACCCCTACTTCCTTTTTAAAATAGCGACTGAAGTAAAACTCATCCGAAAAACCCAACTCACTTGCCACTTCTTTTATGCTTTTATGTGTAAGGTGCAGTTGCTTTTTAGCCTCTAGCACTAAGCGCTCTTGGATTAGCTGTGTAGGCGTTTTTCCAAAGTATTTCTTTACTTTTTTACTAAAGACATCCGTTGACAGATTGTATTTATCAGCATAGAAAGACACTGATTTATAATGCACAATATATTCTTCTAACAATTCTTTAAAGTTTGCCACCTCCCCTATAGCAGTCATCTTTACTTTCTGACTAGCATTACTTATTTGTTTCTCTTTGCTACTTAAGGCTAAAATCAATTGCAAATAGGTCTTAACTAGTGAGATATCATAACTCGTTTCTGCTTGGTCTAGCAAACTGATTTTACTACAATATTGCACTAATTCATCATACACCTTATCCTGCAATACCACAAAAGGAATTTCAAAAGGAGCGTTAAACAAGATACCATTGCAAGCGACCTCCTCTTTATGGTATTCTATGCAATAAAAATCACCGTGAAACTGCAGATAATACATCTCTTCAATATGCAGTGTATTCCATTTCAAAATTTGATAGGGAGACAAAAAAAGGATATTTTTTCCTGAACAAGTGTAGGTATGAAAGTCTAAAGTAAACGTTGCCTCTCCTTCAAAAAGAATAGCATAATAGAAAGGCGAATGAAGAGAAGGAACCTCCTCCTCCTTTGTAAATTGGGTTACTTTAATCAATTGTTTCATAACTGAATTGTTTTGTTTTCAAATATACTTTCTTTATGCTCTCTCTAAACGGTTTTCCGTAAACTATCCTCTTTTTCGAGTAAGTCTACATACGTTTATCACAAAACTACAACCTCTTTATATTTATTTTTCTTCCACCTTCCCATAACTTCCTCTATTAGGAGTAATATTCCTATCTTTATCCCAAATGTCTCTAAATGACCTCTTAGTTCCATTTATTTCCTTTAAATTCCTAAAATGGGCTTTTAAAAAACACACAACAGAAACAAAATCAACCAATTACAATATGTGTTTTATGATTTGTTCGGTACGGGTTTGGTTAAGTCCAGTGTTTGTTCGGAAGGAGGGCCTGTTTTCCGAACAACATCAAAAAAACACCCAACCATAATCCGAACAAAACTTTACTCAATAGAAAGTTTCCTCATTAACTTGTTTAGTAAAAGTATCTTAACTTTTGAGTTTATCTTTTACTGTTACATTTCATCAAATACAAAGTATAAATCTCTGTGTAAATGTGTTACAAACTTGCGTTATGCAAAGTCTTCTCCTTCTAGAGTAACCTATACTGCCAAAAGTATCGCTTACATCCATGCACTTTATCAACTAGGGCAAAAAACGGAGTAAATAGGAGTAAATAGGAGTAAATAGGAGTAAATAGGAGTAAAACGGAGTTACCTCTTTTATAGTTAATCCTAGTAACAGCAAAGGATAGAAGTCTATTCACTCGTCTAGAATCTCTGTGTTGTTCCCAATTTGTTCCCGGAAAGTCCGTTCTAGGGCATCTCCCGGGAACATGACTAAGAGGAGACTAAAATGAGACAGAAACAAAACATAGTGATAAAACCCGAAATATGAGATAGACATATAGATGAGAGGTAATTATACAAGATCGATCAAACACAAAAAAACCGGAGCATTGCTCCGGTTTATATTCGTTTATCTGTAAAAACACCACTGATATAATTCTGTGTTATAGGTATCAATCTTACAGTTGGGAATTATCTGTTTTAACACCCCTTCTTGGTGTTGTTTGCGCAAGAAGCGGTTAAGGAGTACTGGATAGATAAAACGTTCCTTTAAGGTCTTATTTTTATGTATTACGTTATATAGCTCTATAGAGCGCAATTCGTTTACCATAGGGTGATTCTCAAAGTAGTCATTTAGATGATCGCGGATAGTCACCAGTAGTTTGATATCACTAGGCATTCTAGTAAAGGTGACAGGGCGGCTGTGGCTCTGACTTTCTTCCTCCTCATCTTCGTGTTCTTCTACCTCTTCGTCTATATCATCTAGTGCTTCGTAGGTAGGTTCATAGATTACTACCTCTTCAGGTTCTGCTACAGTATTGAGCTCTTGATTCGTAGGCTCAAGTGCATCATAGATAGGTTTATCAACTACCTCCTCTATAGGCTCAACTATAGTATCTAGTACCACTTCTATCTCTGCAACTCGATGTTCATCTATTAGATCGTGTAAGTTATAGTGAAGTTCCTCTAGATATGATCTATAGACCTCATCTATTTGCAACTGAGGTTGGAGTAGAATACCCGCTCCTATCTCACGACACTCTACTAACTGCGGGTATTTCTTATAATTAGTTACGTGGTGAAAGGTAAGTTGATGTCTTTTCATTTGGACAGCAAATCGCTTCCATAGGTCAATATTCAATGGTGGTTCTCCATCGCCTTTTAGCCAGTCGTTATACATCCACTTAGTCACCCATCCTTTTTCGTACGTATTCAGCACATACTTCGATGTTGTATAAATAGTTACCTCAGAACCTTCTTTGATTTGCTCTAAGCCATTTACGATCGCCATTAGGGAAATACGAGTCTGTGAATTCTCTATATACCCCTCTCCAAATGATTTGCATTGATCACCGATACACAGCATATTCGCATACGCTTTAGCATCGCTAGACGTGTCTATCTTTACTCGGGTATATAGGTCTATCTTGTATTTCATCTTTATTGCGTTTTAGCAGTTAGGCTATTTTGCGTTTTTAAAGATAAGAAGTTCTGATGAATTGGTGTTATTTGTTTTTTTGTGATGGTGTGATTTTCCCTCGCGCGCCGGCTGGCTCCATCGCTAAAATTGTCCACAGGACACTTTTTTAACGCTTGGCCCTGTGATGTCGTGATTTTGTTGTTTGCCTTCAGCAGGGAGTCATATATACTGTGGTTACTGTATGTTCTTTAAGAAGTGATAAAGTAAAACCTAGCGCAGCGACTTCCTAACGTAGTTGCCTTCCTAGCCGAAAGGCGCCTCCCTTTAATCATCTTGTATCTAGTAACAAGAGAAAAATCAGAAATTCCGATTTTCTTTAGATTCCTTCTTTTTTAGCTTCTGTGTAATACTGATACAACAACTCCAAAACCACGATAATTAACTACTTTATTTGAATTAGCAATATGCAAGATTTGCACATTGTTTTATTCTCAAAACTCTTCCTACACAAAAAAACCACTGAGAAGTTACTCAGTGGTTTCTATATATTTACTCGTTACTAGCTGTTGGTTTAGTGTACTGAAGCAGCCAATTATACAGTTCCATATGTCTGTATAGATCTTCTACACTACCGTGGGTTCCTCCTTTGACTACTTGTAGTTCTACAGGAGCTTTCTTATCACAGCTTTGGATAGCGTTCATTATCTTTTTAGATTCTTTAAGAGGCACGATAAAGTCTTTATCACCGTGAATTAACTTGATCGGGATATTCGTTACCGCACAGGCATCTCTCTCTTCTCCCCCACCACAGATAGCGATAGCTGCTGCTATACGATGTGGATACTTACCTGCATACTTCATCGTTCCGTATCCTCCTAAACTCATCCCCGTCACGTAGATACGACTCTCATCTATGTTATAATTAGCGATCATATAGCTGACTATCTCATCTACTTTATCTGCATTCCAAGGACCTGATGGCAACTGTGGTGCAACTAGATAAGCAGGGATATCAAGTCCCTTTTCTACTCCTTTTAATGCACCATATCGCTTAACTCTGTCAATATTAGTTCCCGATAAACTTCTTCCATGCAAAAAGATAATTAATGGATTTTTGTCCTCCACTGTCTTCGGTTCGTTTAACCAAAACTGATATGTTGTTTTGTCTAGAATAGCTTTGGGCTGAGCGAAGGCTGTCATTGAGATTAGACAGATTAATGCAGTAATAAATTTCATAGGTTTTTAATGGTAAATATAGGCGTATTGTCGTAAATACAAAAGAAATAATCCCTCACATCCACGACTTCCTTCTTAAAAAAGAAGTTTTTATTCATTTACAAACTCATTACCAACACACTAAGTTTTTAACAAAAATTACATATAGAGTACTCCATAACATCAATAATCAAACAACTCAGCCGATAATACACAAAGTTTCACATAACAAAGAACAATTATAGATAGAACTTTACAGGAAACTATATATTAGAATATATTTAATTATTTTTGTTAATAGACAATATTAAAACACTATTTATCACCTGTTTAAATAAATTAAAAGAAATACAGATTATTAATAAAATTTGACTTATTACCTAACCTCTTTTACATAGCGCGTTAAAAGAGGTTTTTTTATTCATTAGTTAGTCTACACAAAAAAAGCAACCCTTAGGTTGCTTCTATATATTATTCTTGAAAATTCTTACTGACGATGTAGCCGATAATATAGCCAACATACGAAGTGAAGTTCTCTAGGCGATGTGTGTCTTCTACATAGATTACATCACTACCTTTAGCATTATGTCTAACATTAAACTCGCTAAAGTCTAATACTTCATCTTCTTTAGCTAAGATCACAAGAGCATCTTCTACGTTGTCGATCTTGATTAAGCTATTCTGAAGGTTCTCAGAGAATACTAGATCTGTATTAAGACGCTTACTATAGTCTAATAATGGACTTGTCAGTACTAATACTGTATTAAGTCCTGCTTCTTTTCTCATCTCTTTTAATTGGTACGCAAAGTTGGCTCCTGTAGAATCACCTACTATAATGACATCTTGCATCTCTGCAGTATGACTTAAAGCAGTCTCTAATAAAAAACTAAAGTTAGTATCCTCATCCCATTCAAAAATAGTCCCAGGTACATTAGGCATAACTTCCTTTATATCTTTAAACTTACGAGATTCTCTATTAGAACCATATCCGTGTATGTATATTAAAAAGTATTCTTTCATAATAAGTTAAATAAAAACAATAGCACATCTGTGTGCTCTCTGAGGCTAAATGTACTGTTATCTCTTGCATTTACAAGCTTTTTTTGTAAAAAACATTTTAAAACCTGCTATAATTAGAATATTTCTCAATTGTAAAAGAAACAATATTCTCATTATTAACATTTCTTACCTAAATTATTTTGTATCTTGGAGGAAGATTTCTTGTCCCTTACAGCTAACAATAATGCAACTCTATAAAACAAAACCATTATGAAAAAAGCTAATCAACAAGTATTACATGCATTGCTCTCAAGCAAAGAACTAGCCAGTGTATTAGAAAACACAAAAGACACTATCCAAGAAGATGCTATCTTCAACTACCTGTTAAAGAATGACGTATTGTTTAAAGTTGACTGTGAACACGCCCATTTAGATAGTGACGCTATATCGTTTATTATTAGAAGGATGAGTACATTAGGAGAAGAATTTGCTCTTAATGAAAAGAAATTGGACAAGAAGGTATCTAAAGCCATCAAGAAAGAAAAAATAGAGAAGAGTGAGGCACTTGCCTACCTAATTAATCAGATACGAAAAAAACTACCTAAGAACTATACCATCTATAACTTAGAACGTGGTGATGAGGCTTACTACATCGGGGTAATAAAAAAGAAAGACTTAAAGAAACTAAGCAAACTTGATTTGGACTTTGGTATATTTCACAAGTTTAAAAGTGATGCTGACCACGAACCGTTTTATGTCATCGAATGCTCGTGTGGAGCAACCTATATTTGGGAAACACAAGAGGATGATACTGATCCGACTAAGGGCGTGTGCCATAGCTGTGGCAAATCATTTGCAGATGACAATAATACTGTATCTCCAAATTAAAAGAGGAAAACAAAATATATTAACTAAATATCATTATCTTTAGTCTTATCAAACACCTTAATTCTAATGATAAGTAATCCGTTAAGAGCTTTTATATTTTCCTTATTTATAGGGATTTCAACAGGTGCATGTAGTAGTGATGATCTCAAAACTACTCCTCCTATAGAAGAATCAATTGTCGATTTGTCAACCCCACGGATTTTCTTATTCTCCTCTAGAGTCATCCTACAGCAATCTACTTTTATAGAAAAGGCTGTCACGGACAAAGGAACGGAGCGATTAGAAACTGAATGGGAAGAGCAAGTAAGAAAGGACCAACCAGTGTCCTTTACGATCTCAAATGATAGACTAGAGATATACATCGCAACAGGTGAGAATAAAGCCTTCGCTACTAGTATTAAAAATAATCAGATTAATATAGTACTTGGCGATGGTACCCCTTATTTGTTTGCAACGTTATCTAAAGACAATAAAAACCTCTCTGTCGTTTCTTCTTTCTACAAAATAAAGGGAATTGATAGAATTCAAAACACAGTAAAAGAAGATTACTTACATGCGTATGTACCTATAGGTCTACACAACTATAATATAAAGTATGATCATCTTAAAGATATACAAGGTCAGTATCTGCGTATAGCATTTGAATACAAGATAAAACCTTAGTAACATAAACGTGTATAAACTAATAAAGGAGCTCGATGAGCTCCTTTATTAGTTTATTTATTTTCGCCTTTGACTGATGTATGATTTAATACAGGTAATATTGCATGATGTAGATTAGTTCCTCTAAATTGACTAAACATAATCCCTCTTAATGTACTTACTGACATTGAATGAAGCATCGTAATAAACTCTGCGGGTAGTTCCATAATCTGCTCCTTCTTATTCTCAAAGTTCTTTAAGTTAGGAACCTTATAAAACATATTTGCCTCTACCACAGCTAGCTCTACCTTGTCACTAGATAGTATATGTCCTTGTAAAACAACTAAAATAAGTTCTTCGTCTAACGCAAAACGATGCTCTATATCTAACTTAAACTCAAATATATTATCACTATAAGCAAGCGCTTCATTAGTAAGACTAAATCTTCCTAACTCTATTCTATCAATCTGAAAGTCAATCATCACCTCTAAATAGTTATATTATTTCATAATCCTTAGCAAATGAAAAATTAGATAAGGGTCTATTCTTATAATTTCTTTCTCCATAGGGTATTTCATTCTTAATCTCCTTTTTATCCATTAGAACAGGTGCTTCATTATAATTAGCAATTAGAGTAATATCCAATACCTTACTTATGTTATCTAATGTGTCAGTAGTAAAATTATGTGTTCCACTCAACCATTTAGTAATAACACTATTCTTTTGGTTCAATAATTTGGCTAGAGTAGTTTTATTTATACCTTTTGCTTTCATCGCATCAGCTATATATGCAGCAATCTTCATCTTGGAAGTAGTTTCTTCAAACTCTTCAGTTGATATCGTAGATAAAAAATCATCTAGAATATCACTATGATGTACATTAGGTATTTGTATTGTGTTCTTCATTATTCTAGATTAAAAATTATATCTCCTTCTATTGATAAAAAATCTTTTGAGATAATAAGATCATTATTTCTTCTCCTCATTTCTATTTCCTTTGATAACTCTCTAATTACTTTATTCTCTATTAGCAACTTCGGTGTTTCTTAAAGAGCCCTAGTCGCTTTAGACTTAAACCCTCCACTACCAAGAATAATCATACTAGTTCCATACCTTATACAGTACAACCTAAGGTTAGAATTAGGGCTATCATATAACGCACATACTCCATCACTTAATGATCCCTCATTGTGTTTAAAATAGTCATACCTCGCTCCTACAATTTTAAAAGAATTAATTCTCTTCACTATACTTTTAAGTTCATCTGTGTAATTAACCTTATGTTCATTAATAAAGTCATCAAACAGAGTAAGGCCTGTCTTAATATTTAACAGTGTATACACTGTAATATTGCTATTACTTAAATTAGGAATCTTAACTAAATGATACTCCATCTATAGACAAATGTACTTACACTATTTCACTTATAAGTGAAATTACTAATTAAATTGTTCTTAAAAAAAATATTTGATAGTTTTTTACTCTTTTAATCACCCTATATCAATCTATTAATCAAACCCTTATTACAAAAAAAGCAAGTAGCTCAGACATACTACTTGCTTTCATAATATAAATTGCAAAGATTGCCTTGAATACTTAATAAGTATATCTGACAAGGTTAATTCATAAGTTTACTTACTAATCTCAGTTACGATATCCCTTACTTCCATTATCCCTGTGTGTTTCCACTTTACTTCACCGGCCAGATCTACTAATACCATAGTGGGTATTGCTCTTATGTGAAACTGTGCAGATATCTCCTGATGCTGATCTACATCTATACGTTGCAACTTGACATACTGTGTAATCTCTTCCATCGATTCATCTATTATCCTTGTCAACATTTTGCAAGGTCCACACCAATCTGCATAAAATTGTAACAATACGGGCTTGTCTGTTTCTTTTAAAATATCAGTTAAATTCATCACTTGTTCTGTTTATTATTTGACTAGAACAAAACTAGAGATAGACAGATAGAACAGTCCTATACGAATGGTAGATTAAACAGCACAAAGCACATTTTATTGTTTTTTTTCTTAATTTGCACATACTCTAAAACTCACTTACAATGGAAAATAACACAAGCACCTCTAATCAAGACGCTAAACCTGAAGGTTTTGAAGATTATACAATGGAAAAGAAGACCATTGATTTAGGAAAAGCAAATGGATATGCGTTACTGAGTATTATTCCCATCTCTATTGTCAATATAGTTCCATACTATTTAGTTTGGGGAAAACTAGTCAGCATAGATGCGCTAAAAGGAATTCACCCACTAGTAGTGATAGGATATTGTCTATTGTATATCGCAGTAATGGTTATAGGAGTCATAGCACACGAACTTATACACGGAGCTACGTGGGCTATCTTTGCTAAAAGAGGCTTCCGTTCTATGAAGTTTGGAATTCTAAAACAGTACCACACTCCATATTGCCATTGTAAAGAACCGCTAAAAGTCAGAGCCTATAGCATAGGAGCCATTATGCCTGCCATTATACTAGGTTTTATACCTTCTATAATCGCTATATCTATTGGTAGTTTCGGATTACTGCTATTTGCTATCTATTTCACTATGGCAGCTATGGGAGACTTTATGATCATCTACCTTATCTATAAAGAAGATAAAGACACTTGGGTACAAGATCACCCTAGTGAAGCGGGATACTATCTACTGAAAGAACCAAAAAAAGACAGCCGATAAGCTGTCTTTTATAGTTATATTCTAATAAAAATCATAGTATATACTCCAATCCCCACTCTCTGCATTACGAGCAAACATAAAGCTACCATTATCCACTACATTTAGATTCGCCTTCTCGTTAGTAGAGATTTGAAATACGAACTCATACCCTTCTCCGTACCCCTCATCCACTCCTATTCCCGATTGGCAGTATGAAGGATAACCGCCCAACTTAGTGTCATAACTATGGCCTTCGAACTCCTCGTAGTAGCCTTCTATCTCTCCATCGTTCTCCATCTCACAGATTCTATCTTCTTGCTCTAACGTTAATCCTCCTCCATCCCAAATAGGATAATCTGTAGTCACTAATCTTGGCTTTAAAGGAAATGCCTTAAGGATAGAATCTTTATTGCTTAATTCCTTTTGCACAACCTCTTCTAACGAACGGTATTCTCTGATTAACCACTTACTGCCCATTGGCTCTAATTGATCAGGATATTCATAAGACATAAATACCGTCAGTAGCTGAATACCTTCTAATGCTTTGGGTACATAAGGTAGATTAGGCAAGTATAGTTGTAGCAGGGGGATCATCTCTTTCCCTTTATCATCTAATGGAATGAGTTCATCCTCTTTATACGCTGAGACACGTGCTATCCAAGATTCCTCTATAGTATCTAATGGGCGAAAACCTCCTACATCAAATGCCGTAGCAGATCGTGCTATCTCTTGTTTTAATTGCTCTAATGTTTTCATCTTCTTACGAATAAGAATTAAAGCAGATCACTGCTTCTTCACTTTCACTGTAGTAAAGTGCGCAGTCATTACCATCTGCAAAAAACTGATAACCAATAGTCATTCCTATAGCGTTATAATTAGCAAAACTCAATGTATCAGGTAACATCTCATCAAAGTACTGTATGCTCATCGTATCATCGAAGTCCTCATCTCCCTCTTGATACACATACTGACTAGGGGTAGCCTTACTAAAGCCATCTATTAACTGTTTATATCTTCCGAATTGCCCTGTCTTTAGAAACACCAATTTATTAAATGAATAGGCATAAAAGAACTCTATATAACTATCTAAATCAAGATCATCATCAGCTAAGTCAGCCACTAAAGGTATCACTCTCGTTGTATAATCTGCTAAAGACAGCTTAGTCTTAAAGTAAAAGTCTTCATTGTTCCAAAACTCCTGTTCTAAGGCATACTGTATTGCTTTAGCTACCTTATGTCCTTTATAGATAGTGATATCTCCACTAAAGGCATACTTGCCCTCACATAGCGTGAAGCGATAATACTCTTCTGTATTTTGATCAGAATTACTCTCGTAGTCTGTCCAGAGACCATTATGAGAGACGAAATGTACACTCTTGCCTGAGGATAGCTCTACAGTACATAGCGGATAAAAGATTCCCTTTAAAGTATCATCTACGAATACTTCTTCAAATTTAGGATATAGGTTTATAGTCATTATAATGTTCTTTTTCTAAGGCGAAATATACAAAACAAATAGGAAACAGAACTTGCTATGAATAGGTATAAATGAAAAAAGCAGTCATCTAATAATAGGTGACTGCTTTTTATGCGAACTAATAATAAACTTTCTATGTTTTCTTAACAGTTACTAATATAATTAATTATTTTAACATATAGCAAGATATTATTATTTATTTTTATCTAAATAAACAACCTCTTCTTTTAAGTTGTTAAGTTTTATACCTTAAATCCGCAGATAGCATTCAAACGAGAATGAATTGTACAAAACAGAGCAAAATTAGTGATTAAAGCACACTGTAGTGTGGTTTTAGAGCTAATTGAAGCTATGTAAAGTAGAATTTATTCGCAGTAAATGGTAGTTGCAGATTTAAGGTTATACTTTTTTCTTATTCTGAGTACGGAAATGATACATTCATCTTCTCATAAGGAATGTGCTTCGTGATAATCTCCTTGTACTCCTCTTCAGTGAGCAGTCCTCTACATTGTTCACCATAACTCTCATTGTCATAATCAATCAACGGACGTCTCGATAACTCTTCTAATAGTGTTACTTTATCCACTGATAGATAACGACTGTGTGTCTTTAGCGTAGCGCTTACACTATCTAAGAACTCTTCATCAGATACATTGTTATACGTATCTAGAAGGCTCATATCAGATACGATCCGCTTAAAGATAAAGTCGCGTAGGTTCTTCGCCTCATAAGTAGCCTCGATATCATCGTGCCATACAAATACGATAGGATAATCCCCCTCTACTTCTTCACTCATCAGAAAGCAGTACATATCCCCTGCTCCATTCTTAGCAAAGGGAATAAAGCTGTACTCTGCCTTGATCGCCATATAGTTCTCCGGATCTCTAAGCCAGTCTATTTCCCCTGCCACACTAGCCACAGGACATAGTTCAAAGTCATCACTGAATAGCAGTAAAGTAGGATTATCTTTTAACTTAGGGAATGTCTCCGCGTACCACGTAGCTCCATATACCCCTACATCAAGCATCTTATCTTGTTCTAACTGTTTATACAACTCAGGATAAACTATGTTGTACTTCCGTTCTAATTCTACTACTATCATCGCTTCTAACTAAAAATCTCTATACTCGTCAAACCACTTACTCGCCTCTTCCTCTTCTATCTTTATCGGACTAAAAGACAACAGTTGCATCACAGCATCTCCTGTATCTTCGCGTTCCTCTGTCTCTATATTAGGCAAGGTATTAATCACGGCTATCAACGTTTTGATTGCTTCTTTAATATCGTCCTTGGTTTTTCCTTTTTTGATTGCCTTTAAAGCCTCTTTATACGCTTTTACAGCCACTTTACTATTCTTGCTTTGCCAAGAGCTGAATGGAATACTAAACTCCGTTATAAACCACTCTAACTTCTTTAGATTAGAAACTGACGCATACTTAAAGGTTCTCTCTAGTTCTAATGCAGCTAATTGTTTCTTTAATTCTTTACCGCCTTTCTCCTCTATATTCCAACCGATAAAGTAGTTTAACTTAGCCCAACTCGCTAAAGCAGGGATTCCTTCTAAACTAGGTACATATCTTAACTCAAGGCTTTCTAAACCCTCGAACTGCTTTAATTCTCCTAGATTACATACATTTCCTGATAGCGCTACTGCTGTTAGATTAGTAAACTGCGCTAAACTACTACAGTCAAACGGTTCTCCATTTACCTTGGTATGAATACTGACATCTTTAATATGTGCTGTCGTCTTAAATGTTTGTAATTTCAAGGGAGATGCAGCATCATGAGCAAACGAGAAAGACAACGCCTCTAGGTGTTCATAGTTCTCTAAGATTAGATTATTGATATTTCCTCTAAAGAATACTTCCTTTACCCCCTTGCCTAATATTAAGCGGATAGGTTTATCGATCACGACGACTAACTGCCCTATATCAGCTGTACTAAAGTCTGCCTCTGCACAGTCTAAGGGAGTCCAGTCTAGCTGTTCCATCACACGAGTAGCACTCCACTGAATAAACGAAGTGTCATCACCGTGATACTGCATCACACGAGGCCAATTGCCCCCTGCAGGAACCTGAAACTCATTAAATACCTCCCAGTTAATCTTATCTCCTACTTCTACTAGCGCATCGCACTTAGACGCTGTCACGCCCTTCGTACCGATGGCAAAACGCCCTTGTCCAGCAGTTACTTTTACTTTATGACTCTTCTCTGCCGTTAGCGACAGATAAAACGGTTTATCTCTTTCCATATTAATTATACCAAACTTCATATCCGAAGCGACATATCGCTACGAACATAATAAATAAAAATACATATCTCACCCATTGCTGTCCCTTAAGGATAGCCATCTTCGCACCACAGTACCCACCTAGACCGTTACACACAGCCATCGGGATCGCTACTTTCCATATAATAGCTCCTTTTAATAGGAACAAACAGATACTACCGAAGTTGGTCACTAAGTTAATCAACTTCGCGTAAGCAGAAGCTTTAAAGAAGTCAAACCCTAGCAAAAAGACAAATCCCATAATAAAGAATGTACCTGTAGCAGGCCCGATAAACCCATCATAGAATCCTATTACCACAGAGATAGTCACTCCCCAGACATACTTCTGTCTATCGGTGATCTCTGTAATGGCTTTTCTAGTAAAGTCTTTTTTGATATAAGTGAATATCCATAAGGCAACCAATATGACTAATAGAAGTGGTTTCATAAAGTCATTATTGACCACAGTAAGGGTATAAGATCCTAAGAATGCACTCCCAAAAGAGATCAATGCTAACAAGCCAAAAAACATCCAGTTGACCTTCGCCTTTTTCATATACTGTCTTACGGCAATAGCTGTCCCTGAGAATGCAGGTATTTTAAGTGTACCAATCACTGAAGAAACGGGTATTTGGGGTAACAATGCTAACCCCATAGGTGTCTGTATTAGGCCTCCACCTCCTGCTACAGCATCAATAAATCCTGCAAAGAAAGCGACTATACCTAAATACAATAAAATGTCTAATTCCATCGATATAGTATAAGTGCACAAATGTAGAAGTATTACTTAACCTTCTAAAGACAATGGCTAACTTTTTATACCTTAAATCTGCAGATAACATTTAAACCCAGATTCCGCACTCGCCCAATACTACGAATAAATTGTACAAAACAGAGCAAAAGGTTATACTTTTTTATGTGGAGGGGGACTACTAATACACATAAGTTTATGTGTTTTAATAATCCACTCCTTTCTTAGAAGAGTATTGTCCTATCAGTATCCACACTTTACCTTTGTTTAAGTACCAATCTGTCTGTAGGGAATCTTTTGTTTTAGACCGTATTATTTCCTTTATTTTAGTATAATTAACAGTATCCCTATTATGCTTATTATCATAAAAATATTGTTGTAAAGACATTCTCCGCCCCTTCATAATATACCTTGAAGAAAACCTCTCTGTCGAATATCTGATGACATTAGCTCCTTGCTCCATTGCTACTAATTCATTCGTAGTATACACTTTCTTACTTTTATCATTCGCTATCATACCCACACTACACCTGACAGAAGTAGATACTCCCATAACATAAGGACTGTAAAATATAATGAAGAAAAAAACTCCCCCTAAAACGATATTTTTAACCCAGATTATGCAATAGACATATAAACGAAAAGTAATTATACAAAATAGGTCTGAAGTAGTGATAAAAGCATACTATAGTATGGTTTTAGAGCTAGTGAAAGAGCTATAAAGTAGAATTGCTTTGTAGTATTTGGCTAATGCGTAATGTGGGTTTAACAATATATTTCATACTAATAACTTTGCCTACAGATTGACTACGTACTCTATACCAATCAAATATACTAAAAACACGCTTATCATATAGTAAACTATGAGTCCGCTCTGTAATTTCATATGAAAGCACAGTGACAGCATCGTGTATCCATAGTGACTCCATTAAAAAGGCTGTTCTAATGGACTCACTATGGACTCATTATGGACTCACTATGGACTCACTATGGACTCACTCAAATAAAAAAAGCACCAACTCTCGTTGGTGCTTTGATTTAAAACAGTTTATGTCAAACTTGTTCGTATTATTTATTAATCATTTTCTAAATGTAAGTAACCTGATTTCTTAATCACTCTAGATCCTTTAGCATCAGAGAACTCATATGTTATAACATAGAAGTAAGTACCTGTAGGTAATTTAGAGTTTTTACTAATTGTTCCTGTGCCTTCAGAGATTCCTTTAAACACGTTACCATTACTATCATAGTTATTAGTCTCGTAGACTTTAGCTCCCCATCTATTAAATATCTGAACTTTATTATTAGGGAATTGAGTAATATTATCAATGATAAAGTAATCATTCTTACCATCTCCATTAGGTGATACAGCATTATAGATCACTACATCTCCTTCATTTAGTATATTACTATTAACAGTTGCTAATGTAAAGAATCCATATCCTTTAACAGCTGTTGCAGTAGTCACCTCTTTATTAGCGATGTCCACTACTCCTCCTTCGTCAACCCATATTTGATTAAATGCATCCCAACGTACGATGTGTAAGTTTTTCTCAGGACTACCTAATATATTTCTAGGTGTAGTCGTCTCATTCCAACTTAATGTCAATAGGATATCACCTTCTGTATTGTTACCCTTATCTACTAACCAAAACTCATCAGTATCTAACACTTCTATAACACCTGTCTTATTTTTACGTGCTTCAAAGAATCGCTTATCATCATAGACATATCTACTTACATAAGTTGACTTATCACTTCTAGGAGCAGAGATTTTAGCATATCTGAAGTTACCTTTATTCCCTTGAGGGAACAAGAACTCATCATTACCTATCTTCTCTATCTCACCATCAGCAAAACTCTTATCACTAGCATTTATAGCCTTAGCTCCTTTTTGAAAACTAATCATTCCTTGGGTAAGCCCTGTTGTACTATTAAGAGTAGAATCTATCTTCACGATTCCATCTTGAAAGTCCATCGTTCCGTACACATCTATATTTGCCTTTAAGTCAAAAGCTCCTGCAGTCTGTGGATTGTTTAACACGACATCATAAAACTCTGTGAATGAATTACCAGATATAGTCTGTACACCAGACTCATTCTCATATCTACTAAAAACTACTTTACCTGTTTTAGCATTTTTACTGATACTATAAATACCATCATTTCTAAAATCATCAAAGAAATAAACAGTACCATCATTGGTAAAATCACCTGACTTCTCATTAATAAACTCCGCTATGGTTCCCATTTCAGTACCTGGTAGTACAGCGAATATTCCTTCATTAACTGTCTGAGCAGATGCTACAAACGGCACAGCAGAAAGAATTAGTAAACCGATATTCTTCTTTTTCATAACTAACTTTTTTTCTTTTTATTGATAGATCAATACTGATATGAATATCATTCCTTATTTTAGCTTAAGATATTGAATAATAAACTTATATTATGTCTGTAGCCAAAAACTGTACCAATTATTTTAAATATACAAAAAACAAGTGGTAAATAGTACTCAACCAAACTTTATATCCCCTCTTAAACCTTAACAAATGACTCTCAATCTTTTCTTAATTATATCTATACAAAAATACCAACTAATAAACAATATCCAACATACAGCAAAAACTTATACATAATTATCAATAAATATCCAATAAAAACACACTTAAATACGAATAATAACATTTACAAAGAAGAACTAGCAAAGACCATTTATTCACTTGACGTGAGTACTTTACACAAAATACTTCCTATTCAACACGCTTAGCGATTAAGAGTTAAAGTACGCCCATATTAATCAACAAACAATCACCAAATGTGATTATTCACTACTTTTCTTATATTATCATTTTTACAATCTGTTTTTTAACTATTTCCCCTTATTCCACTGTTTTTAAAAGAAATAAAACACTTATCTACCTCTATAAAACATAAACGCCAAGTATCAGATGACACTTGGCGCTTACGACTAATCTTCTTTTTCATTTATTTTGACACTACTTCCCTATTATACTAAATATGATGCTGTAGTAATTTCTCTTTTAATTCAAGAAAACTCCAGTTAACGCATGCATTAACTGGATAATTTCTAACAAGCAACAAATGGATAATCCGACAAATTATGTATTTTCAATATCTTTCGACCTTCCTAAAATAAATAGTGTAGGGCACTCATAATAAATGAATATAAAACACTTAAAACTAGTAGTATTAATTTGATCATTATATAACATCTTAATTATGAATTTACTTACCCTAACAGTCTTTAATTAGCAATACCCCTACTTACCTGTCTTAAAACGTAAGTATTCATATCCTAAAAGGGCTTATATCTACGGCAAATATAGCACAAATCACTAAACAGTGACTTATTTTATTGTATTTTTGAGTAAAAATATTTTCTTAGTTATTATGTCAGAAAAAACAGGTAAAACAAGAGAGAGAAATAAAGAAAAAAGCAAAGAGGAAATACTTAAAGCCGTAGGGACTATTCTGAAAGAAAAAGGGTATGTCGGGCTAAAGGTAAATGACATCGCTGCTACTGCTGGATTAGACAAAAAGCTTATCTATAATTACTTCGGTGGTGTAGATCAACTCCTAGATGAATATATCAATTCTCAATACTTTTGGAACAATGTAGATCCTGAGAATCTACTCAGTGAAGCCACTAAAGATGGAGGAAAAGAAATAGGTAAAGCACTGCTAGCGGAACAGTTTGACTTCGTACAACAAAACAAAGAGTTTCAGAAGTTGCTCATATGGCAACTCTCAGAAGAAAGAGATTCCCTTAAAAATATCGTGAACAAACAAGAGGAAGTAGGAGAACTCCTGTTCCAAAACGTCTCAGACAAGTTCTTTGGTGATAAAGCAACAGACTATCGTGCTCTGATGGCTATCTTAGTATCTGGAGCATACTACCTGAACCTATATACTGAGCATAATGGTAGATACTTCTGTGGTATAGACTTAAAAAGCGAACAAGGTAGACAGCAGATTAAAGATGCGATGAATATGATGGTAGATAAGATGTATGAGGGACTATAGTTCGTCATACATCTTATCACTATAAGATAAACTTATGCTTGCGGTAATCACTAGGTGAATACCCTGTGACTTTCTTAAATAGTCGCGTAAAATAAGACGGAGAGTTATACTTCAACTCAAAAGCAATCCCTGCTATATCACGTGACTTATCTTGTAACAAGATTTGACTGTGCAGGATACTAATCTCATTAATCCACTGCTTAGGGGGCTTATTAGTTGCTTCCTTGACACATTTGTTCAGATAATTCTCTGAGATGTGGAGAAGATTAGCATAGAACAGTACATTCTTATGATCAATGTGAAACTTCTGCACCAACTCTCTAAAGCGAAACGCAATATCAAGCTGTCTACTCATCGGTGTCTTTTTCTCCATATCCACACGGATCACCTTCATCAGCACTGTCTCCAGTAGCGTAACACAAATCTCTATATCTCTCTGCTCACTTAATGTCTCTTCTTCTAACAGGTCTAAGATTCGACTGACCCAACTTGCATTGACTTCATTAAGCTTGACATAAGGATTCATCGTGAAGAACTTCAGGTCATTTGCCCCTAGCGAGATATCTGTAATCACGTCATTCTCATATACCACGAAGTATCCCTTAATATCATCTGATAGAGATAAAGTCGCTGTTATATTACCATTCTTAACATTGATAATTTCGTTCTTAGATAACGTATAAGCACCACTATCTAAATACTGTGTCATATCCCCATTAGTCAACAGAATCAAAAAGTTGAACGTCGTTCTATACGGAATCACAGGCATTAGAATACCTCGTAGATAGTCCTCTAGACGATATACTTGTATCTTGTTATCGTTCTTTAAGTAACTATCGTCTAAGTGAGGCAGAAACAACTTCTTATATTGATAGTTGTTCAATATTTCAATAGATGGCTTTGACATTTTTAACCTGAATAATTAAAGCAAATTTTATAAAATAAATACATCATTATCAATAGCCTATAGCTAATATTTTGCCAATATTACTAAAAACTATCTTCTTCCGCACACACACGCTACGCAATCCTTATTCCGTCCCATTGATACATAATGTTTTTTGTGGATGTAGTGCCAACAGGCATGGTATACACTTCCACAAACAATATCCACATCGTTGCGCTGGCGCAGGACAGAGCGTTTAAAAAGTGTCCTGTAGACAGTTTTAGTGAATGGGACAGGTGGCGTGTTGGCAGAGTAATCCGTGCCGTCAATATCCACACAGTATTTCCACAAACAATATCCACATCGTTGCGCTGGCGCAGGACAGAGCGTTT
>NZ_NSGJ01000034.1 GCF_002286775.1 Myroides sp. N17-2
TTTAATGCCAAAATTAAAGCATTCAGGGCTCAATTTAGAGGAGTAAGAGATATTGACTTCTTCTTATACAGATTGACTAAACTTTATGCATAAACACAACTTTTGAGATTGATCCCTAAAATGGGATTAGACTATTTATAGCACAAAAAAAGGCATTCAAATTAATGAATGCCTTTTTTTAAAGGGTAACTAATGGGATTCGAACCCACGACCTCTGGAACCACAATCAAGCGCTCTAACCAACTGAGCTATAGCTACCATGTATTAAGAACTTCACAATAACTATATTTCGTTATTATACTTACTGTTCATTCTAGGTTTAATCTTAATTTCAATAAAAGTACTTAGGGTAACTAATGGGATTCGAACCCACGACCTCTGGAACCACAATCAAGCGCTCTAACCAACTGAGCTATAGCTACCATATAACGATAGTACTTTTATTTAGGGTAACTAATGGGGTTCGAACCCACGACCTCCGGAACCACAATCCGGCGCTCTAACCAGCTGAGCTATAGCTACCATGTTAAACAGTGTAATAATAGGGTAACTAATGGGATTCGAACCCACGACCTCTGGAACCACAATCAAGCGCTCTAACCAACTGAGCTATAGCTACCATGTTTCTGTTTAACGAGTGCAAATTTAGCGATTTTTCTATACCCTGCAAGCTTTTTCAAGACTTTTTTACAACAATTTTATATCAAATCTTCTAATGTGTTGACAGCTAAATACCTTTCAACTGTAAAACCTTCTGCAAAATCTTTATTAATTAGTCGGCCTAGGTCCTGCGCACGATAGGTAATGCTATCTAAAAAGTTTTTTGAGGTAATCGGTGTACTTGGTTCTTTTGAATTCGTATCAAAAAACTGTGTACTATATGCCATTACAGAGGCTACTTTTTTATCCATAAAGCCAGTTACATCTACTACGAAGTCTGGCTCTATATTTTTCCACTGTATATAATGATAAACAACTTTAGGTCTCCATGCCTCTTGGTTTACTCCATCTATAGAAGTTTCTATTTTTCTAAGACCTGATAAAAAACACGCATCAGAGACTACTTTACTCCCTTTACTATGATCAATATGTCTATCGTCAATCGCGTTGCACAGTACTATCTCAGGACGGTACTTGCGTATCATCTTAATAATCTCTAGTTGGTGTGCTTCATCATTAACAAAGAATCCATCTCTAAACTTTAGATTCTCTCTTACATTCACTCCTAATACTTCAGCAGCATTAGTTGCTTCTACTTTTCGAATAGCAGCTGATCCTCTTGTTCCAAGTTCTCCTTGTGTAAGATCTACTATCCCTACTTGTTTACCTAATGATACTTCTTTTGCTATCGTTGCTCCACAACCTAATTCTACATCATCAGGATGTGCTCCAAATGCTAATATATCTAATTTCACTGTTTTTGTTTTTTGTTATTCTGTTTTTTTTGTGATGTTGTATTTTCCTGTCACAGATTGCAAATCTGCCTCATTGTTGTATTCAATCCATAGAAAGCCAACAATTCCTAATTTGTAATTAAATTAGCGCTTTCTTCATTGTAGAAGATTTATTGACAGTCTCTATAAATTCGCTTGTAGGATCACTATCAATAGTAACTCCGCATCCGATATACAGATTCACTTTATCTGTTTCAATATTCATACAACGCAAATTTACGAATAGATTTGTTTCTTCCGTATTTTCAGCTTCTACATTACAATTTAGTTCTCCTAAATAACCGGCATAGTAGCCTCTATCATATCCCTCTTCTTTTACAAGAAAATCACGAGCAACATCCTTTGGCATCCCACAAACAGCAGGAGTAGGATGAAGTGCTTCAATTATTGATTTAAGGTTTTCATCCTTTAAAGTAGCTGTAATATCTGTACAAATATGCATCACTTTAGCTGCTCTTTTAGAGTAAGGTTCTGAAGTGCTAATTTGGTCTGAGAATGGTCTTAATGTATCTGTTATAAAGTCTGTAACGAATAGCTGTTCTTCTTTTTCTTTAATCCCCCACTCTACTTCAGTTTGTCCATGATTAACTTGTGTGCCTGCTAATGCCATAGTCTTTAATGTATTGCCATTTACAGCTAATAATGTTTCGGGAGTTGCCCCCATCCACAGTCCTATTTCAGGGTGATATACTAAAGAGCAGAAAGCTGTAGGATATATACTGCATAGCTTATTGAATAGTTGACCTAAGTCTTCTACTTTAAAAGGAATACTCTCTTTACGAGAAGGTACCACCTTTCCGAACTCCCCCTCTTTAATCGCTTTAACACATCGCGTAACTAGATCTTCAAAAGCTTGCTTTGCTACTAGATCATTATAATCAAGTGCAACTTCAGTTAGTGTAGTTATAATCTCGTTTAATTCTTCTTTTATGATAGCAGATTCTACTAATGGTATATAAAATCGCTTACCATCAGCAAATGGCGCAAATACAAAACCTTGTTCTTCAAAGGTCTCAACAGGATGAAGAGTATATGTCTTTTGGAATAATCCTACTGCTGTCTTAGAATTGGGCTTGCGATAAACAGCAAAAGGCTTATTATCACTATATTGTTTTGCTAAACATTTAAATAAATACATCTTTTATGTGATTTTGTTCTTCTATGAGTTTATTATTTTGTTTTGCTCCACGGATTACACTCTTAAATTTGCATCATCCTCATCACAAAAAACCAAAATAACAAAATCACTTTAAATTATTTATCAATAACTATGTTCGTAATCTTACATATAGAGACTAATACATCATTCTCATCTGTGATTCTAATTTCCCATAGATGCAGTGTACGCCCTCTATGAAGTAGTTTAGCTGTACCGATAACGTATCCTGCACGCTTACTCTTTACGTGATTAGCTGATATCTCTATTCCTCTGATTTCTTGCTTAGCAGGATCTATTAACATTAAGGAAGCTCCGCTCCCTAAACTCTCTGCTAATGCAACAGATGCTCCTCCATGCAATAGTCCCATAGGTTGATGTACTCTAGGATTAACAGGCATACGCGCTACTAAAAAGTCTGGACCTGCATCTATATATTCTATTTCTAATGTTTCCATCAGTGTGTTCTTACACACCTTTGCATACATTGCTAATAGTTCTTCTTTATTTAAATCTTTCATATTCTACTTATTTAGGATTAAGGTATAAAAGGCAAGATATGCAGTTAAAACCTTTTATTTATTTATAAATCAAGGCATTATGTCTACATATATTAATGATATCTAACCTGTACTGAGGGTTTAACCTTAAATCTGCAACTACCATTTACTGCGAATGAATTCTACTTTACATAGCTTCTATTAGCTCTAAAACCACACTAGAGTGTGCTTTAATCACTAATCTTACTATGTTTTGTACAATTCATTCTCGTTTAAACGTTATCTACAGTTTTAAGGTTTAAAATTAAAGGAAAATAACTGTTGATTTCTTAAAAATATTATAATTGTTTCAAATTAGGCATACTCTGTGTTTTTAATGACTTCTATCAGTTCTTACTATCCTATTTTTTTAGTAATTTTACTCCCTTGATTTTAACGATACTATTTACAACAATATAATGGAAGATATCCAACAAGAAGTTTTTAAAGCATACGAAGTCATTAAAAATGGTGGTATAATCTTATACCCTACTGATACAGTGTGGGGAATAGGATGCGATGCTAATAATCCTGAAGCAGTCAAAAAGATATATGCACTTAAGAACCGTGCTGAGTCTAAAAGTATGATCGTATTAACGACTGAGAGATTATTTCACAAAGTGTTTAGCTCACCACCTGAAGTAACATGGGATTTACTAAACTGTACTGAAAAACCAACTACTTTAATATTAGACAATCCCAAGTATGTAGCGAAAGAGATTATCTCTGAAGATAATTCGCTAGGGATACGCATTACAGAGGAACCATTCTGCTTTAGATTGATAGAGAAAATGAAATCACCTTTAGTATCTACTTCTGCTAATGTTAGCGGTTATCCTACACCTCGTAACTTTAGCGAGATAACAAAAGAAATTATAGAAGGTGTTGACTATGTAGTGAACCTACGTCAACAAGATACTAAACCAACTACTCCTTCAACTATTATTAAATTAAAAGCAAATAGCCAAGTAACTATCATTAGAAAATAGTCACTCACCTATTGAATATATTATGACTGATACCCCAATATATAAAGAAGCCATAACACATCCTATATTTGAATATATCTCTAAAGCAGCTGAGAGTTTAAATGTAGACAGCTATGTAATTGGCGGATTTGTAAGAGATTTTTTATTAAAAAGAGATTCTAAGAAAGATATCGATATCGTAGCTGTAGGCAGCGGTATCGAATTAGCACTTAAAGTTTCTGAATTACTTCCTAATAAACCTAAAGTACAAGTTTTTAAAAACTATGGTACAGCTATGCTTCGCTATGACGATATCGATATCGAATTTGTCGGTGCAAGAAAAGAGTCTTATCACTTCGAAAGCAGAAAACCTGTAGTAGAGGATGGTACTTTAGAAGATGACCAAAACAGACGTGACTTTACCATCAATGCTTTAGCGATATCGTTAAAGAAGAGTACGTATGGAGAGTTAGTAGATCCATTTAACGGTGTAGAGGATCTTGCAAATAAGATTATACGCACACCATTAGATCCAGATATTACTTATTCTGATGATCCACTGCGTATGATGAGAGCTATTCGCTTCGCTTCTCAACTAGACTTTATGATAGAACAGCGATCTCTAGATTCTATAACAACGAATCACAAGAGATTAGAGATTATATCAGGAGAGCGTATAGTTGATGAACTAAATAAGATACTAATGTCTAAAAAGCCTTCTAAAGGATTTTTGTTGTTATATAAAACAGGATTACTAGATCTGATCTTACCTGAATTAACAGCGCTTAATCAAGTAGAAGAGATAGAAGGGCATACACATAAGAATAACTTCTACCACTCACTAGAGGTAGTAGATAATATCTGTGAGAATACAGATGACCTATGGTTAAGATGGTCAGCGTTATTACACGATATCGGTAAAGCACCTACTAAACGCTTCTCTAAGAAACAAGGTTGGACATTCCATGGACACGAATTCTTAGGTGGTAAAATGGTAAAGAAGATCTTTATGAGATTACACATGCCGTTAAATCAAAAGATGAAGTTCGTACAGCAGATGGTTATTATGAGTTCTAGACCTATAGTCTTAGCTCAGAAAGAGGTGACAGATTCTGCAGTGCGTAGATTAGTCTTTGACGCAGGAGAGCATGTAGAAGATTTAATGACGCTATGTGAGGCAGATATTACAACAAAGAATCCTTCTAAGTTTAAGAAATACCACAATAACTTTAAGATCGTTAGAGATAAGATCGTAGAGGTAGAAGAACGCGATCATGTACGTAACTTCCAACCTCCTATTACCGGAGAGGAAATTATGGAACTTTATGATTTAAAGCCATGTCGTGAAATCGGTATGATTAAAGAGGCTATTAAAGAAGCTATCCTAGAAGGTGTTATCCCTAATGAATATGATGCAGCTTATGAGTTTATGGTAAGTAAAGCATCTAAAATGGGACTTGAAATCGTAAATAATAAATAAAAATATGAGAAACTATTTTTTGCCATTGGCTAAAGCATCGCTTATACTAGTTTACATAGTGATATTAGCAGGTGCGGCAGTGAGAATGACAGGTTCAGGAATGGGCTGTCCAGATTGGCCAAAGTGTTTTGGATACTACATCCCCCCTACAGAAGAACAAGCAATCACATGGGAACCGAATAGAGAGTATGAAAAAGGACAAATGATCATTCACGATCAAAGTCTATGGAAAGCAAAAGATACTTTCACTACTTCGGCTACTTATGAAGAAAGTCATTGGGAGAAATATACTCGTCATGACTATGCAGAGTTTAACCCTAGTCATACTTGGGTAGAATATATAAATAGATTATCCGGAGCATTAGCAGGGGTAGTTTGTGTAGCTATGGCTATTGCGTCTTTTGGATTTTGGAGAGATCGCAAGGGACTTGTATTTGCTTCTTGGTTAGTAGTTTTCTTAATGGGATTCCAAGCTTGGTTAGGAGCTACAGTTGTTTATTCTGTGCTAAACCCTATTAAAATCACTATTCACATGGTGATGGCATTAGTAATCGTAGCGATAATTATCGGTATTATCAAAAGTGCTAAAAAAGGAACTGAAATTAAGAAATACAATGGAACATTTAGAACATTGTTAGCTATATCTCTAATCTTTACTCTTGCTCAAGTAGTACTTGGAACCCAAGTACGTGAGTTTATAGATGAACAAGTACAAGCAGGAATTGGAAACGAGTATTTATGGTTAAATAGTCCTACTGTAGAATTCTATATTCACCGTAGTTTCTCATTCTTAATCTTGTTCTTAAACATGTATTTATTCTATATCAATAGGAGTTTGAACTTAGGTTTTGACAAGATGAAGTGGGTAATGATTATGTTGATACTAGAGATATTCACAGGAATAATGATGTACTATGTACACTTCCCTTTTGGAACGCAAGCAGCGCATTTAGTATTAGCGTCTATTCTATTCGGAATTCAATTCCAATTGATATTAGAATCAAGAAAGTGTTATTACAGTGGTAAAAGTAACTTAGATTAGTTTACTTGATTTATATAGCTAGGGGTCTTTAAATTATATAATTTAAAGACCCCTAGCTGTTTTTATAAACTCCTTTTATTACTTAGTAGCATGAATAAATTCACTTGTAGCTTTAGCGACATGTTCTAAATGTCTAGGTAGTTTATCTTCTTCATAAGGATGTTTAGAGCCAAATACATGATCAGCACCATCCACTATATCTAATAATGAGTTTGATATCCATTGATGTAGTAACTGAGCTTCTTTTAGCGGCACAGCAGGATCTTCTGTTCCCTGAACAATCAATGTAGGTTTCTTTAGATTCTGAGCTGCTTTCTGAATGCTAAGCTTTGCTTCATTTTCTTTATAATCTTCCCAAAAAGTAAAGTAATGTGGCATCTGCTGCTTAGTTCTTCCATTCTCACTATAAAATACTCCTTTTGTTTTCCAATTATCAAATCGAGTTCCTCTAGGAAATCTCTTTTTAAAGCCTGCCACACCTGCCCAAGTAATAACCCCTTTTACATCAGGGTTATAATAACACTGCAAGATCACTGTTCCACCTCCTCTACTATGTCCTATAAGATATATATTATCCTTATCTACTTCTAGTTTATTTTTATAATGATCGATAACAGCAGTCAAGTCATTTTGTTCTTGTGAATAAGTATTACGTCCGAAAGCTTCTAAATCATCAAACTCACTAGGGTTCTCTAAAGTAGTTCCATTTAAAGAGAAATTAAACTTCACAACATAGCATCCCGACTCCGCTATATAATCCATCGCTTTATCCCAAGCTCCCCAATCCTTAAACCCTTTATAACCATGGCAAAAGATAACTAAAGGCAATGCTTTACCTCCCTTAGGATAAGTATAGTCAGAAAGAAAAGATCTAGATGATCCATTTATAATTATTTCATTTTTTATCAAGTCAATTTTCATATCAGCAATTTTTAATATTCTAAAAAGATTGTTTTAAGCTTAGTTTAACCCTTTAATAGCTAAATTCGTATAACAACCTAAAAAGAATTATTACACTTAAAACTTTATTTTTATGAATACATTAGAGAGATTATTTAATTCTATTAAAACTATTTCCATTCAAACATTGTCAATCTGCCTTGTTTTAATCTTAGTTACTACTAGTGCAACAGCACAAGAGAAGGAAAGTTTAAAAATTAAGAGTACAACAATAGAGTACCATATTAATAAGAATACTAAAGATACTGAATTAGAGCTGATAAAAAAAGAAGTTAATGATCAAAAGGTTGCTAACCTTACTTTCTCAAATATAAAACGCAATGATAAAGGAGAAATCATCTCTCTAAAGACTCAATTTAAAGATGAGAGAGGCTCTTCTCAACAAAAATCAGAATTCAATTCAAATGGCATTAGTGATTTTACTGTAAAAATAAAAGAGAATGAGACTGGTGATCGTTATCTAGAGCTAGGTAGTGCTTCTAATCAGAATCGCCAGTATGTAAATACAGCTAATGATCCCCAAGCAGCGAGAGGGCTATACTCAGAGCAATCAAACAAAGAATTAGAAGATTTCTTTGCTCAAGATTTTATGCAATTAATGCAGACTATGCAACAAGATATGGAAGCTCAGCAGGAAGCATTTATGAAGATAATGAGTGAACATGAGAAAAAAGCTGAAGAACAAACTAAAGCGGATAGTTTACCTAAGGAAAAAAAGAAATAACGCTATAATACTTATTAATAGAAAAAGCTCCATTCACAACCAAGAATGGAGCTTTCTTTATTAGATTATTGTTTTACTAAATTCTTTACAACAATCCCTTTACTTGTTAGAATTTTCATGACATAGAATCCTTTTGGTACTGATTGATTAACAGGAATTTCTTTTTCATCCAAATCATAGTCTGAGCGAATAAGTTTTCCATTCATATCAAACACATGTAACTCATATAGAGTTAATTCTGTTTCATCATAATCAAAGTGAACTACATCTTTTACTGGGTTAGGCCAAACAATAAGATCTATCTTCTCCTCATGTATAGGCTCTATTTTTTCACTAGAAGTACTGTTTTCTCCTCCTAAAAGAGAGTTGTTATTATCATCTATTTTAGCCAAAGCACCATCATTAGGGTTCTCGATTCGATATACATCTTCTTCACTCATAAGTTGATCCTGTGCCCCAGAGTGTTCTATTACGTCTTTGATTTTAATAGGTTCTTTAGAGGTGATAATCAATGCATAACTTTGAGAGCCCATAACAATTTGTTCTTTAGTACTAATGATAATTTCACTTTCACCTGTAGGAAGTGGCTTTTTAGCAATTCTCTCTACATTATCTACATCATTATCTTTTTGTTTTGCTGTTAGGTTATTCAGATCTTTATTTAATGCCCATGGCATATAATATTCGTTGTCATTGACTTTTACTCTTAAATCTAAATCATTTATAAGAGCATCTTTATATATCCCAGCAGTAACTAGCCCATAGTTGAAAACAAAAGCTGGATCCGCCCAAACCAATGTTACCTCTATATCATTATTTCTATGAGTATTCTCAATGATATATCTTTTAGTTTCTTTAGACTTCAGTTCACTTTCTATGATATAACTTTTATTTTCTTTGCTGTCTTGCAAAACTTTCATTGCTTTATCCGCATCAATAGCTCCCCAACCATAAATAGCATTAGGACCTTCACCAAGATATTTCACTTGACCAGTCTTATGATCTCTTACTTTAGTTATAGGGTACGCTGTATGGATAAATAAACCTTTTATAGAAGCACCCCATAATTGATTTCCATAGTTTGTTTGAGCCCACTCTTGAAATAGTGCTACTGTCCCAGTAACTACAGGAGAAGCCATTGATGTTCCTGATAGAAAAGTATATCTATTAGTTTTAAGCGTATAATCATCTGTCTTAGAAAAATCATTAATAGGAGAGTAAATTCCAACACCACGAGCTACAATATCTGGTTTAATTCTAAAATCTCTAGTGGGACCATAATTACTGAAATCTGCAATATTCACGCTATTAAGATCATCTAACCCACCAAACTCTTCTATTGCACCTACTACCAATACATTCTTTGCTGTAGCAATACCTGCAAGATTATTATACTCCATCCCTGGATAATTAAGAAGATCAGCATGTCTATGGTAATTACCTGCTGCAACTACTGGTAAGTAATTTTTAAATTTAAAAGTTACTCTATCAAAGGCTTCTGCTTTCCAATCATAAGCTCCTATAATGTTTTTGTCAACCAGAAGCTTCCCACTACTACTAACTAATGTTGTTCCATAAGAGTGATTACTCGTAACTCCACCTGTAAAAGCTAACCATCTCATATTAATTTCGTCATCCCTCCAGTTATAAGAATACAATATTGCATTAGGAGCAATTCCAGTTGCATCACTATCTATTCCCTTAGCTATAATAGTTCCTGTGACATGGGTAGAATGCTCTTGTGCTGTTTGAAATTTTCTTCTTTCAGTTAAAGAAGCTTGATCTGTTACAACTTCAGACATTATATGAATATTATTAATATTATCTCTAAACTCATCATGTCTCTTAAAAGTTGGAGTCGCGTCAAAAACGCCAAGTAGTACTCTATTTCCAGTTAAATCTAAGTGATACTTCCCTCCTTTTTTAATAGTAGTTATCCTTGATAAATCTTGTGCTCTACTATTAAAACTTTGATAATAAATAGGGGTTCCATCAGGATAGACGTCTACTATCTCATGATACTCACCAGAAGTAGTAATATAGCTATAGGGAATTTTAGTTTCTTCTACTACTTTTCTGATTCTCTCTTGACGAAGTAAACGTTCTTTTTCTAGATCAGACAAAATCTCACTTTCATTTCGATTTTTATCATCACCTGTTGCCTTGTTGACAATAGTATCATTTTGAGCAAATGACATTCCAAAAAAGCAAAATACGATTAGGTTTAATAGTTTTTTCATGGCTTTGAGGATATTATGTTGTTGAATTACATAATTCAAAGTATGTGCCTATTAATGTTAACGTCATAGAAATTGTTTTATTTACTTCATTAAAAGTTCACAATATTTGAATATTGTAACACTTTTATATTTAGACACGTAATTCTCTATATGTAAACTTGTCATATTGTGTCATCTATTTATGCCATATAACAGAATTTAAAACCCTTATATTTAAAGGCATTACGCATTGTTGTAGTTTTAGTAGTAGAAAGTATACCTTTTTCAATAACATTTTCAATACAAATATATTTTTAGATTTTTATGTAAATAATATGCATAAAATACGAATGTCAGTGTATGACAATGGCACAATACAATTGTATATAAATCAAAGAAGTCCACCTTGAAACAAGGCGGACTTCTTTATCTAATATCTATATTATTCTTACTTCTTTGCTATATTCCAATACTTATCTAGTAACTCTGCATTTACATTGTCGAAACCACCATTTTCTTGGTTTACTATCTCTTCTACTTTATTAAATCTATGAATAAACTTACTATTAGCTCTTGCAAGTGCTTTTTCTGGATCTATACCAGTATGGCGAGCATAATTAACTAAAGAGAAAAGAATATCTCCGAACTCATCTTCCATCTTATCTTTATCCTCAGCGTGAACTTCTACCTTAAACTCCTCTAATTCTTCCTCTATCTTGGCCCAAACATCTTTCATATTATCCCAATCAAAGCCTACACCACTTGCCTTTTGTTGAATTCTGTAGGCTTTAATCAATGCAGGAAGCCCCTTAGGAACACCAGCTAGCACAGATTTATTCCCTTCTTTAAGTTTTAGTTTCTCCCAGTTCTCTAATACTTCTTTCTCTGACTCTACTTTTACATCTCCATAGATATGAGGATGTCTAAAGATTAGTTTATCAGAAATACTATCAGCTATATCTTTAATGTCAAACAGAGACTGCTCACTGCCTATTTTAGCATAAAATACTATATGCATAAGCAAATCTCCCAATTCCTTCTTCATTTCATCTGTATCGCCTTCAGTAATAGCATCTACTAACTCGTACATCTCTTCTACAGTAAGATTCTTTAAACTATCAAAAGTTTGTTTCTTATCCCAAGGACATTTGACTCTTAATTCGTCTAGTATATCTAGTAAACGACTTACAGCTTGTAATTGTTCTTCACGTGTATGCATGGTAATACTTTTTTATAAAAATAAAAAAAAGCCCGCTTTATACAAAGCGAGCTTTTCAAATATAATTCTTATCGATTATTTTGCTTCAGTTTCTACAGCAGCTGCAGTAAAAGCTTCTGCAATAATTCCTCTTTTTTGAAGAATATTGTACCAGTTAAGTACTTTTTTGATATCAGAAACATATACTCTCTCTTCATCAAATTCTGGTAATACTTCTCTGAAATAATCTACTAATGCAGGATTATCCGCTTTGTGAGAAATAGCTTCACCATTACTTTCTTTAGTTGCAATGTTTCTAAATACTTCAAATAATTTTACTTCATCACTGTATGTGTAAATAGAAATCTCTGAAAGTAAACTAACATTATTTCTTAATCCTACAGTACTTTTCTTTCCATCAGCCAATGATTCAGCGATAAATCCAGTACGAGTTTGTACTAGTAACTCATATAAACCTGGTTTTCCCGAAATAGCTAAAACTTTTTCTAAACTCATCTTTTTCTAAATTTTACTTTAAGAATCGCAAATATCTTAAATAGTTATTAATAATCAATTTATTTATCTACCTTTTTTCTTACTTAATTTCATTTTGTAGTCAGTAAATATTTTTCCTTCTAAAATATTATTTAACTTCTTAGAAATCAACTTCTTCTTTAACACAGAAATTTTATCAGTAAATAAGATTCCTTCGATGTGGTCATACTCATGTTGAATAACACGTGCAGCTAGACCATCAAACTCCTCTATATGCTTAACGAAATTCTCGTCAAAATATTCTATCTGAATCTTAGGTTTTCTTTTAACAGGCTCATGAATATCAGGAATACTTAAACACCCTTCATTAAAAGTCCATTCTTCACCCTCTTCTTTTAGGATCTTCGCGTTGATAAAAGTCTTCTTAAATGTAGTTAAGAATGCCGTTTCTTCTTCAGTGTTCCCTTCCATATCTGCGAAAGGAGCTGTATCAACAACAAATAACCTAATCGGCAATCCTACCTGTGGTGCTGCTAGTCCTACTCCATGTGCTGTATACATCGTATCATACATGTTAGCCACTAACTCTTGTAAGTTTGGATAATCTTTAGTAATGTCCTCTCCTACTTTACGTAAAACAGAATCTCCATATCCAACTATTGATAATATCATGTCTTATTATTTTATTCTAAAGGTGCAAAAATACTCAAAAATAAATGAATAAATAACACTCCAAATTATTTTTGATGTCTTATTTGTGTTATATTGCTAAGTAAAAAGTCCTATTATTTAATTAAAATCAAAGTTTCTATAACCCATGCTAGGAAAAGCTAGAAAATTCACAGATAACACCCATCTTGCAGATTCTTTAAAAATTACTATCTCCGCCGTCATACCCTTCTTAATATTAATGCCTTACGAAGCATTTGATTGGGCTTTTGCAGCAGCTATTGGTGCTATGTTAACTGCTCCCGTAGATATTCCTAGTAATAAAAAGGATAAGATTATAGGGCTATTAGTAGGTGCCTTTACAGTACCTGCTGTTACTTTTACCTTATCTATTACTAATGGTCATTGGTACTTCTACCCTATTTTTGTCTTTGTCTTCTTCTCTTTGAGTATGATTTCAGTCTATGGACACCGTGCTAATATGCTTTCCTTTACAGGACTATTAGCAGCTAGTTTAGGATTAGCACACAGTTATAGCGGGAAAGCTTTATTAATGCACTGTCTGATGTTATTAATAGGAGGACTACTCTATTTAGTAGTCTCTTTAATTTTTAATCTATTACGTCCTAGACGCTATGTAGTGCTTCAGACATCAGAATGTATGGAGTTAACAGCAGAGTATCTAAAACATAGAGGCCAGTTATGGGAAGTAGATGCCAATGTTGAAAAGATAACTGAAGAGCAATTAAAGATTCAGATTAGCTTAAATGAAGTACATGAGAATCTAAGAGATTATTTAGTAAGAAATAAAGCCAATACAGGCAACTCTTCTAATAATCGTAGACTATTAGTAGCCTTCTCCACTCTTGTAGAAATACTTGAAGTAGCCGTATCTACCTCTTTTGAGCACAGTAAATTACACGAATTATTTAAAAGTAATCCTGAGATTATCAAAAGCTATCAACGCTTAGCATATCACTTCTCAGACACTATAGATCATATAGGTTATTCTATCAATTTAGGAACTAAGTATAAATCAAAATATGACTTATCTAGTGAACTTGCTGAAATACAAACTGCACTTAATGAATTCGTAAAGAATGGCGAATCTAGTAATATGGTAGAAGCCGTTGTGATGTTCTCTAATGTATTACACTATGCAGAAAATCAGATTAACAAGATACATATTCTAGAAAAGACATTGATTGAGAAAGCTTTTGTAGCAGATGTAGAAGAGCGTTTTAAAGACTTAGAGAAGTTCTTAACTCCTGTTCACTATAGATTCGAGACATTAAAAGAGAACTTAAACTTTACTTCTACGATATTTAGACATGCTTTAAGACTAACCTTAACTATTCTAGCAGGGCTGATTATTAGTCAGTTCTTTAATTTGCTGAACGGATATTGGATATTACTTACCATTGTAGTGATTATGAGACCGGGGTTTGGTCTGACTAAACAGCGATCTTTCGAACGTGTCATAGGTACCGTCGTGGGAGGGTTACTTGCTATCGGGTTACTTTATATTATTCCTAATAGTACTGTCATCGCTTATATCACAGTATTAACGATGATTATAGGTTATTACTTTTCTCACACAGATTATAAAGTAGGAGTTACTTTCATAACCATGTATGTAGTCTTAATATACGGACTACTTACACCTAACTTTATGGATGTAATGATTTATCGAATTATTGATACCATCATTGGGGCATTACTAGCCTTTGCTGCTAATTATCTACTATGGCCATCATGGGAATTCTTAAACCTAAATACGCATTTAAAGAAGTCAATTGAAGCAAATAAAGAATATGTAAAGGAAATCACTCTATACTATAATGAAAAAGGAGAAGTAACGCTACCTTATAAATTAGCGAGAAAGTATGCCTTTATTGAGATAGGAAACTTAATGGCGTCTTTCCAAAGGATGATTCAAGAACCTAAATCGAAACAGAAATATAGAACGGAACTATATGAATTAGCAGTACTTAATCATACCTTTCTATCTACAGCTGCCTCGATCGGTATTTATGTTCAATCTCATACAACAACCAAAGCTTCAGAAGCTTTTAATGTTGTAATGGATTATACCATTGGCAATTTAAAGCAGACTATCGCTTTATTAGAAGATCATAACAATGAGAATATAACAATCATAGAACGCACTGAGAACTTTAATCTAAGTATCTCTTACCTTAAGGGTATACGTGAATACGAATTAAAGAAAACGTACTCTGATGACAAGCAAATCCAAGATCTAATGGAAGAATCTGTTCTAGTGATAGAACAACTGATTTGGTTATCAAGCTTGTCTGAGAAGATATTTAAAATCACTGCTAGCATAGCGACAATGAAACACAAAGAAGAGACTGACTCATCAATGTTAAGCTCTTTAAGAAAAAAAATTATACCTTAATAACTTATAGGAATATCAAAAGGGGATGCACAGTGTGCATCCCCTTTTGAATATAAAGATTTTAGACTTATTCTTTTCCATCTACAAAGTCTTGTAGATATTCGAATTTCTCTGTTAACTTTCCTCCTTTAGTTATTGTAGATCTTTCTAATACTTTATCCTTATCTCCATTAAAGAAGGCAGGTAGTACTTGTTCTACGAAGATTTCTCCGAAGCCTTCACTTGCATCTTTTGGTAACTCACAAGGCAAGTTGTCTATTGACATAACTGTTATAGCAGCAGGATGATCGAACTCTACCTCTGTTCCTTTACCAGGGTGATAACCAAAGAACGGTTCTGCTATAGTTGATGCTTTTAACGTACTCGCTATAGGTCCGTGATCTACATCACACGAGATATCACCAACTACTTTAATTTGATTCTTAGGTGAATTAAGCATTTCTTTTGTAACAATTACAGGTGATCCTTTCTTAAAGAAATGCCCTGTCATTAATATATCTGCTACTTCAGAGAATCGTTCAAAGTTACTTTCATACAAATCAGGGTTGTCATAAAAATCCTGTTTGCTTGCACTCGTACCATCTATTCTCTTATAATAATCCTCTACACCTATCTGAGTATAAACAGGTCTATCGTATTTCTGCGTTAAAAAGTTTTCTATAGAGACCTTTTTAACTTTCATTCCATCTAAAATCTCCATTGCTCCATTAGCCACTTTACCATGACCTGTAAGAACAATCTTAATAGGTGGAAAATATTGTTTCTTTAATCTGTAAATTAAATCTTCCTTGTGAAGTAAAGTCTCCACTTTAGCTAAATTAAAAAGCTCGTATTTTAATCCAAAACCTCTAAAAGTATTGTATGCACCTACTATTCCTGCATATCTTCCGAAGCCAATAATCCTTGTGTTTTTACCGTCTACAAATGTTTCGTGATCCATTAATGTAATGTTCTTGTCTAAGCAAGCTTTTAATAGCTTGCGATTATGTTCTTGTTTCTTTATTGTGTGCGAAAAAAAGACATAAGTTTTATTTGGTATAAGATTATCAACAGGGATTTCTTTCACTCCTAATAGAACATCACAATCATTCAAATCTGATGATAGTTCTAATCCAAGAGCTGTGTAATTGTCATCAGGAAAAACTCTAATATCAGAAGGCTCTATTTTGATACTTAGCTCCTTGTGGTTATTTAAAGCATTTTTAACCTGCTGTGGACAAAGCACAACTCTCCTATCAGGAGGTGTTTTCCTCTCTTTAATAATTCCTAATTTCATAATTTATTTATTGGTTAATAAACAGTTTTTGTTTGTTTGGTTTTTTCTTGGTATTCCAAATATAGAATTATTTCGGAGTTACACAACTATTCAATAAATAAAAACTTCGATTAGTATAAGACATATTTGAAAACTGAATCTATTAGTAGTATCCAACTAATCTTAATGATTGAGCTATAAGTGCCCATTCTATGAAGTATGCTTGCTGAAAACAGCCTGTGGAGCTAGAATTGTTCACTTATACTGCACAGATTTAGCACTCAGTAGGAAGAATGGAAGCTATATTACGATATATAATTTAGCAACCCCTACACCTTCTGCAACTCAAACATAGCTACTAACTGTTTTTTCTTTAATGAGGCAGGAAGCATCTTAAACACTGTGTTTCTCATACCTGCTAAGAGTGGATTGCTAAACTGAGCCACCTTTCCTAGTTTCCAACTTTCACAAACTATCATATGCGCTTTATAACGTCTTATAGCAGTAAACTTAGCTAAAGACTCCTCTAGTGAGTAACGCTCTAGCAGCTTGCTAATCACATAGACATCTTCTATGGCTTGACAAGCTCCTTGCCCTAAGTTAGGCGTAGAGGCGTGCGCTGCATCACCTATTAAAGCTACTTTATCTTTATACCACTCGTCTAATAAGGGTAAATCATAGATCTTATCCCTGAATATACTAGCGCTAGGTGTATCAAGTATCATCTTTCTAACCATAGGATCACAGCCTGACAGATAACTATCTAACGGGCTACCTTCTTTATAAATAGATTCGTTCACGAGATAGTACCAATAGACAACATGCTCCTCTAGCTTGACAAAACCAAATCGCTTACCTCTTCCCCAACCTTCTAAAGCTACATGTTCATACTTCTGAGGTAACTCAAAGTCAAGCACTCCACGCCAACAAACTTGTTTAGCATCTCTCAATGGCTTCTCTCCAAAGATGTGTTGACGTACTTGTGAACGTAAACCATCAGCCCCTATAATGAACTTATGAGTAGCTTTTGAGCCATCTTTAAAAGCAAGTTGATATAATCCTTCATTATTACACGTAATCTCTTCTAATCGCTTATCTAATAGAATATCAGCAGTCTCTAATTCTCCAAGTAAGACTTGGTGCAATTGACTTCTGTGTATTGCTACATTAGCGAGCTTATACTGTTGCTCAAATGGCGTCAAATCTGTATGATCTAATATATTCAGACTAAAATCTGTCAGTAGCACATTAGAGATACGAGTTCCTTTATCACTAAGTTTATCAGCCACACCTAGATGTCGATACACCTGCATAGCGTTATTAGCTATCGCTATCCCAGCACCGACAGGTTTTATCTCTTTAGTGGCTTCGTATATCACAAAGGGAATATTAGCCCTTTTTAAGGCAATAGCCATCGTTAATCCGGCAATCCCCCCTCCTATTATTGCTACTTCCATATCTACAAAATTACTCTTTATACTATATTCTTTTACAAATCATATCAGCTAATATGAACCTAGAATAAATGTTATCCAAATATCCCTATTTACAGCGAATAAATCTAGCCTTCAATGCACTACTTTTGCTTCAGAAACATTCACAATCTATAAAACGAATATGAGAAAATTAGGTCTTAGTTTATTGTTACTACTTATTACACAAGTAAGCAGTTGGGCACAAGAAGGCAACATTCAGATACAAGTCAAACAAAATGGTGTAGTCGTTCCTAACCAAAATGGAGTAGTTCATCTTAAGAGCAATGAATTCACTTTTGAAGTAACTTCTAATAACATAGAGAGTTTTCTTATAGGAGCTACATTTGATAAAGACCTGTATCGTTCAGCTATAGGAGAAGCTGATTTAGAAGTGCCTTGGTTTGAAAGTACTGCTTTTGCAGACGAAATGTTTAACCCTAACAAGGAGTTGATTATATCTGATGAATCTCCTAGTTATTGGTACTATACTAGTACCAACGATCATCGCTTTGATAAGAATCCTAAAGGAAATGCACAAAAATGGGTAGGTAATAGAACGATTAAAGTGCTTAATAACTTATCAAGCTATGAGCATATTCCACTAACCAAATTTAAAGACAATGTATATGTCTACATCTACTCTCCTGTCTATGATAAGGAGTATAACCTTATAGAAGTTTCCATTTTATATACTGTCGAATTAAAGTTTAATTGAAAAAGAAAACCGCTTATTACTTAAAAGTCCAAACTCATTACTGAGTTTGGACTTTTTACTTTTAATACATTCACACATTAAGGTGCAAATAGTTATGAAATAATGTAATCTAATAGCCGTAGGCACAATTCCTAATTAAGCATAGCGCCCCTAATACGACCTGTCCATTAGTAAACGATCTATTAGCTCTTTCTGTAAATACTTTTATATAACATATTGATTACAAAAAATTTACAATGTGATTAAAAGAATTATATAAATTGTTGTCTGATAATAACTTAATCGGAAAAGCACTTATTTAGCTATAACTAAACAAATGAGAAAATATTCACTACATTTGTCTGAAAATATACCACATCAAACTAAAATAAAGGTTTATGAATTATTTGAGTATGGTATAAGTTCATTTGAAAAGTACATTCAAAAAATTGAAGCAACAGGTAATCATACTTCTGACTTAGCTAAACTGATTAGGATTATAGAAAACTCTTCTAATTTATTGAGGCAACCAGAGACTAAGTTTAGAGAAATTAAAGGTAAAGAGAAAAAACTTCAAGGGACTAAACTATATGAAGCGAAAGCCGGAATCCTTAGAGTTTATATATTCCATGAAGAAAGAACAGGGCGTATAATTGTCACTGCAGGTAAAAAAAATGATCAGACCAAAGACATTAATAATGCCATAAAAACAATACAAGCATATAAAGATGAACAGCAAAAGTAAAATAGAAAAGATTTTAAAGGAACCATCATACTGGATTGAGAGTGTGAATGGGGTGTTATACGATGCTATAATTAATTATATGGAGAGTAATAACTTAAATAGAACCCAATTAGCAGATGAGTTACAATTAAGCAAAGGAAGAATCTCTCAAATATTAAATGATGGTGAGATTAACTTCTCCATTAATAAGATTATTGAAATAGCATTAAAAATAGGAATGTATCCTGATTTTACTCTTATAGAAAAACAAAAATATTTAGCAAAACACACGGGATATCAGAATAGTATTACTTTATTTAATGACTTCTCTGATATCGTTCTTACAAAGAAAACAAAAGAAACTAAAGTCATTAAACTAAATCAATCAACGCTTTATAAAGTAGTACTCGCAATATGAAAAAAAAGGATATAGTTCTAGGATATAAAATAACTAAAATTCAATCTACAAAGTTTGAATTCAAAGAAATAGAAGAAGAGAAAATTAAAGTAGTTTTTTTTGACAATGAAAGTTTACGCGTTGATATGGGAGTCCAAATCCAAGTTGACAACGAAAAATCTATAGTAACTATTCATATAGAAACAAATGTAGTTGAAAAAGAAACTGAAGATTCACTAATCAAGCATACAGGAATAACAAGTTTTATTATCAATGGTTTAGATGAAATGCTAAATAAAGAGGATGATTCGTATGATTTCCCACCAGAATTCTTAGTTCAACTATATTCACTATCTCATTCTCACGCTAGAGCTTTATTAGCTTCTAAACTATCGAGTACTGTTTATAGAGATAAATTCTTTTTACCCATAGTTGACCCAAAAAAAGTCTTCGGATTAGAAGATTAATTATAAAATAAAAAGCCCAAACTCAATAGTATAGTTTGGGCTTTTTACTTTTAATACATTCAGATATATTAAGGTGCAAATAGTTATGGAATAATGTCATCTAATTGCCACAGGCACAATTCCTAATTAAGCGCAGCGCTCCTAATTCCTTTGGATAAGATTATATTCAATAGCCATTTTGATAGCTGTACTCAAATTAGAAGTCTGAAACTTCTCGATTAAGTTCTTACGGTGGCTCTCTACTGTGTGATGACTAATAAACAGCTTTTCTGCTATCTGATTAGTAGTTAATCCAGTGGCTGCCTCTACTAAGATCTCTTTCTCACGACGAGTTAGCTTAGGGATTTGCTTTAAACCAATCTCTTCTTTTTTATCTAATACTATTTTAGATTGAGAGCATAGATAGCTTTCTCCCTTATAAACTTGCTTTATCCCTGATATAATCTCTTCTACTGAGGCGTTCTTCTGTATATATCCCTTTGCACCCTCTGTTAGACTGCTATTTATCACAGCATACTCATTGTGAACACTCAGCATAATAATCTCTACTAACGGAAACTTCTCTTTTAGTGGTTTGATTAGTTCTACTGTATTGATCTCTGCCAGATTAATATCTAATAGAATGATGTCTATATCTAGAGTAGATAGTCCATGTAGCATACTCTCTTTATCTCTAAAGCAAGCGACTACTTCTATCTCTGCTTGATTGCTTAATATATTCTTTAATCCTTCTAATAATAAAGGATGGTCATCAGTAATAGCTACTTTAATCATAATTATTGTTTAGGAAATTTAAACTCAATACTTGTTCCTACCTGTTCTTCAGAATGCACTGCCAACGTTCCTTTTAAAAACTGTATACGCGACTGCACATTGTGAAAGCCTGCAGATTTCTTGAGGTTTAGTTTATTAATATCAAATCCTTTACCGTCATCCTCTACAGTTACTACGATATCCTGTTCTTCTTCTACCAACTGAATAATAATCTGAGAAGCGGTGGCGTGTTTTATAGCATTGTTAACTAACTCTTGTATAATGCGATAGACTAATAACTGTTGTTCTTGTGATAAGGAATTAGTGTAACTTAAAAACTCAATGTGAATATCTAATGTCTCATTAGACATACGGATAGCAAACTCATCTAATGCCTCTTTCAGACCGTAATTGACTAACAGATCAGGCATTAGGTTATGTGCTACTTTACGCAGTTCGGCTACTGCCCCATCGATTTGATTGATTGATTTGTCAAGCCCTATTTTAGCTTGTCCATCTACTTTATCATTCAATTGTGTTAGGTGTAATTTGGTACCGGATAGCAATCCTCCTAATCCGTCGTGTAGATCACGAGCAAGGCGTCCTCTCTCCTGTTCCTGCCCTTGTAAAAGAGCAGTCAGCGTAGATATTTTAGAGTTTTGTTTCTCTTGTTCAATGGCCAATTTATGTAACGCATCACGTTGTTTCATCGTTTTTAAACGCTGTCTATAAACATAGAATAACAATAGCGCTAATAACGCAAAGAAAATGATAGAAGCGATATAGAAGATATTCACTTTATCTTTATAGGCTACAATGCTCTTATACGCCTGTAAATCCTTATTTTTTTGTTCTGCTTCTAATTGGAATAAACGAAGTTGTTGTATATTCTTTTGCACCTCCAATTCAGAGAATTTAAGCTTATTGCGGTGATTCTCCTCTGTTAACAATAAGTTATTCAGCACTTGCTCTCTTTGTAGTGCTAATGCCTGCATCAAGGTAATTTGCTGTGCGTCTTTATCAGACTGGTATTGTAGCTTAATTAGTTTCTGCTGTTGTCTCTCCTTGTCAAACTCTGCCTCTAACTTTTTGACTATCTCTAATTTGTCTTGATTATAGATTGTCTTAAACAATTCCAAGTACTCCTTTTGATAATTAAACGCCTCTTTATAGTTACCCTGCTCAGCGTATATATCTACTAATGATTCGTATATATTTAATTCTATGTTTCGATCGACTATACTTGATTTGCTTATGGCTTGTTGTGCTTCTAATAGATAGGTTATCGCAGTATCTATATCACCATTAGCCATATAGACAGACGATATAATACCATAGGAAGAAGCGATATGATCGGGTCTATCCATTTTTAACGCAATACCATTAGCTAACTTAGCATACTCTAGTGCTTTAGGACGATAACTATCCGGAAAGGAATACAGATATAAACTCGCTAGATTATTATAGGCAAATGACAAGTCAGATTGGTTATACATCACCTCTTTATTCTGATTGAACACATCGATAGATTGTAAAAAATAGCGCTCTGCCAGTTGTCGATAATTCTGACTATCGGGATGATTACTGTATAGTCGGTCGTATAGGTTTCCCATCTGCATAAAGGCAGAAAACTTTACCTGTGGATCGCTTTGTAGTAATGCGTATTGCAGTGAAGCTCTAGCGTACTTCTCATTTAGCTCATCCTCCCCTAATTTATTATAGATAACGCTAAGCTCACTATTAGCTACAGATTTTCTCTTGTTTAAAGTAGTAGAACTTGGCGCTTGGTCATACAGCTTGATTGCCGTAATAATATTGTGTACAGCCTTGTCTTGTTTGCCATTTCGGCTATTTAACCATCCCTCACAGTAAGCGACATATCCTTTGGCTTCAGCATCATTTGTCTTAAGGCTATATTGCTTGGCCAAGTCAAGACTTTTATCAGCATCTGCAGTATGCTTCATAATACGCAGATTCATAGCCTCTATACAATACAAAATACTTACACTACTGTAATCTCCTTTTTTTAAGGCTATTTGTACATTACAAGTCAATACTTGCTGTGCCTTATCTACCTTCTTATTTGCATACAAAGCTGACAAATAAGATAATACAACTGATGGTTGCCCATTGGCTGTATTGGTCTGTGCATTGTATTGCTTCTCCCAATTTTCGACAGACTGCGCATACATCGACGGCATAGCAACTGCTAATACTGTAACAGTAATTACGCGAATCAACGAAATAGTAAAAGGGAAAAATAAGGTCTTCAAGGATATAGATATTATGGACTTAAGCCTGCAAAGATAGATTTTCTTAGCTAAGGCGACTTGTTTATTACACTTCTAGGTATATTCAAAGCAAATTACAGCTTTATTAATATCTTGATTATAGAATAAAAATAACATATCAGCGGCACTCTGTTGAAAGTCATATCCTTCTATAGTAGCAATATGAGGGAATAACTCACCATTGTGGTGTGGTTTTTCTATTATATTTTCTCCGCCGTATTTACAGTCTTCTAAAGAAAGGTTGTCAGTGTTTAATTCCTCAAAAACACCGTATATCTTCTCTGCTAAACGCTCTATATAATAATCTGAATGTTTTCCATTATCCATATCCTCTACAGTAAGTTGACGCAATCTTTCTAGACTTCGGATATCTTCTACGTGTAAGCCTGGACGATCATAATCTTTATCACATAACTTACCATACTGCTGATAATATGCTTTTCGCAGTTGATACACTGCCTCATTCTTATTGTATTCTATCTCTAATGCTGAGTATTTATTCTGATAATCCTCAGCAGTTATCACTGTACTCACTGAAAAGAAGTTCCAATCTGCATCGAACTTATACTTCCCGTCAATCACATCAAATCCAAACATATCTGCTTTAGTATAGTCTGTATGGTATTCTGGCTTATCCTCTCCTACACATCCATCGTAAATCTCCTTAACAGAAACGATGTGTAACCATTGGTCTTTAGTAGGATCTATCAGCTTAAGATTAAAAGAACAGATAGGTAAGAAATACTTCTTGTGATTTTCGATATCGTCATAGAATACATCTTCGTATTCAGGGAATAATTTTATTAATGGATTCATAGTTTTTGTTTTAATGCTAAATCTTCGCAAAGAAGTCAAATGTATTTGTTGCTATTAACTTAGGTTCTTGATTCGGATGTTCTTCATATACTTCTACGTGGACTACTTTCACATGAGCAGGTATCTTATACTCCTTTTCCTGACTGTAGTTATACCCTGCTATAGAGGCTCCTTCTTTACCAGGTTTATGCTTAATAATCACATAGTACTTTAACGAAACGCTATTGCCAGACTGCTCTCCTTCTTCAAAGCGTATCTTAGATACATGCTGAATGTGATGACCACCTGACGCAATATTACCTTGTATATTAAATACTACCAAGTTACCTTCTTTAGATAGTAGATATACAGCAGGTACAAATCTCTCTGTAACCTCCTGATAAGTGGTATAAGTATGTTGTTTTCCTGTTTCGGGTACTTCTCTAGTCACGCGCTTAGGTTCTGACATCACAGTACTTACCTGAAGCTTATCAGCATTGGTTTTACAACCCCATAAAGCGAAAAGAGAAGCTAAAAGCATAAAGTATTTCATTACTACATTTTTAAACATATCCATTGGTTAAACCCAGAAACAGCGATAGACATATAAACGAAAAGCAATTATACAAAATAGGTCTGAATTAGTGATAAAAGCATACTGTAGTATGGTTGTAGAGCTAATGAAAGAGCTATGAAGTAGAATTGATTTGTAGTATTTGGCTAATGCTGATTCTGGGTTAAAAGTAATACTTCTTACCCTATATAATCTCACTGATAATAGTGGTTTTCTTGTTTTACACCTTATTATGGGGTAAATCATTCTATGATAATCAGGCATATCTGTCAAACGTTTTTCAACCTGAAACTATCTATTTCAACTGGGTAGTAACACTAACTACTTCATTATTTTTCTATCTCTTCATTACTCTAAATACTCTTTACCTGTATAAATATCAATATAATAACTCACTGTTTTACCTTGAAGTATTACTTGAACTAACCCATCATAACTAATGTATTTATAAGCCCTCATACCTATCTCTTCTTTTTTATAATTGTTATAGAGTACATAATTCCCTTCTGTTCCTTTCTGTAAAGCATAGATACCTTTAGCAGTATCTAAAGCTAGTATAGAAGTGTACTTAGGTTCTATACTCCATAGCTGCGCTTTTCTATCCCATACCCCATATATACTATCTCCTTCTTTACCTTTTATATTTACAAGATATAATTCATTACTATCAGCATAGTACTTTACTGAAGTAACCTTCTGATGAGGCACAACCATTTCTTTAGAGGGCCAGACAAGTCTCCCTATTTGATCTGCTACCTTAAAACTATCCAAATCAAGATCTTCTACCACCTTACCATTTATATCTAGATAAAGCCAATCATAAGCCCAAATATCGTGATCATAATTAAAAACACCCAACAAGAAATAAGGAGAATTAGCAATAGAATATACTAAAGACGTTCGCTTAATAAAGTCTATTTGTACAGGAGTAGCCTCTTTAATAGCCTTGGGGAAGACTTTATCATACTGTGGAAAGGCATAAACATCATTTGTCTTCGTATCCACTAAAAGCTTAGGTACCTCAGGTGCATAACGCTCTTTATTGATTTCGTTTAATACAATACGCTCACTTCCAAATTGAATTGTAAGTGTTTCGCTCCCTTTCATCTCTTTGTGAACAGCATTCTTTTGATTCAACTCATATATTGAAAAACTCGTCGCTGAAGTCTTTATAAAGCGCTTATTGTCTAATAGTTCCGTAATATGGCGTTCTACTCGATGCAAGAGACCTTTCTTGATTTGATATATACATTCATTCCAAAAAACGTGATGTTCATCCACCGAGGTCATATCCAAATAGTAAGTATCATATAAGTAGGGAAAGTCTTTCTCAAGTAAGACCTGCTTTGTTTCCAGCACACCTATTTCTACTTGATGATAAGTCTGTTCTTTCTTAATAGCACCTCCTAAGATATTCCATTCCCAATTCCATATCGGCATCTTCTTCTCATATTCTCTCTCCTTTTTATAAAAAGTCAATCCATTCTCCACCTCTAAGGAGATTATCTTATCTGTAAAATCAACTATAGTCTTACCCTTACTATCAATCACCCCATACTCTCCTTGATCATTTATAACCACTGCAAAACCTGTATTTGTATACAAAGAAGCGCTTTTATATCGCTGATTATTAATAGGTTTTAAACTACCCTTATCTACGTAGACGAAGTCATTTTGTTTCGTTAAGAATGGAACAGAAGTAACCACATCTGCCTTTAACGGTTCTAAAGATAAGTTATCACTTTTAACCTGTGTACAAGCAGTCACTGATGTCAACATCAGAAGGTTTGTTAATAGAGCTACTTTCATTCTTTTCATTTTTGCATTCGATAAGTAACAATATTAAAAAGATAATCAGAAGGAATCAATCCCTATTAGTAGGGATGTTTAGAGGCAGATACTATAGACGATGTTTACAGATATTCATTATCACACATATAATAATATTCCCGTTTTATTTCCTAATTTTAAGCCATTGCTATTACATAGCGATACACTTAAAGAAGTGACATTATATGACAAATCATATTCCAGTTAGAGAGATAAAACCAACGGACGAAAATATCCAAATATTATCGAATACCTTTTCTATCCGTGAATTACACCCACTGACAGCGAAAGGGGATATTATACAAGCATTACACCGTCATAATTTTTACTACATACTAATAGTCAAAACGGGAACAGGTACACATCATATTGACTTTATAAAGTACGTTATTGGCGACTACACTGTATTCTTTATGGTTCCAGGACAAGTACACGAGTTACACCTCCACAAAGAAAGTACAGGGTATATCATAGAATTTACGGCTGATCTATTTGCTGATATGCCAACTAAAATACCACAACTACTAGGAAGAATGAGTAATACCAATTGCTATTCATTTAGTAAAGAGCTATTTAGTGCCTTATACGCTATCATTGATGCTATATTTGAGGAGCAACATCTAAAAAAAGACCAATATCTAGAGGTAATAAAGTGTAATCTTCATCTTTTATTTATCCATCTACAGCGAACATCAAATCTCAAGGAAAACCACAACGCCCCTACAAATAACTTATATAGGGAGCGTTATGAAGAGTTTACCTCTCTGATAACAGCAAATCTATGTAGTAATAGACAAGTGTCATTCTATGCCGCACTACTTAATCTAACCGCTTACCAACTCAATGCGATTACTAAGACAAGCACTGGTAAAAGTGCATCGGAAGTGATTAATGATTACTTTATATTAGAAGCCAAGCGCTATCTATTGGCAACTACTCTACAGGTTAATGAGGTGGCTTGGAAACTAGGGATGGAGGATGTCTCTTATTTTATACGCTACTTTAAGAAAAGAACGACGTATAGCCCTGAGAACTTTAGAAAGACATTCTCGTCTAAAAACCTATAGAGTTAAAACGTAAATTTCTATAAATGAGCAATGGCTAATAGACTAATATATCAGCCATTACTGAGTTAAACTAACTTCTCAATAGCAGGTTTTCGGCCCACAAATCGTATAACAGAACCTGTTCCTATATGATATACGCCTTCTTGTAGAGGGATTATCTTCTCCTCGAGAATTTCTATTTCGTAATTAGGAAAATATTCCTTAATCTCCTCAGTAGAGAATAGCATATCTATATTCTTAGGCCCTCCTACTTTAGGATTAGCATCCACTAACTTCTTATGTGATTTGCTAAACGCTTCAAAGATTATAAGACCACCTGGTTTAAGCCATTGGCTAATCTTCTGATGTGCTATTAATTTTATATCTGCAGGAAAGTGCGCATAGATTAAAGCAATAGCATCAAAGGAATTCTCTTTTAAAGTGATATTCTCCAAATTATCAACGATATAGTCAAGGGTAACCCCTCTCTCTGTAGCTAAAAGCTCTGCTTTATACTTCGCTTCTGTACTCTGGTCTATAGAGGTCACCTCCCATCCTAACTCTGCTGCATAGACTCCATTTCTCCCTTCTCCATCAGCAGGTAGTACTATAGTCCCTGGGATTAGAGAGCTGATCTGCTCTTTAAAAAACACATTAGGATCCTTGCCATAAGCAAACTCCTCCTCTTTATATCGTTTATCCCAGTGTAATATCTCGTCTGTAGTATTCATATCAATTATCTATTTAGGCAGCCTCTTTCTTCTATATATTAGTCAAAAAAAGCCTTATTATTCCCCACAAAGATAATTAGTTAGCAGACTAGTGATATAGCACATAACTTAGTTTAAATAGGACTATTGTTGACTTTAACCCAAAATCCGCATTAGCCAAATACTACAAAGCAATTCTACACTAGAGCTCTTTCATTAGCTCTAAAACCATACTATAGTATACTTGTATTACCTAATTCAGACCTATTACATATTTCAGGTTTAAGGAATCTATCTCTCCTCTTGCGTAAGTTATTTCTCCTTTAAAGCTTCTACAGTAAACTCCCCTGTTACTTTATAAGCCACTAGATGAAGAATATAACTCTCTTTCACAGCTTTCAAAGTGGGTTCATAGATGATTTTAGAATCTGTTTTCCTTGTTTTAGTCAACCACTGCTTCTTATATTCAACAACACTAGTTCCTGTAAATTTCTCAGTAAAATGGATAGTATCGTTCTTTATAGTACCATTCAGATAATTATATTTATCAACAGGAGGGCTAATATATTTACGACTTTTTATTTTGTTGTCCTCTATTTTATAATGTCCATAATGCTCTACGTATATAGGTTTTAAAATTTTCACAACACCATTTTCGGATATACTAAATTTATCGCTATAAACACTTTCTACCTTCATACAGAATGTTTCTTGATCTGAGTAAATAAAGAACTCAATATAGCCCGCATTATTATAATCTATATATACTTTATCTAGTTTTAGATAAGGGTTAGCTTCTAATTGAACCTTCTTTTCATATTTTATAAAATCTAAGTAATAATTATCATACAAGCTATCACTTCTTATAGAATCTGCATACACACCACCATCAGGTCCATTAAAAAAAGAAATACCCTTAAGCGTCAAATAAGCTTCAAAATCCTTATCCTTCCAAGGAAGTTTCTTCTCTTGAGCTAAACTATAAGTCACAACAGCTAGTAAAGCCAACACACTTATTATTACGTACGAACTTCTTCTCATAAATTGCTTCATAACCTGTGATATTATTAGATATTAAAAAATCTCTATCCTTTTTAATGGATCTAACTTTACTAATTGTTCTTTGCCTTTATTATTTTTAATAACTAAAGTACAATCGTCATTCGCTTCATTGACACGAATAGTTAACTCTATCTCAGTAGTTTTTTCCCCTTCTTGCATCTGCTTAAATAATTCTAAACTATATACTTCTTCAAGATATATTTTTGCACCAACTTCTTCACCTTTAGCTGTACGCCAAACCATAAGAATTCTCTTAGGTGCTGCTTCCTCTTTTAAGAATAAAGCTTCGCCTTCTGCTAAAGGAAATGTGTCCTTTATCTCTCCATTTACATACCTTATATCTCCTCCTATTAGCTTACCTCCATCTGCACATACTACCTTGACTGTGTAATCAAATCGCTGACGGAGGCTGTCCCATAGCCCATAAGGTGCCTTCTTACCTTTATTAGCCTCTCTCACATTTGTAGGAACTACATTAACATTATTCATAAATGCCGCATTCCAATAAGGTGTCAATAATTCTAAAGTCTCCGGATATAGATTAGAATCCTCTGGCGTTACTTCATAACCTTGATATCTTCCTATCTCTATTTTGCGTCCTATTCCTTTTACCCACACCACAACAACTCCCCCAGGCGCAAAACCTGCTACTACATTTCCATAATACTCTATTTCATTAGGTCTGCCATTTGCAAATTGAAGTTCATACCCTTCATCAAAGAACTTCTCCATTTTTTCATAATCTAAGTCAGCCTTAATCTGATAGGCCTTACCATGCTCTCCTTCTCCGAAGGATACCCACTCTGCCACTAACTTACGAGGTAAAGGTAGGTAACCATCACCTCCTAGATAACTTACCTCTCCCCAAGGACCTCTTACTAAACCAAAACTTAAGGCTCGATAACTAAAGCCTCCTACTGTTACCTCTACTGGATAGCCCTCAGGGCTACTTGCTCCTCCACCCCATTTATATTTCTTTTCTTGATCATAACTAGCGTATAAGCTAGATGATATAATTAACAACGCAGCTATTATACTATAATAGAGAATTCCCTTACTGCTGCTCTTAAACTGTGCTTTATCTTTTAAACTATTCATAGCCTTTTAATTATTACAGAAATGGTGATATATATTAATATTCATTATACATATATTATGAATACAATTTAACAAAAATAGTTTTATAAAATACTGTTTATCACTTATTTTATTACTATTTCTTTTATTTTTGAATATTTTGAAGCTCTAAGATTAGGCGTGTGTAATCTAGGGTAAATTCATATCTTTGCAATTCCAAGTTAGTTTCTATTTCTTTAGAAATTATTGATATTAGTTCGCTTTAGGATTATATATTTTCTCACTTATCCCAAGACAAATATTTTGTTACCAATGACTATTTATGAAGTTGATACCTTGCTCTAATTGAAAGTATATTGACAGCATTGTGTATCCATAGTGACTCCATTAAAATGCTTGTTTTAATGGAGTCACTATGGACTCATTATGGAGTCACTATGGACTCACTATGGACTCACTCAAACTAAAAGTGCATAGAAATGCCTATTTTATACTACTAATGTTTGTTTTGATTATTTTTAAATATTGACCTCGAAGATTGGTCTGGAAAATATGAATGAATATTGATATTCAGTACTATGCAAATATATAAAATAAAAATTAGCTTTTCTTGCTACACCCTTTTTATTTTGTTCTCAATTAAACAGGCTAAATAGTTTTATAACTTTAAAAGCCTTACATACTCTTACATAACATCTATAGTAAGAAATAAAAAATGGCGAAATGAAATAACTTTAGTTGTTCTTAAATCTCACCACTTTTTCCTATTATTTTAGTCAATTCTTACCCTATTGGTTAGAATATTTTTTTAAACATCGAATGTTGTGGTCCTTTAGGCCCCTGATATACCCTATTTGCATCCGTATATCCTGTCTTTAGATACAGATTATAAGCACCTTCATTCTCAAAGTTTACCCCAAAGACAATTTCATTGATTGTCGGGTAGTTCGCTTTGACATATTCAGGTAATAAAAGCAGCATAGACTTAGCGATACCTTTTTCTTGATGCTGCGGCATAATAGACAAGGTACGAAGCAAGATAGACTGTTGGTTATCCGTATAGATTAAACGATCATCTGATCTATCTAACGAGAAGAATCCCACAGGCTCATCATTATATAAAACGCAATACTGAACACGTAAAGTATTCTCTAGAACAGCAGGATTAGTCAGTATATATTTAGGCACTAAGGCAAAAGTAGCTTGGCGTTCATCTAACTCATACGAGGACAGTGCCTCAAAATAGCTTTCTTGATAGGGTTTTATAGTTACCATCGATAGATTATTTGATTGAGGGAAGCAAGTTAAACCCAAAATCCACATTAGCCAAATACTATAAAACAATTCTACTTCATAGTCCTTTCATTAGTTCTAAAACAAAATTAGGGTATGTTTGTATTACTACTTTTAGTTTATATACCTATCACATATTTCGGGCTAAAACTATTTTTTCATTCCCCTATTGCTAGTTTAAGGAGAAAGTATTTTCTTTAGCAATAAAATCAGTCATTATATGAGAAAATATTTATCTACTACACTATGTTTCATCCTGTGCTTCAATGCCTTTAGTCAAGAGCCATTAATGGATAGCATCATACAGAAGAATTATTCTACTTTTAGTCCGCTAGTAGATAAGGAATCTTTTAAAGGGCAAGGTTGGGATCTCTTGTTAAAGGAAACGAATGCTGCCAACTCAGTTGTGGTGGGAGAAATGCATTTTACAAATGAAGTGCCTTACTTTATCAATGCTTTAATCGGACAGGTAAAATTTGACAATTATTTTCAAGAGATAGATCCTTATTCAAATCGTATTTTAGAACAAAACATTAAATCATTATCTCCTGAAATGTTGAATCTTTTTGTCAATGACTTTAATTCAACATTCTCTTTTTTAGAAAGAAAAAATGATTTCAAGTTATATGAGAAGATGGTTAAGCAAGGGATACATACATTTGGTTTAGAGCAAGTATTTTTAAATTCAGATAGACTTCTATTATCTGACCTACTGAAGCAAACGAAGAATAAGGATACATACGCTATCTTAAGTGAAATGATAAAAACGTCAAAGGAACTGTCTTTAAATGAGGATATATACCTGTTTACTGAAGATTTTCTAGAGAAGAGTACCTTATTATTAAAGAGCAAACTATCTGTACAAGAAAGAGAATACTTAGAAGCGATGAAAGTTAGTAGAGAAATATACTTCGGTGGAAATCATCATTTAAGAATACAAGTGATGAAAAACACTTTGCTAAAAGAGATTGCAAATTGGTCAAATAAGAAGAACCTATTCAAGTTTGGCGCAGTCCATACTCCAAAAGGAGAAAGCCTAATGGAGATCTATGACATCGGTAATCTAGTGTCTAGTATAGAAGATGCTAACTTTAGAAACTCACTACATATTATGCTGATAGGCAAAAGTGCAGGTGAAACAGTAGAAGATCTGAAACTGTACAAATCATTTTTAGGTGTGGTGACAACTGATGAATGGTATTGTTTTGATCTTAGACCTCTTCAAAAGGCTATTTCTATGGGTAATTTAAAAATAGAAGCTCAAACATTATTGAGAATTATAAAAGGGAATGATTATCTGATCTATATCCCCCATCTAACAGAGAGTGAAAAGTTTAGTGCTAAATAGTTATACTTAGCAATAGAAAAAAATTCGCAAAGAGCAAGCTCCTCGCTAACTCTTCACAGGTATTTATTTGTAATTAGCGAAAAATGTTATACTTTTGCAATATATTGCTAACATAAGCAACCATAAGGGGTCGATCGGTATTGACAGCGAGTGGAATTAGTTAGTAAGCACGTCGAGCGTTGTTAGATTGCTCGTAAATATCATCTAACGACCTTTTTAAATGGCGAAAATAACTACGCTTTAGCTGCATAATCTGAATTACAGTAAGATTGCCTTTAGTTCCCACTAGGTGGGAGAGCTGAATTCCTCTAAAGAGCCCTGGTTTATGGCGCTTTATCCAAAGGAACCGTAAAGTAAACCTAGGAATGTTATGGTCTCGGTGACATTTCGAAACTTAAGAGGCTAAGCTTTTGGTGGCTGTTTTTTGCCAAGCCAACGGTCGAAAATCTAAGAAAAAACTAAGCGTGTAGAAAGCTTCCTGATTGCTTGTTTGGACCCGAGTTCGATTCTCGGCGACTCCACAATTTGAAGGGTTAATGATTTGATTATCAAATCATTAACCCTTTTTTTATGTCCAAAATATACTTTCGCTTTTTTGTTAAAATGTTGATTTTTTGGCATTTAATGGAATTACTTGGCGTTTAGGTGCTATAAAGCACTCTTTTTGGGCATATTCACAATTTTATTGTTAAATAAGTATATTGGTTAATTCCCCTAAATTTTCGTAATTATTGGGTCGATATAAAAAAACATCTTATTAATTACCTAAGTTTGCTCTGAACATCTCTCCTATTCTAAATCTGAGAGTACTCAAATTATAAACCTTTTAGGGTATTACGCCTTTTATCTTTAAATAGCCAAACGTAACCATAAACTACAATGGTATTTAAACTATTATCATAAGATATTAATTTAGGCTATCTCAAATTTCATAGTTTTCTTATTCAAGTCAAACTAGAATTCTAAAACATTTTCAGGTGTTATTTTCTGAATGTGAGCTAAATGAAATAAGCTTTATTTCATTTTGAATATTACTATTTGTGTTTAACAATTTATATTTTAAGACAATGATAAGTATTAGATTTATATATAGGCGTGCTCTTGATGAATGTTCATTAAGAATTAGATTCTCGTATAAAGTGCTTGATCAAGTATTTTTTGTGGAAGCTGATTCAAGGGTTAAAGTAGATAGGACTTATTGGATAAAATATCATAGAGCAAGAAATGTTACTCATCCTATTTATAGTGATATTAAAAAAGAGGTATCAAAAAAATTAAGAGAGTTAAAGAAACTTGTATTAAGGGAATCTGCTAATCTAGATGTTTATACAAAACAATGGCTTGAGGCTATTGTAGAACAATACTATGCTCCCAAAATTAAAATTATACCACCAAGAACTACTAGCGAAGAATTAAAATGTTGGTTTGATCAATATGTTATAGATAAAGGGGACGATGCAACAGCAGCTACATTAAGTAAAGCTAGGTCTGTTAAGAATCTTATTATTCGCTTTGAAAACACAATAGAGCAATGCTTACTTGTAAAAGATATAGATGTAAGAGTAATGATGACATTTGTTGAATACTGTAAGGATCAAGGATATGCTCAAAATACAATAGCTAGAAATGTTGTGTTTATAAAAACAATATGTAATCATGCAAAGATTTTTGATATTCCTGTAAGCAATACATTAGATCTAGTTAGAACAAAAAGAGAACGTGTTAGTAGTGTCTTCTTAGAGAAATTTGAATTAGAATGGATAGCTGAAGTAAAGTTAGTAGACACTCTTCTTGATATTGTTAGAGACTGGCTACTTATTTCATGTTATACAGGTCAACGTATTTCTGATTTTATGCGTTTTGATAAATCTATGATACGCTATCAAAAAAATCGTAAAGGAATAACCAAACCTTTACTAGAGTTTGTTCAGAAAAAAACAGGGAAACTAATGACTATACCTTTAAGCTCGCAAGTAATGGCTATTTTAGATAAAAGAGATGGGGACTTTCCTAAACAGTTAAATGATCAAAAATATAATGCATTAGTCAAATTAGTATGTAAAGAAGCGGGTATTAATACAAGATTACAAAGTCAATCTAAAGTAAAGCAAAAGGATGGAGTATGGCGAAGCGAAAAAGGGATGTTTTATAAATGGGAATTAGTTAGTTCACACATAGGTCGACGTTCATTTGCTACAAACAATTATGGCTTAATTCCTACTGTTTTTCTTATGAATATGACAGGACACAGCTCTGAAGCTATGTTTTTAACTTATGTTGGAAAAGGTTCAAGAGATATAGCAATACAGTTGTCTGAGTACTTTGATTAAAAGGTAATTCTTTATGTTCAATGGTTTTTTTAAACAGACTGTTCATACTTTTACAAGTAAAAAGCTATCTTCGATACAATAATTTAAAACCTAGCATTCATAAGGGTTTACAGGATATGTGTACTAATTTCGCACAACATAAATTAAGGAATAATTAACAATAAAATCAACTCTTGTTTTTTAACAGATTAATCTTAGTGATAGGGTGTTTTTGAAGGAAGAAGCGTAATCATTTTTAGGGTAGAAATGTTAGGTTTTGGAGACCATACTTGAATATACTTTTATACAAAAGAGAACAGCTCCACATAGGAGCTGTCTACCTATTCTTTTTCGAAGATGTAAAGAGTTTTAGCAGAACTTAAAGCTCCTATTTTCTCTTCATTACCTTGAAGTTGCATAATACGAACTTCTCGTTCTCCTTCTTCTGTTTTAAACTCATAACTCCAAGTAACCTTTTTACTCTTTCGATCTAATAACCCTATTTTACTTTCACTTGGATGACTTGCAAAATAAATAGAATCTTCTGTTAAAACAAACTCTGCAAGATCATTTCGGATAGCCACTAGTTTTAACTCTTCTGTCAAATCTATAAAAGTAAGTGTCCCGTCTATTGGGTTTATCTCCCAATAAAACTCCCACATAAATCCAATTAACACATTATTCTTCTCATCTATCACTGTTGCTTCTGGCAATGGAATAGCAGATGGAAGCCATCCACACTTAAAACCATCAATACAATCGATTCGATGAACCAACTGTCCTGTTTTTATATCTAACGCTATGATAGTATGATGATTTAAAGCTATCCACAACTTATCTGCTATAACACCTATAAACTTCTTTACCTTCCATTCTGCCGCTTTGTTATAAACATCGTTATGGGGGTTATTAGCAATAGATGATATATCATATTGCCAATAAATACTGCCATCTTGAATATTACAAAATCTCAATAACTCCTTATCAATAAAGAAGAATAAATTATCTTTAAGGTAACTTAAATCTATTTTCCCATCATATAATTTTATATCCTTTCTCTTTGTTCTTTTATCTACCCTATCATAATATATAAAATCGTCTTTTGACAAAATATAATAAAAATTTATTTTCTCATATGAACTTAACAGATTACCTTCATAATCATAGAGTAAATTAAAACTTCTATTTGTAAATACATTGATTATACTATCACTATAATGAATACCCCAAAAATCATCTAATTCTATAATTTTTCTATTAGGGTACAACATAATAGCTCCATTCTTCTCATAATATACTCGCTTATTTATAACCTTGGTATCTCCCACATTTTTTAAATGGTCTACTAATTCCATTAATCTACTTTTATAAATTTATAAATTGGACTATTGATATTTTCTATCTCATCAAGAAAATCATCAATACTATTTATTTTATTACCAAACAACTCTTTTATCTTACTTTCTCCTAATCCTCCTTGAGACTTAGGTTTAAAAATTTGTTCTGCATTCTTCTCATACATTTTTCTAAACTGTTCAACAACCTTATCCCTATCTGAGAATTTCAATTTATCAAACTCATACAGTATATTATCTAAAGAAGTTGTTTCTTCCAAATAACTTAAGTGTTGTCTCAAGAATATATCACTACTTGAGATACTACTAATAGATGTTGGTCCGTAACTCTTATACTCAAATTTCTTTCCTGATATTAGTTCTATATCAAATCGACAATTTAAACATATTTTGTCTATCTCTCCTTCAAATATTCCATCAAACCTTCTAACACTATTCGCTGTTATCTCTGGTGTTTCCCTTATCTTTCTCAACATAAAAGTAGCTCCTTCTACAGCGTAATTAGGATCTTTATTCTTCTTATTGATAACTTTCAGTTCTTTGATTACCTTATCAAAACCTTCTTTACCTGCAAAAGTATTCCCAAAATACAGAACATCGTCTAAATACTCATCCATATTTTTTAAGAAACTTGTCGATGCCTTTCCACAAGTACTGCACCCTGCTCTAACATTCGCCTTAATAATTTCTTCTAATCCACTTTCTCCGCCTATGGCATCTAATGCTTTTTTATTAGAAGGATGTAAGAACTCTGCTACTTTATTAAGCACAAGTTTGTCTTCTAAACTCTTCCGTTTTTGAATCCCTCTAACAAAATTAAACTGTATATCTACAAAAACAGCTCCACATAGGAGCTGTCTAATTTACACATTATATACTGGTGCTGTGGTATCTAGTACTGCTTTTAAATCTCGTGCAGCATGGTAATATCTTATATTATCAATATCATTAGCATCTTCATCATAATACTTCTTTTCTCTATCATAAATTGAATCCATACACTCCTGATACCTATCGTCATTACACAACCTAAAAATAGTAACCCTCTTAAACTGCCAGAACTGACCTAACACAGCCTCCAATTCTTCTATATCTTCCATATCTTTTATGTAATGATACAAAGTATTTAAACTTGACCATTTCTCGAAAAAAGGAAATGCTTCTACGTTGAGAATAGAGACAAATCTTAGAATAATATCATTTAACCTTTCTTTATTTACAACATCTCCATCATTTACATCATAGGGTATTAATAATTTACCTTTATTTTTATCTACGAAAGAAGAAGATGTCCCCTCTATTGTCCCACAACCTACAAGATCATTCTTAAACAAAATTTGTCGAACAATCTTCTCCATTTGTGGATAATTAATCCAATATATGGTATTTCTCACTACAAGTTCATTTTTATAATTTTCACTGATGAACCAACTAAAACCATAAATACTCTTGCCTTCATTGTTTTTTAAAAGTGTAACACTATTACTATCTGAATATTCTGTAAATTCTTCTAACAAAAAAACAATTCCATTCAAAATACTATTATTCCATTCTTTTATACTCATTTTTAAAACTGTTTAATTGGTGGAATCTTAATATTTCCAGCCCCATCACTTATTATTTTATATACATCTTCTCGATATATTCTTATGTCAATATTACCTCGCAAATTTTTAGGTAAATTACTATCTATACTTCTTATTTGATACTCAATAAAAGGTAAGTTTTTGTTGTTTTGGAATATCTCTATTAATTCACTCCATTGATTATCTGTCCACGGTGATCCATTTGTCAATTTACTATCACTTATAACAGCTTTATAGTAAGGTCTTCCTTTTTCATCTTTCACTAATTTAACAAATAAATCATCTGCAATAATATTCTTACTTCCTCCTTTTCGAAGAAGGTAGATTTGATCTAAGTGTGTAAATCCATCAGCTATCAAATCCGCAAAAGGTGGATTGATTGTCTTTATTTTAGACGTTACCAATGTTTCAAAAGTTCTTCCCCTTCCTACTACCTCTTTAAAGAACTGGCTCTTACCGATTCGTTCGGTTACTGCACGTATTACTTCATCGCTCTGTGTCTGTTTAATGATATCCCATGCATCGATAGGATTGTGTATAATAGCCTCTACTGCATCGAATAAATTCTTATTATTTAACTCCTCTGCTAAGTTACCATATTTCTTCGGATCTGATAAATAGTGATTCAGCGTTTGTAATTTCTCATCTGTCCAAATCTTACTATCATCTAATCGACGAAGTACATCATCTGATAAACCACTGCGACGTAAGCTTTCTTTAACATAACTTAATAGCTCTTTACCTTTTAAGAGTTTCACAGCTTCATTATGCTTTAAACTCTCTACTATGTCAGCTTTCTTCGTATAGTTTTTTACATCTGCAAGAACACTACTTTCAAATTCTTTTGTTAACTGTTGATTTGGTCCTAAGTAAACTGATGTCAACTGTAATTCTCCTGGTTTTATATCTCCTACATGAACTACTCTAAGTACAAAACCATCTGCATTATCTGCCTTTGTAGCTATTATACCTATTCGCTTAGCAGCATCTTCACCGATTTTTGCTCCTCCTTTAATACAAGCTGCTCCTACTAATGGAATTGCTAAAGAAGTTGAATATATACTTGTTTCAAAATAATTACCTCTTGCTGCTGAATACAATAGACTTGACTGAATTTGGCATCTCCTGCTCAAGTAGTTTAAGTAACTCTGACCCTTCTAACTTCTTAGCTATCTCAATGGTAGTATCATCAATTAGCTCCTTACCAACTGAATCTAGAAATGTATCTAACTCATTAAGATTGAATCTCTGGGTAAACTCATTCACTAAAGGATCTATGCTAGTAACTAATACTTGCTCTTCCTCTTGCATATTAACCTCTTGCTCGGTTTGTAGAGATTGCTTTAGAATAACAGGCTTACTCTCTCCCATAACACTTACACGGACGTCTTGCTTAAAGGGTAGCTCTTTTGCTGTGGTAGGATTCTCTTTTTTAAAGGGTTTATTTTTATCAGACAACAGCAAAGCGATAACAATAACAAGACTGATTATGATGATTATTTCCATGGGTTAAAGAATTGGTTTATAATGTTCTTGAAAATAAGCCTTGATATCATCCGTGTGCTCTTTAATATGCTGCTCTAAGATATTATCGATATACGCATAGAGCGTTGTTTTCTCTTCTTTAGCTAGTTGGGTAATGCGAAGTAGTACTTCGTGATGTTCAGGACGGATATACACAACTTTCCCTGCGCGAGTGGATGGGAATCGATTAGTTAAGAACTGATCAGCATACTTTTGTGAATTATTTGTTTGTTCTGTTTTCTTGAATATATTTTTCATCTTTTTTAGGTATTAAATTGGTTTGTATTTTTGGTTGTAACTCTTGGTGATCTGCTGGGCAAACTCATCAAAGTAATGCTCTAATAAATTGTCTAAATATGCGTATATCGTTATTTTGTCCTCTCCTATTACTTGAATAATACGAGTTAACTTCTCGTGAAACTCCGGCCTTATATACACCGTTTTACCATCTCTTGCATTAGTCTCTGATTTTTTAAAAAAGATATCATCATAATCATTTTCAATACTTTGCTTTGCTTGCTTTTTCTCTTTTAAAGCAGTTTTTTGCTTTGAGGATTTGTCTGCTATGATAGTTTGATCTTCGTTTGTTTCAACCTCTATCTGAACTGGTTCTTTGATTCCCTCTTTCCTCACTCCATCAACCATTAGGCTCATCATTAGCTCTTCGTCAATACGCATAGGCGATTGCTTTTTGTTTTTGTTATCTTTTTCCATGGTGTTATAATTGGATGATTGTTAAAAACTCTTCTATAAAAGCGTCTAATCCACTTGCTTTACTCAGGCGTTTATCAGGTGGTAGTAAAGTAGAGCGAAAAACAAGCTTACTTGTTTCTTCACTCTCTTTACGAAATCGCGTACTACTTTTAATTTGACTTTGCATCAAACTAAAATCCAATTCCTCAATAGCTTGGTTATAGATATTATACAAAGGAGTACTCTCCCTACCATCTACTTGGTTCCAAAATAGATTCATGCTTTGTATGGATGTCTGTGTCTTTTTCATCACAACATCTCGTAAAAGTTGTGTAAAGACAAGAGTACTTTCCATCACTACTCTATCCGCTGTTATAGGAGTAAAAATATAGTGCATGCCTGATAACGCATTGATTATTCCAGCGGTATTAACCGTTCCTGGCAAATCAAAGAAAACAACATCAATAGGGATAGGTGACTCACTTACAAACTGCTTTGCAGCTTTTAGTACATCATCCGCTTTCTCTTGTATTATTGGATAAGTTTTCTTGTTGATGGTAGTAAACTGCTTATGAGCGAGTTTTTTTAAACTCTCATTTTCCATAACTACAGTTAAATCTCTTTCTTTCATTTTCACAAGACTGTGCTGTGGAAAATCCGCATCAAAAACAACTACATTGTAGCCCAATTGATAATGTAAAATACTTGCTACTAACGTAGTAAACGTGCTTTTACCAACTCCTCCTTTTTGAGAAGAGAAGGCTACAAAAATTGGTTCTTTTTTTGTTTTCATAATTGTATGTATTTAGCTACTTGCGCAAATAAATAGATTAGTCAATAGATACATCTATTAGAAAGCTCATAGTGGTCTATAGTTGTAATTAAACATCTCTTTAAGTACTGAATATTATATTCAGATAAGTAGTGTCATATTAAGCACTTCACTTAACTATGTATCAAGCTACAATTGCAATTCCCACAATAGATACCGAATTACGGAGCTATTTACTATGCTAAGGATATCTCTCTATACTACTGCGAGTAATGACCTAACCACTTACTTCTTTAACTACTAGAATACTGAGTAACAGAGTTACCTGCTTATTTTACTACAACAGTACTGATTCACAGGACTACTTGCTTTTTTAACTACATTAGTACTGAGTGACCGACCTATTTACTTGGGCAAATATGATTATACATACAAAGAAACCTCATATACTAGCTTTATTTGATTTATGGAGTTTTAAGGTAGTACTTGGCATTTTAGTGCAGAATAGTGAGTGATTTCTTAATATGAAATCACTTTAGATTTTACTTTGTAAAATAAGAGGAATTACTAATCGAAAGATTAGAGCAAGTTATGTTTTGAGGCACTCGAAACTACGTTCGTGCCATCAAAACGACTTGCTCTTGCAGAGGGCTGGAAAACTACTCCGAAGTCGCTAGTTTTTTGTTGAAATAGAGTGTTAACTCAAAATATTGAGGGGTTTACGGATTTCCGTAATAGTAATCGGTAAATATTTCTTTATTTTACCATATATAATATTTTACTTTACTATGTCAAAATACAATACACTTATTACTATTTTAGATGAAATTAGAAAGGAAGCTCCTGGAAATTATACTTTTTACCATCCTCTTGAAACTGAAGATGAAAAATTAAATAAAGCTAGATCGAGAGCATATATTCACTTGTTCTTGAAAGTTAGATTTGGATTATTAACATTTGAAGAAAGAGAGTATTTTGTAACTGATGGAACAAATGATGGAGGGGTAGATGGTTACTATATTGATAATGAAAATAAAAAAATATATTTTATACAATCAAAATTTAGAGATAATCAACTAAATTTTGAAAGTAGAGAAATTAAATATGAGGAATTAATCAATATGGATATTGATAGAATTACTGATGGTGAAAAAACATATGAAAATGGTTCTAAGTATAATGATAAAATACAAAAATTAATACAAACTATTTCAACAATACCAGATATTGGAAGATATAAATATGAGATTATAATTATAGCTAATACTAAAGTAGTCTCACAGAACAAATTAAAAAAACTATCAGATGGGAACCCTGTCCAAGAATTCAATTTTGAAAGAGCATATAAAGAATTAGTATTTCCTGTAATTTGTGGGACATATTATGATCAGAAAGAACTAATTATTGAAATAAATCTAAGTAACAAAACATCCGAAGAAATTAGTTATTCTGTTGAAACCGAATTTACTGACTGCCAAATAACAGCATTATTTATTCCTACATTGGAAATAGCAAAAACATTATATAAGTATAAAAATTCAATATTAAAATACAATCCAAGAAGTTACTTAGATATGAAATCTGGTACAGTAAATTCTGAAATAGCTAACACATTAACTTCTAAAGACACAAATGAATTTGCACTATACAATAACGGAATAACAATGTTATCTGATGACACCAACCTTAATAAAAAAATTGCAAAAAAAGGAATTGGACAATTAATCATTGCTAATCCACAGATTATTAATGGAGGGCAAACAGCCTTTACACTAAGTAGAATCTATGAAGACTGTTTAGAGCATAAAGAAGACCTTAAAGTATTTGAAGGTAAAGAAGTATTATTAAAAATTATAACATTTAATGAAACTATTAAAGATGGACATAGTGACAACAAACTTAAACTAATTGAAGCTATATCTAAAGCAACAAACCAACAAACAACTGTATCAGAAGCAGATAGAAGATCAAATGATAAAATACAAATAGAGCTTCAAAACCTTATTTTTGATGAATTCGGTTATTTTTATCAACGTAAAGCAGGAGAATTTAGCGAAGGAATAAAGAACAAATATATAGATAGAAAAAAAATTATTGATCGCGAAGTCTTACTAAGATTAATATTAGCATGTCAAAGAAAACCAACTGAAGCAAGACGATCTGGTGGCTCAACTTTATTCAAAAAAAATAATTTCGATAAAGTACTCAAGGATACCTCTAAATATAAATCTTACATTAATGCATATTTTATTTTACAAGAACTTAATAACTATCAGATAAAATATAGTAAAGATAAAAACAATAAAGATGGTATAATTAACTTTGGTCACGCTCTAAGATATGGTAAATATGCTGTGATAAGTGCTATTATAAAAGATCATAAAATATTAGTAGAAACTGAAATTAATAAAACAGTAAATTTATATTTAAATGCTTGGTTAGAGTTTGAAAAATATGCTATAGAGCACTCCATAAACTCAAAATATTTCCTTGAAATCAAGGATTCAGACAAGAAAGAAAAAAGGCAAATTTTGAATTTTGATGGTTTCTATAAAGGAACCACCCTAAATAAAGAAATAAGTGATTTTGATTTTAAAACTATAATAGAACAAAAGCTTTAAAAGCTTTTGTTCTATTATAATCTACGCATTTAACGATTATACTATTGTTCATATAGCTCGTATATCATTTTTAAAAGATTTTAAAGCTTTCAAGAGAAAATCCGAACAGCCTACAATTAGAATGATTTTAAAGTTTAATTCTTGGCGAGGATATTCAAAATATATCTTGGATATAAATTAAACTAATATTATGATAATTGTTATTTTATGCCATAATATCTTAATATATAAGATACTCCTTGGTGATAAATGCCTTCTTCTAAAATTACTTGTGTTTCATAAGATTCTCTCATAGATAAGTCTTTGAAAGTTTCTTTCATTTGATCATAATTATAAAGCTCTGATGCTTCTCTTGATCCTCCTGCAAATGGGTTTTCTTGATTATACTTGGTTTGTTTTTTACTGAATCCCTCAAAGATTAATCTTCCTCCTGGTTTTAGATATTTAACCAGTTCACTGTGTTCTAAAGGAGTGTAAATTAAAGCTACTACATCAAAAGAAGCTAACTCATAAGTAAGTTCTTTCATATTTTTTAATTCATAGTTTAGCTTCACTCCTGTTTGCTGTGCAAGTTTTAAAACCTTTGTTTTTCCGTAAGAGCTAATATCAAAACAATATACCTCCCATCCTTTACTAGCGGCGTAAACAGCGTTTCTTCCTTCTCCTTCACCTGCTAACAGAATTTTGCCAGGAATCAAACTATCAATCTTATCTTTAAAGTAACTATTAGGAAGAATGCCATAGGCATATTCTTCTTCTTGGTACATCTTGTCAAAAATACTAAGCTTATCTTCTGGCTCTTGGTACTCCTCTAGCGCTAAAATATTTGTATTAGTTTCAACACAATATATGTCGTGTTTAATCAATCTATTGTTTAGGAATCGTTCTGTATCAATAGCAGCCATACAGCCACTACCTGCTGCTGTAATAGCTTGTCTATACTTAGTGTCCTGAACATCTCCACAGGCAAAGATGCCTGGAACATTAGTTTCAGTTGATCCTGCAATAGTTTTGATATAACCTACTTCATCTGTATTGACCAAAGAGGTAAATACTTCCGTATTAGGAGAATGACCAATGGCAATGAAAATACCATCTACATTAACTTGTCTTTGGATATTAGATTGGTTGTTAAACACTACTGCCCCTTCAACGAAATGTTCATTTCCGATAACTTCTAATAGTTCTGTATTGTAATGAATTTCTACATTATCATAACCCTGCAAGTGCTCTTGTATAATAGCTGATGCTCTAAAGTGATCCTTTCTAACTAATAGATGTACTTTGCTAGCTAAATTAGCCAAGAACATAGCTTCTTCTAATGCTGTATCTCCTCCTCCAACTACAATTACTTCTTTTCCTTTGTAAAAGTATCCATCACAAGTAGCACACGCTGATACTCCCATTCCTAAATACTTTTGTTCATTGGGAATACCTAAATACTTAGCTGAGGCTCCTGTAGCAATAATAACGCTATCACTTAAGTAAATTGCTCCATCACTTGCCGTTAGTTTAAAAGGTCTATCAAAAGCATCTACTGACACAATCATTTGATATTTTACCTCTGTTCCAAAGCGCAAAGCCTGTTGCAGCATATCATTGACAAGATCTGTTCCCTGTATTCCATTTGGAAAGCCAGGGTAATTGTCCACATCAGTTGTTTGAGTTAATTGTCCTCCTTGTAAGATACCCGAAAAAAGTACTGGTTTTCGTCCATAACGAGCAGCATATATTGCAGCAGTATAACCTGCGGGACCAGACCCTATAATGATACATTCATGTTTTTCCATTCTATTTGTAGATTTAATTTTACTGATTCAAAATTCAGAATTACTTTCTATCTCGTTCTTAAGCATATGGGATGAAAAATGGTACAAAACACAGATGCTTGTGTTTGTATAAAAAAAGCAAGTGATCTTGGCTAAATCACTTGCTTTTGAAATCTAATATAAATTGCAAACTTTAACCTTAATACTTAAATTTTAATAACTGAAATTATAAGATATCTTTAAAAGGTTAATTCATAAAGTCGTTTTGACACAACTGAGCATTTATTGACATACCTGTTGCTGATCCAGTGGCTACTGCTGTGGCAACAGATCGAAATGAACTTGTGTCGCCACAACTATAGATTCCTTGGATTGTTGTTTCTTGTTTGGCGTTTATTTTAAGTAGTCCTTGCTCTGTTAATTCACAGCCTAACTTTTCTGGGATATCACAATGTTGCTTAGCAGGAGGTCTTGAATAGATAGCCTCTGTAAACAATGTTGTATTATCTTGAAAAATAATCTCAGATACTTTTCCATTTTGATGGTTAAGCTCTTTGATCTGCTTCTGAATCACTTGGACTTTATTTTTGGCTAAAATGTTTTGTTGTTCTGTTTTAAATAAGGCAGTACCATTTGTCAGAATAGTTAACTTGTCTGTTAGATTAGAAACAAGCATTGCATAATGAAAAGCAACATCTCCATTGGCTAAAATAGTGGTGCTTTTGTGTCTTTCTTCATATCCATGACAATAGGGACAGTGCAAAATACTTTTCCCCCAACAAGCTTCATATCCTTTTATTGGTAACATCTCATCCTTCATTCCTGTAGCAAATAAGACATACTTAGAGGCGTAATTCTTATTTTGATCTGTTGTAACAGTAAAAGTTTGATTCTCTTGCTTCTCTACGCTATTTACTTTAGTTAAATGGAAAAACACAGTTTCATATTTTTCAACTTGCTCTTTTCCAAGTTTTCCAATCCCTCCTGGAGGATTTCCATCTTGTGTTAAGAAGTTATGTGAATGAGTGGCCATTCGATTACAAGGTTCATTGCTATCTAGTATTAAAACTCGGCGTAAAGAGCGCCCTAATGCTAATGCGGCTGATAATCCAGAATAACTACCTCCAACGATAATAACATCAAAAAGTTCTTGTTCGCTTTTTTCATCCAAACTAGCAAAAGACAACAGCGGATTAGCTAACAGCAATGCTGATGAAGCTAATGTACTTGTTTTTAAAAAATCCCTACGTGATACCATAACTTCTCTACATTTTAATTACTTGATTAGTTCAGCTACAATATCCTTTACTGGCATAACACCTGTATGCTTCCATTTAACCTCTCCTGTTTGATTAACTAATACCATAGTAGGAATTGCTCTTACAAAGAATTCAGCAGCGATAGCAGGATGTTCATCCACGTTAATGCGTTTTAATTCAACGTGTGTTGTAATATCATTTATTGACTCATCAATCATTTTTGATAAAGTCTTACATGGACCACACCACTCTGCATAGAATTGCAATAAAACTGGCTTATCTGTTTCTTTTAAAATATCTTTTATATTCATGTTCTTATTTTTCATTTTTAATCTGGACAAAACTAACTAGACTATTAGAACATGATAATAGACGAATGGGAGATTAAACGGTACATAACACATATATAGTAGAATTAAACGCAAATACCTCTTAATCTTAAAATCTTTTTCTACCTTTTCTCTTCTGTTTTTTCTTTATCTCAGATTCATACTCTTGATAATTTACATTTTGATTAGCTGAAAATAAACTAACAAATGATGTAAACGCTACATCATTACCACTTAACGCTGATTCTACAAACTCAAACATAGGATGAATCTCTTCAGTGGCTTGTGTAAATAAGGGTAAATCGCGTTTACTTTCATTCTTTTGTTCTTCTTGAAGCTCTTGCGGTTTAATTAAACCTTCAGATTCAGAAGTACTACTCCATTTCTGATTAAAAACATTAGCGGATAAGTTTTTACCTAAATCAGATCCTTTGTAAACGCTTTTTGAGTTGTGATCTATAAAAGTTACGCCATAGATACGATTGTCTTTGTTTTGAAAGAGGACAACGTTTACTCCTTGATTGAGAAGCTCTTCTTTAAACTCTTGTAATGAGCTAGTACTGTTTATAGCTACTTCAATGGTTTGTTTTAAATTAGCCTTAGTTGGTAAGGTTTTTAATCTTTCTTTTGATGCTTTAAAATGCTTTTCTAATTCTTGGTAACTAGCCTCTCTACCAAAGAGTGATGCCTTAAAAGGATTACTAGTCTTCTCTCCTTTTTCGTTTAAAGCAAAATAAACTAAGCCTTGTTTTACTTGTCCATTATAAGTTGCCTCTACCTTTTCTGCTCTGATATTAAATAGGGATAATAAAGCGTTGTAACTTGTTAAGCTGTCATAATGATAGTACTTGGGTAAGTAGCGTATAACCGAGGCTATTTGAGTTTTTAGATTAAGCTTTGTGTAGTCAACTGGTTTAAATAGAGTTTGTTTAGATTCTTTGTGCGTCTGATTGACTGATGAAGTTAGATTAAACTGCTTTTCAATTTCACGGCAAGCTTTCATTGATTTGAGATGATCGTATTTATCATCAATTTTCTTTCCTTGTAAATCTGTACAAACCGTTACGATATGGATATGTTCTCTTTCTATATCACTATGCTTATAGACAATATAAGGTTGGTTTTCATATCCCATCTGCTTCATATACTGCTTAGCTATTTCATTTAACGCATCGTCTGTTAGTTTATCATTAGGGTTCGGATTCAAAGAAATGTGTCTTACAATCTTTTCAGTCTTGTTATTCACTATTAGATATGGTTCAAAGTGTCTATAGAGGGAATCAATGTAGTCTACAGAGTTATTCGGTTCAGGTAAATGATTCGTATCTATTACAGCTCCTTGTCCCTTGTCAACCTTTAACTGATTATAAGACAACACTCCTATTAGGTTACTTCCTTTTCCAATTTTAGCTATCATACCTTACCTTTTGAATTAAGATGTTTCTCTTCAAACTCCTTACTTAGCTTGATAATATAGTAACACAGCTTAGTTAGATCTTTAGTGTACTCTTCAAGTCTTGAGATAGAACGCTTAGCTCTATCTTGAGAGAAGTACTGATTACATAGCTTTACAATCTGATTGTAGTTTACCCCTACTGCTTTAAATTGGTTAAAGAGCTTGGTTAGTAACGTATGGTACTGCAAAACACCTACATCTACTTTTACCGTTGTAATCTCTCTATCTAAAAGCAGAGAAACAAGAAAGTTTGCTTTGTTTGCCATCCCTGAGGAAGCAAACAAAGTAAGTAATCTCTGGTTTTCAGACTCAGTGAGTCTAAAAACGTGTCTGTGTTTTTTAGGATTAGATTTTTGCTTTCTTCCTCCTTTGTTTTTACTTGTGGTTTGCATAGTGTCTTATTTTGGTTGATGTCAAAATAAGAAATACTTATATCGCTAAACTTCTAATGGTTGTTAAAGGTTATATTTGGAAATGAATGAATAATATTAAAGTTCAATTATCTTAAGGCTTTCTATACGTTCATATACTTCATCGCGACTCATTCTGTCTTTTACAATAATTCCCTGTTTTATCATAACCATCAATTTCATTTCATAATCCTTACTAACACTATTAATATACTCTCTATCAACCATTAAGTAATGATTATAAGGTATTGGCTCCTCAGAATAACAAGAGTCTTTAAAATTGACTAGAAAATCACTAAAATAAGCTATTTTTTTTCCTTTGTATTCATATTCAAGTCTACCGTTATTAACTACTAAATCTAATGTACTTGATAAGAAAGGGGATAATAATTTGATGTCATTAAATACTCTATAATATTGCCAAGTATTATTTAAAAATGATTTCATTGGAGATATTAAAGAAGTACATAGATTAGATTCACAATAACCATTAAATCTTAAGTTTTCTTCGAAATTAGGATTAATGTCATCACCTAAAACATACCATACTCCAGTGTTTTTAAGTTGTTTATAGACAATAGATAAATCAATCTTCTCTATAGTAGATCTATGCTGATTAGTCATAAAGACGATAGATTCTATTTCACAGTATGAATTAGAATTATAAAACTCCTTTGTGGTTGAATAATTTCCTTTAAAGTACAAAGGTAATTGTGGATTATCACTTTTAATAAATTCAATTACTTTTTGTGTATAATCTTTAGAATTTACAAACTCTTTTGGTATTGTAATTTCTGGCCACCAACTTGGTTTTTCTCCCACATTAATATCCCATAATGATATATCTATCGGTAAGTTTTTTATTAGATAGTGATTTAAATCTGAAAAGTTGATACATTTTACCTTATACAAATATTCTAATACCCCCATAAAAGTTGATTTCAAAATATCTCCGTATATAGTACACTTTCCTATCATAAACTGATATTTAGTTTGGCAGTATCTACTTTCCTCATCACTTTCTTTTCCTATATTAAAACTATGACAATACTCTTGATATTGATTAAACCATATTGATAAAAAGTTATAGGAATCACCAATGATATCTTGTATACCTGCTGCATAATGTAAATAATATGAAGGTATATTACTTTTTATTAACTCAATAAACTCTGCTTCTTTGGTGTTTATTCTAATATTAATGGTTACATTACTGACCAATAACTTATATGATTCTACCTTTATAGATAATATTTCCGAAATTTTTGTAATAAGCAAATCCGTAGACATACTTTTAATTGTAACTAAATTCCTTAAAACTGATTCATTCACATATTGAAACGAAAATGATTTTTTATTTTTTAAAGATTTCAATATAACCAATAAACCTTCACAGCTTCTATTTTCTAACCCTTCATAGGATAAATATTCTATGAACAATTTATGATACTCTCCATGCTCATCATTTTCTAATAATTCAGATATACTTTCAACTGCTCTATATCTAACAATTGGACTTATCCAAGTCAATCGAGATAATAATATATCAAACAAGTTTACCTCCTGTAAATCGTTTAAATATTCTGGTAAAACAAGATTAACATTTGGAAATATATTTGTTAAAACTTCAATATAGGCAGTTGTTATTTGCTCTGCCTTATCTTGTTGATTTCTATCAAAATAAAACTGAATACTATTCGGAATGGGAATACTATACTGTTTACCTCTACCATAGTATCTACCAGAATTTGTAACACTATGTTTATAAAATTCATCCACTCTTTGTGGAAAATCTAATAAAACATTTTTCCATCTTTTTTGAGCATATTCTAGTTTTCCAAAATAAGAAGCTCCCCATCCTCCACCATTAGCATGTGCCCAGCAAATACAATTAAAAGCAAAATTATCATCATAATCAATTGCTAAAGAATAAACACTATCTAATAATTCTGATGATATATTTGAGAAATTATTTCCAATAATATCCTTTAACACAATAAATAATAATTCTTCATCTGTTCCGTTTTCTAAATGTTTTTTTAACCAAGAGTTTAAGAATGAACAATTTGAGTAGGTTAAATAGCTTTCTGTAAAATCTGTATTAGAAAATATATAGTTTTTAATATCTATTGTTGATATAGAAATATAATCAGCCTCATCATCTTTATGAATATATGTTTCAGATTCTTCAGTAATCTCTACTAAACCAAACTTATTATTTAATTTATTAACTATTTCAGTAACTTCCTCATTCCCTTTCTTTTGAATCTCGATTAATGTTTGATAATGACTATTAATTGCTGTTTTTCCAATAGCCCTTGCAACAGGATCTCTATAATCTAACGAGTCTAAAATATTATCAAATAAACTATCTACATTCATATAATCTCTTACATTAAGATTATACAGGTAAATATTAAAAAGTAAATTATGATCCACTTTGGGCAAAAGCTTGCAAAACTCATTCATAAAATGTCGAGTTTCATCACCAGAAGTCAACTTTTCAATATGAAAAACATAAGGAAATATCCTATTCAAATAGTATTTTCCAAAATTTGATCCTTCATTAATACATATTTCTATACTTTCTAGAATATCATATAACAACATATATTTATGCCCACCATAAGATATCAAATTGCTTGTTGTAACATAGAGTAATTCTTCCGTTTTTTCTTTACTTAAAAAATTTGAACTTATCAGAGCTAATTTAACAACATACTCTGCATTCTCTTTAAATGGAATTAAATCATTCTTGATTTGCTTTAACTCATTTAAGACATAAATTTCTAAATCTTTTGTTATTACTGTAATCCTATTACCATTTATAAGCTCAAATAATGAACCTTTATTATATTTTTCACAAGTACTTAAGAAAATCAAATCTTCGAAACTTAACTGATATATTAGTTCATTTTTCTGATTTAATATCTTTGATATCCATAAGACACAATCAATTAAGCATGGTAGTCCTATTCGCTGATAATCATATATATATCTATTATCACCAAACTCCAATTTAGGCAAATTAATTATAGGAGCTATTAATAGCTTGATATCTATTAGCTCTTTATTTTTAAACAATTTAACTAAATCATGATTTATTTGATCAATAGCCCCCACCATTGTAGATAGCCAAATATCATTAAGCTCATTAGTAAACTCAATAGGTACAGTGTCTTTATTTGAATAAGCATTTATGAAACTCTTAAGAAATATATCCAACAAGGACTGTTTTATTCTATTTTCATTCTTAGCAGGAAAACCAATATTGCGATCTAAAGAAATTAATGGTTCTTTCGAATTTAAACCCAGAACTTTTTTATCTAACATAATATGATAGAAATGTAAGTATAAACTATACTCCTTAATATTTCCTAATATTTGACCCCATCTATCAGTATTTTGGTTTAAATCATCTGTAATTAAAACTTTGATTATACTTCCTTTCTCTTCACTAGTCAACTCTAGTGAGAACATCTTCTTTATTATTGTAATCGGATTTTTTAAAGCTCTTAATAATTCAATAATATAGTGTTCAAATAGTTCTATGCTTTCTTCATTTTCCCTAAATTGCTTGATAAAATCAAAAACTCTATTAATATTAGCTTTATCAAAACAAACAAATATTGATATACATGATTGTGCTATTTGAAAATGGTTACTCCACTTATCATTCAACAATTCATTCAACCTCTCAAATACTTCAGCAGGGATTTCCGAAATAATACCTTGCCTTTTTAATTCTATTAAACTATACTTAAGCTGATAGTGTGAAAGAGTGTTAAAATCTATAGAATGAAGATCAGAATGATTCTTTAAATTAAAAGCTGTAGTCCAAATACCTTCAATTGCAGTATCTAAATTAGTCTCTTTATTTTCATATAAATTGCTAACGATTGAAAAGTAGATTGTTTTTTCAAAATTATTACTTTCAAATGCAGCTTTTGTTGCTAACTTCAATAAAGTTAATATACCTAACTCATTATGAGATTTCAAATAATGTTCAATAATCCATTTATTATCAATATTTAATAACCTATCTGATTTTCCAAGATAGTACTCTACCTTAGGAAGTTCTAACCAGCGTAATGAATCTTGCTCTTTTTGATTTAACCAAACCTTAAGCTCTTGAAATAAAAGTATTTTCTGTTGTTGTAATTCCTCCTGATTTAATATAAATACATTAAAACTATTATGAAATATTGAAATACCAGATAAGTCAAAACGAAATAAATGTCTTATCTTTTTTAAACTATCTGTAACCTCTGAAGCATATTTACTAAATTTTGAAATCAATGAATTCAATTGATCCTCTTGTAATTTAAAATCTAAAACAACAACAGCATAAGATATTGTTTTACATAAAGTAGGAAGTTGTTTCCAAAGATTTGAATAGTAGTTTTCAATTTCATTATTATAATGAGGTATCTTATCTAAATCATATTCTGAAATATTATTACCATAGTTTCTTACCTCATTTATAACATATCTCAAATGAAGTGGATTCCCTTCTGTTATAGTTACTAACTTAGATATAATAGTCTCAAAATAGGAATCATTAACTTCACATTCAATTTTAAACTTATTAATTGTTATGTTCTTAATCGCCTGACGATTTAAACCTCTTATTTCAATCCACTCTTCTTTAGGTGCTAAATTTAAAAGAGAATTTGGGAAACTATGTGTAGCCAACTCTTGTGTTCCCAATATTAACCAATATCCTTGTTGTGGAAAAATTACCTCATTTAGAAATTCAACGAGTTCTCTCTCACTACTTCCTTCTCTTAAAACATGATCTAATCCATCTATAATTAATACAAATGGTTTATTTCTTTCTCTAGAAAAAGAAGCTATTTCATCTATAAACTCTTTTAATTTCAACATCTCCGTATTTATTTCACCCAAAGATTTAATTACTTCATGATCTAAACTTTTAAACTGTGCTTTTAGTCCTTCTATAACTCTATCATTATTCAATCTCTCGATTTTAGATATATCCTTTAAACTTATGTGATAATGATGCCTAAAGACAAGGATTTCCTCTTTTCTTAAAATACTGTATAACTTGGATAGATAGGTGCTTTTCCCACTTCCTGGTTTTCCATAGATTACTTTTACTCCACCTTCTTTGTTTACTAACTCATGTATTATTTTTTCATGCGTGTCCTCATTAAAAAACTCAAAATCAATAGGAACTTCAAAATTTTGATTTAAAGGTCTTGGATCATCAAATGATAAGAATGAACGTATTTTTTCAAGAGTAAATATACCAGGAAGTCGTTCTGCCCCTTCATTACCAATAGTTAAAAGTAAATTATCTACTCCTGACTTAATTGCTTTTAATTGCCTATATAATATCTGACGTACTTCTTCTTCTAACTTCTTTTTTCCAGGTTGATTAAACTTAAAATTGAAATTTTTAAAAAAATCTAATAATTGATCTTTTGTAAAAGATTGTAACAATAAATTATAGAAATCTAGGTTACTATCTTCTATTTTTTTAAAATTAAAGAAACCTTCTTCTATATATGCTAATAGCTCATCAGAAGCTTGTCCATTAGTTAATAAATAACATTCTACATTATATTCCTTTAAGGCTAAATAAGATTTTATCCAATTATGAATACCTTTTTTATTCAAATCTTTAAAAGTCCACAAATCACTATCTGGGTTCTGCTTATGCTTTATTTGATAAAACTCCACTGTATTATCACTACGTGTAGCAACAATATCATCAATAGCAAAATGAGAAACTCCTATATCTTCAGGTTTATACTGAATACGAATTTCTTTATATTTTTCAGGTTCTAGCAACCACTCAGTGCATAATTTTAACGTAAACACATCTTCATACTTATATCCACTTCTTATTGGACTATTGGGATTTTTTCTCATGTAGTTAGTTAAACTTTAGTAATCGTATTAAATTTTGTATTCTAAGGTAAGCTTATAAATCGATAAAATGGAACTAAAAAATTATTCTTAATATCAACTTCTCTATAACTACCACATACTTAGAATATGAATGTACTGCAAAACAATTCCTTTATATTCCAATAAGCATTTAACATTGCAATCGTCTTCTATTTTTAATAGTTAACCTTTAAATTATTACATTATGCAATCAGAAGACGATTTAAAAGCGCTCGCTAAAATATTAGCATTTATGCGAGCAGTAAGCATTCTTATTATGCTTATACACCTATACTGGTATTGTTATTCTTTCTTTTTAAGCCTTGGAATAACACACAGAGTTGTAGATAGAATACTTGTGAATTTCAACGATACAGCAGGGCTATTTTCACATTTACTTTATACGAAACTCTTTTGTTTGGTTTTACTTTCTTTAAGCCTGTGGGGAGGCAAAGGCGTAAAACATGAAAAGATAACAGTCTCTAAAATCACTCTTGTTTTTACAGTTGGTTTTAGCCTGTTCTTTTTTAACTTCTTTTTACTTGATTTTGGATATTCTTGGAGTGCTGTTCTTTATATAGTAAGCACCTTCTTAGGCTATATCTTGCTTTTGGTATCAGGAGCGTGGATTAGTAGACTCCTAAATGACAACCTAATGCAAGATGTATTTAATTTTGAAAACGAGAGTTTTATGCAAGAGACCAGGTTCATTGAAAACGAATACTCCATTAACCTGCCTTCAAAGTTCTATTACAAAGGAAAATGGAACAGCGGTTGGATAAACATTGTTAATCCATTTAGAGCCACAATCGTTCTTGGTACTCCTGGTTCTGGTAAATCTTACGCTGTGGTGAATAACTTTATCAAACAGCAAATTGAAAAGGGATTTTCAATGTATATCTATGATTTTAAGTTCGTGCGACACGAGGTTGTGTAAGTGGCTGTCTAACGTTAGATTAGACCTATTGTTTCGTCAATAGTAGCCTACGGATACGTGCTATGCGAGTGATTGCATAGTGC
>NZ_NSGJ01000035.1 GCF_002286775.1 Myroides sp. N17-2
TACTAAAAACTCAGGTAAAATCATTTTTATAAACTCAATATAGTTTTCCACGTTTATTATTTATCATTACAAAGATCTGTAGTTTTTAATTCACACACAACTTTTGAGATTGATCCGTTAAAGTGAATTTAAGAAGGCTAGTAAGTCTTCTCTATCTTTCTTACTTAGTTGTTTAAACTTATCTTTAGATTGCTGTGCTTCACCACCATGCCAAAGTATAGCCTCTGTAAGGTTTTGAGCTCTACCATCGTGTAAGAATTGAGTATGGCCATTGACTAAATACTGAAAACCAATTCCCCATAACGGTCTTGTTTTCCATTCTTGCCCATTGGCTAAGAAATCAGGACGACCATCTGCTAATTCTTCTCCCATATCGTGTAATAACATATCGGTATAAGGATAGAATACTTGGTTTGCTAATGCCTTTATGGAGCTATGGCCAGTTCTTTGTTTAGGTTTATGACATTTAGCACAATTGATTGTTTCGAATATTTGCGCTCCCTTTCTAACTTCTATATTATCGTGAAAACGAGAAGCAGGTACAGCTAAAGTTTGTGTATAAAAAGTAACTGCATCAGCGATATCATTTGTTATCTCTAGTCCGCTATTTAAGCCATCACTACCATTACTCTGCCCATAACCTGTTTCTCTTGGAAATACATAGTTAGTGATTCCCATATCGTTATTAAAGGCTGCAGTACATTGTTCTAATAAAGAAGCAGTGTTAGCTTTCCACCCGAAACGGCCTAGTTTACGCTGCTTAGTTACTGCGTCAAATACATAATTTGCCTTTCCAAAGATTCCATCTTTATTAGCGTCATTTACATCTACATCAGCTAAAATATCTTGCTCAGGTATAGCCTCTAATAATCCTAATCCAAAAACAGGAGAACCAATACGAGGTGAGATTAGTATATTACTAGGAACCGGAATATAGGAGTCTATCAAACTATAATGAGGTTTGCGCAATATGACCTTAGTTCCATCTGCTAGTACTTCAACAATCTCAGAATAGGTAACATTAAATTTGGCTTCTGGTTGTACGCCAAATACAGCTTGATTTTGTACTTGTAGACCAAAACCTGGAACTGACACAGGGCCTCCATTCTCAGCTATACCAGGCAAACTTACGCGAAAAAAGAAACCACTTCGCGTACTTAATTCTGTAGGAAATGGTGCTCTTCCATCTTTTGGGTGGCAAGATATACACGATGAATTATTAAATATAGGGCCTAATCCACCATTAACAGGATTAGGAGGAGTAACATAGACAAACTCAAATACCTGATCACCTGTAAGGTGTAAAGCTAAATCAGCAGGAGATAGGTTAGGGGCTGGCATACCGTAAGCATTACTGGTATTAATAAAAACTGTTGTTTCTCCACCAGCTAATCTTCTTTCATTTAAAGAAGGAAGTTTTTCATATTCTGAGGAATCATCACTAGAACAGGAGGTTAATAGCAATAGGAGCAAAAAAGGGAGAGAAATATATTTCATAACTAAATATTTTAATAATTTAAGAGTCTGTTTATCTTGCAAACAGACTCTTAAACTAGGTGTGTTCTACTTAAGATGCTTAACCTATAATGAATTCACAAAAGGTTTAAGTTTAGATTTAAGTAGTTTAGTAAGTTCATTTACACTGTTTTGAGCCTTGATTACTTGAGGTCTATTGCTGTAAATAGCTTGCGTAAAAGTCCCAGGTATATCATCTATAGCTTTAATAGCATCCGTAATCGCTGCTTTTACCTCGTTATCTAGTGCCTTGTTTTTCTCTGCTACTATAGTAGATAATCCTTGTGCTGATTTGTCATATTTCCCTAAGTAGATATTCTCGATACCTCTAATGTTATCAATAAAATCTTCTTTAGAATTATTGCTAAAACGAGATTCTTCTTTTTCTGGATACGGAACACTTCCTTCAGAATTTAAAGGATCTTCTATTTTACCAGATGCTACTTCATCCGAGATAGTGATTAACCCTTCAACTATTTCTTCTAATGCAGCTATTCGTGAAGGATATTTTTTAGATCCCATCCCAGCTGTATTGAAAACAGCAGCATAGTTACCTCCGTCAGTTTTCCATTCGTTATATAATAATTTAGTGTTATTCTGTAAATCTTCAGAAGCTGCTTTAAGATATTCCTTCTGTCTAGCTGTAATTTGATCAGCTTTTTTAGTTCCATCTTCTCCCCATAATAAGAATTCGATTAAGTGGAATCCTCTAGCTTCATTATTAGAATTAATTAAAGCTGGTGTAATAGGTAGATTACTTTTTAGAATATTATTCATCGCTTCTACATCTACAGGCCAAGTATCCATAGCTGGATCAATACCATTATCCTCAACAGGTCCATATAAAAAACCTTCAGATAATTCCCATGGTTTACGCGTATCCACCCAAGCTTTTTTAGCCAGCTCTAAGTTTTGTTGAGTAGGTGTAGTATTAAATGTATTAATCGCTTTATCTAATGCTATAGCCTTGTTATTTAAATCTTTGTATGTCTCAATTATTACATTACCTGTAAGATCTGTAATGACAGACGTATGAAATTTGTCTTTGCTATCGTCTATAGTATTTGTATCATCATTATTACTACAGTTAGCCATGATAAAAGACATTGTTACTAGTCCTAAGGTTAAAAATTTGTTTCTCATTATGTGTGATATTTAGTGTGATTAAATTAAAATGTAAATCCTATTCCTGCAGTGAAAGTATTCTCACGTTGTTTTTCTCCTGTATTTAAAGAAGTAATCGGATCATAGTGGTCTGAGCCTAGTCTTCTAGAAGAATAATGTGCTTTCACTACTACTTGTGGGTGTACGAACCAATTGATACCTCCAGTTATGACGCTTCTTTCCCATCTAGGTTTGCGTACCACAGCACCTTCTGTTTTATACATTGTGTCGTAGTATTCGTATCTCATAAAAGGATAAAGTTGTTGAGAAGTCTTGAAGTTAAATAAGTGCAATACTTCATATCCTATATCTCCAGAGAACCCAATCATAGATTTTCCAACAGGTGTTCTCTTCACTCCTAAGTTATTAGATAGGTTCGCATTCTTTCTACTTACTATATTAGAGTTTTCAATATTTCCATATAAGAAGACAGAGCTAAACTTTAAGTAGTTCTCATCATAGCTGACGTGCCCTTCGAATATGGTAACATAAGCAGATACGTCCATGTCTTTTTTAGGTCTATTGGCAGCAGCATCATTAACATAAGCAGCAACTCCAGCAAAAGTGTTCTTGTTTTTTCCGAATTTATAATCTAGACGAGCGGTAAATGCTAGGCTATTGCCTACAGCCATTTCAAAACGGGTTTGGTAACCTCTTTTTACCCAGTTACGAGAACTAAATCCTGTTGCATCTAGGCCATTTGTTATCGATAATTCGTAACGAAGGCGATCTTTTAAAAAGTTACCATAGAACTGGATACCATTCTCATACCAACCAAGTGGAAGCATTTCGTTCTCCATTTCTTGTCGATGAGCTGTAAAATAGTTCGTTGGCCTGTCAAGGTTTTGTGCTAGGTTAAAGTGAAGCTTCATACGTCCTGCACGAACATTAAAGTAGGGGCGAATTTTAAAGTCAATATATATCTGCTCTAGCTTAACTTCTCCACCTGATTCAATTTCTTTCTCATATTCTCCAAACTCTTCTTGGGTATCAAGCTCTATGGTAGAACCTGTACCACCATGTTCGAATTCGATCTCTGTTTTTAAACTAATCCAATCATTAAAGTGATAACCTAAATAAAGGTTTAGTCTCTCTGCGTCAAACTTGTTCTTAATATTAGGATCAGTATCATATTTGCCATAATTATAATAATTTATAGCTCCGTAACCACTAAGAGTAAAGTTATCCCAGCTTAGAAGTCTTTTTTTATCCTCCTTAAGCTCTTTGATAATTTCTTTCTTTAATTCATCCTTTAAGATTTGTCGTTGGATAGAGTCGTTTTGTTGTGCATAAGTAAAAAAACATTGGAAGATAATACACGTAAGTAGTTTTGCTTTCATTTTACTTTATAGATAAGTTAATAAGTACTATTTCCATTCAAAGATATGCTTATTTAGATTTGTTAAAAGTAAAATAACAATATAAATTAACTTAATTTTAAAGATTTTTATTAGTTTTTATCTATTTCATCCTTTTTACGGTGTTAATCAACTATTCTATTGGCATAATATTAATACTGCTTATTTTCTTATTTATAATTATTCTTTTTACTTCTAAAATACAAGAAGGCAATTAATGTTTCGTTTTTTCCAAAAAAAAGCCTCAAAGAGTTTATTCTCTTTGAGGCTTTAAGTCAGTTATTTTAAATAGAATTACTCTATCATTTCAATAAATTCAGTAACAATTCTTTCGTGTGTTGCCCAAGAAGTAATTAGTCGAATAGCGGCATGCTTATCATCTATTACTTTCCAAGTGAAAAAATCATATTCTTTATTTAGTTTTTCAATCAATGAGATTGGTAGGATAGGGAATATCTGATTAGTAGTAGAGTCTACTAAGAATGAGTACCCCTTAGCTTTAAAGGCTGCTGTTAACCTAGCTGCCATTGTATTAGCATATTTGGCTAAGTCAAAGTATAAGTCGTCTTTAAAAAGCTCTAGAAACTGTATTCCTAATAATCTACCTTTGGCTAGTAAAGCGCCTCTTTGTTTTAGATTGTAATCAAAGTAAGTAGCTAGTTCAGTATTACTAAATACAATTGCCTCTCCAAATAACGCTCCATTCTTCGTTCCACCGATATAAAAGACATCTGATAAGCTAGCGATATCCTCTAGAGTAAGCGTATTGTCTTCTGCCATCAGTGCATGCCCTAACCGCGCACCATCTATAAATAGGTATAAACCAAGTTGTTTACACATAACAGAGATAGCTTCTAGTTCTGCCTTAGTATAGATAGTCCCTAATTCTGTAGAGTTAGAGATATAAACCATCTTAGGCTCTACGACATGAGGCCTTAATCCGTATTCTCCATAAGTGCGCTCGATATCTTGAGCAGTTATTTTACCATTAGTAGGAGGTACAGCGATGACTTTATGTCCTGTAGCTTCTATAGCCCCCGTTTCATTAGCAAAGATATGTCCTGTCTGAGGAGCAATAACTGCCTGATGTGTACGTAGGATAGAAGAAATAACTAATAAGTTGGCCTGTGTTCCTCCTGATACTAAGAATATACTAGCATCTTGATTACCTATTTTATTTTTAATAAGCTGTTTCGCTTCTTTAGTGTAATCATCCTCTCCATAACCTGCTTGTTGTACTAGGTTACTCTCTACTATTTTATATAATATACTAGCGTGAGCTCCCTCAGCGTAGTCATTCTTAAAGCTATACATAGTTTCTTTCGTTTAGTTTATTTTACAAAAGTAAGGTACAAAAAGGAACTTAAATAGGATGTAATAAACCTGTTAGTAAATTGTAAACTTTTTTGTGATGTCGTGATGTTGTAATGGTGTGGAGTTGTGGAGTCGTACAAATAAGCTTTTATAGTTTAATCAACTCATAAAAGCTTATTTATCTCTAACAAAAAGCCAAAATCACAAAAACCTATTTCAGTGATTTAAAAGTAGCAGGAGTCATACCATACTTTGCTTTAAAGACTTTAATAAAATGACTCTCATCTGAGAAACCACATTGATAGGCTATTTCAGCATTGTTCATTGTATTAGTTAGTAGCAAGTCTATTGCTCTCTCTAGTTTTTGTGTTCTTAGAAACTCTCCGAAGCTCATATTAAAGTATTGAGGGAACTTTCTAGAGAGATATACAGGGTGCAATTCTAATTCCTCAGCAAGATAATTTAGCGAAAGTAGTTCCCATCGCTCTTCTCTTATGATTTCTTTTAATTTATTCACCCACAGTGGTGTGTCAGATTTCTCTGTAGTTGTATTTAGCCTAGTTATTTGTGCAAAAGCTTGTAATAACAACCCATCTACAGCTAGATTAGTAGCCTTATCTGCCAATTGAGATTCTACGTGTATCTTATTAAAGATAGTCTGAAGACTAGGATCTTTTAAGAGGAAGTTTCCCTCTATAATACTTGGTGACAAATCATATTTTAAGAACCACTCTGTAGGTAGTTCTATATGAAGGAAGTCAAAATCTTCTTGAATATCCTTATTATAATGTGGCTCTTGACTATGATGATATAGTAAGCTCTTAGGGGTTAATTCTAATGCTCCTTTCTTAGTTACCTCATTAAGATGACCATTTAGATTATATAAAAAATAGGCGTGCTTATGATAATGCCATCGTATATGCGCATTAGCAGTAGCATTCGCCTTACTCAGGATAACATCTTTAACTATTAACTGTTGTTTGCGCTCTCCGAAGTGTTCTCCCTCTTTTAAATAATCCATAGCTTTTTACGTTATTACTTTTACAAAGATATTATTCTTTAACTTTATAAAATATCTAATTCTAAAAACAAAAGATATGAAAACTAAGTTATTCTGTTTAGCCTTACTGTGTATTTCTTTCTCTCTACATGCACAGAATTCTAAAGAAAAGTATAAAGGAGAGTTTCCTATTTACCTAGATAAGACGCCTTATGACAAGGCTTTAATTAAGATAGATGATCAATTTTATACTCATCAGAGCCTACTAGGTATTAATAAAAATACTATTAAACCAATCGCTCAAGAGAAGTATGAGTATGAAAATAATGGCACTAAGTTTAAGGAGATACTTTTATTTAAAACACTTGAAAAAATTGAATTAATAACACTTGCTGAATTAGAAGAGACTTATTTAAGTGATTTTAAAGATAAGAACTTGATTTATATTCTAAGAGGTGATATTATTAATCAAGATAGCAAGAGAACTGTAGTACAGAAGGATTATATTCACAAGATAGTTATTGAACAAATAGCTAATGACAGAACTGATAAGGAAACTTATTTAGTTAAGATATTATTTAAGTTTAAAGAAAACCCTAATCCTAAAATTACATTTAAAACAATAAACTACGAACTACTAAATAAAGAGTAGAGGGGGAGTAGATAATCTTTCAATCAGTACAAAGTCTGAAGTCTTCGTACTGATTGAAGGTATTTAAATTATAGCATACTCAGTAATCTCACTTACTTTAGTCATGGCATTCCATCATTAGTAGGCTACCATTCTTATATTGAATAGTCACTAGGCCATCTTCTAATACAGAATTACTACTACCTGTACGTTCACCTATGACTAATGATTCATCACTAAGAGGGTAGAGTAGGTTAGTACTAGTGATATTAGTGACCTCTCCTACAGGGATAAGCGATATAATAGTATCCTTCTCATACCACTTCTTAAATTCTTTATTTAATGTATAAATACGCGAGTAGTCATCATACATTGTTATCTTCAGTTCCTCTTTATATTTGACGATACTCGTTATATTAGTGATAGTGTGATCAGCGCGTTTACCAGTAGCCCAGATTACATTAGCAGCCGGAATACCTCTTTTGATAAGATAATTAAACGCTTTATCTAAGTCAGTAGAGTTTTGATCAGCTATGTGTACTATCTCAATAGGATATTGTCTTTCTCTATAAGAATCAGCATCAAAATCTCTATCGAAGTCTCCAATCAAGACATCTACCTTGATACCTAGTTCTATCACTCGTTCTATAGCAGAATCTAGTACAACTACTAAGGGAGACCATTCAAGTAGCTGTCCCATAAGTTCTTGGCTACATGCTGCACCATTAGCAATAATTAAAGCAGGTTCTTGGTCATCTCTGACGATGTGATGTGAAGACATATTGTGTTGTTTTAAGAGAGCAAATTAAGGTATAATGTAGGATATAGACTCAATTTATTTTAAAAATATTTCATTTGAAATAGAATAACTTTATATTTGACACAATTACTAAAAGAACAAACAATGACAAATTTATCACAAGAGCAGTGGTGGGAAAAAGCGCAAGCTGACACTAACGCTGTTATATTAGACGTACGTACAGAGGAAGAAGTAGAAGAAAAGGCAATCCCTGGATCTATTAATATTGATATCTATAAAGGACAAGGATTTTTAGATGAAGTAGGTGGATTAGATAAAAGCAAAGCATATTATGTATACTGCAAAGCAGGTGGAAGAAGTAGCCAAGCATGTCATTTAATGGAATCATTAGGATTCGAAGAAACACATAACCTTCTAGGTGGTATCACTGAATGGGAAGGACCTACAGTATAAGTAGTATAATCTACAAGTAGAAGAAATATAAATTAGAGCCAACTGCATAAGTTGGCTTTTTTTATGATTTAACTATTGAGATAGCTTTTGTATATTTGTGACTTCATAGAAAAACACAGACTATTCAAGGTGTAGCTATGGCATATTGAAATCCTATTATGAAGAAAATCTTTTTTATCGTTAACCCTATTTCTGGAAAAGGGAAGCACAATATCACTTTAGAATATATTAAAACGCTATTTGACGAGAAATCATTCGATGTACACGTACTTAATTCTACCTATAAAAGACATGCTGTTACTTTAACACAGGAGGCACTAGCCGCTAATGCCGATATTATTGTGGCATGTGGTGGAGATGGCACAATCCATGAGGTAGCAACAGAAGTAGTGGGTAAAGATGTTATCTTCGGAGTAGTACCTGTCGGGTCAGGTAATGGATTAGCTTCTAATCTATCTATTCCTAAAGATATAGAGAAAGCAATACTGCGCGTTAGAGATGGAAAGGTAATGAATATGGATGTCGGATGTGTGAATGGGGAGTATTTCTTTAGTAATATGGGCTTCGGGATAGACGCTACTATTATAGATAATTATGAGAAGTCTGGAAAGAGAAAACTAGGTGCTTATATTAAAGCTGCTTTACACTCAGCACAACATTATAAGACTAAAAGAATGTTAGTTACTTATAATGGGCAGACTAAGGAGGTAAATCCTTTATTATTGTTTATCTCTAATTCTAATGAGATGGGATATAATATGTCACTTACTCCTAAGGCTAGTTTGACTGATGGATTACTAGACTACCTAATGGTGCCTAAAATCAATATCTTTAAACAACTAACTTTTGGTCTTTATGTTATCTTAAAGAAAACGGAAAAGTTTAGAAAAACAGACTATGTTCAAACAGATAAAATCACTGTAGAAATAGTAGGTCAAGAAAAGAATGGGTTTCAAATGGATGGGGAGTACTATGAGTACGACACTAACAAATTTGAGATATCAATGATTAAAGGAGGACTAAGAGTTTTGTACTAATAGCGATAATCCTTGAAAAAAACAGAAACTTTAAAGTATACTTTTAGTGAAATTATATAAAAAGTGTAACTTTGTCAAGTATATAAAAACAACATATAAGTAAAATATATTATGAATTCATTTGATGTAGTTGTAATTGGTTCAGGACCTGGAGGATATGTAGCAGCAATTCGTTGTGCACAGTTAGGATTTAAAACTGCTATCGTAGAGAAGTACTCTAACTTAGGAGGAACTTGTCTTAACGTAGGATGTATCCCTTCTAAAGCATTATTAGCATCTTCTCACCACGTAGAAGAGATGGCTCATTTTGCTGATCACGGAATAGAAATCACTGGAGAAGTGAAGTTCGATTTATCAAAAATGATCGAAAGAAAACAAGCAGTAGTTGATCAAACATCATCAGGTGTTAAGTACCTTATGGATAAGAACAAGATTACTGTATTTGAAGGAGTTGGATCATTTGAGAACGCAACTACTATCAATGTAACAAAAGCAGACGGAACTGTAGAATCATTTGAAGCAAAGAATACAATCATTGCTACAGGATCTAAACCATCTACTTTACCATTCATTACTTTAGATAAAGAAAGAGTAATTACTTCTACTGAAGCTTTAAAATTACCAGAAGTACCTAAACACTTAATCGTAATCGGTGGTGGTGTTATTGGACTTGAGTTAGGTCAAGTTTACATGAGATTAGGTTCTAAAGTATCTGTAGTAGAATATGCTGATAGAGTATTACCTACGATGGATAGCGCTGTATCTAAAGAATTAACTAAAGTGCTTAAAAAAGCAGGGATGAAGTTCTATACTTCTCACAAAGTACAAGGTGTAGTACGTCAAGGTGATGTAGTAACTGTAACTGCAGAAGATAAAAAAGGAGAAATCGTTACTTTAGAAGGAGATTACACATTAGTAGCTGTAGGACGTCGTCCTTATACTGATGGGTTAAACGCTGATAAAGCAGGGATCAAATTAACTGATAGAGGACAAGTAGAAGTGAATGATCACTTACAAACTACAGCTTCTAATATCTACGCTATCGGTGACGTAGTACGTGGTGCTATGCTTGCTCACAAAGCAGAAGAAGAAGGAGTAATGGTAGCTGAATTCTTAGCTGGTCAAAGACCTCATATCGATTATAACTTAATCCCAGGTGTTGTTTACACATGGCCAGAGGTTGCTTCAGTTGGTAAAACAGAAGAGCAATTAAAAGCTGAAGGAATTGAGTATAAAGCTGGTAGCTTCCCATTCAAAGCTTTAGGACGTGCAAGAGCAAGTGCTGAAACTGATGGATTAGTTAAAATATTAGCTGATAAAAATACGGACGAAGTATTGGGAATCCACATGGTAGGTGCTCGTGCTGCAGACTTAATCGCTGAGGCAGTAGTAGCTATGGAATTCAGAGCATCTGCAGAAGATATCTCTAGAATGTCTCACGCTCACCCAACTTTCGCAGAAGCAATTAAAGAAGCTGCGTTAGCTGCAACTGATAACAGAGCATTACACGTGTAAGTAATTACAGGTATTAAATATAGAAGCCCAAGTATAATCTACTTGGGCTTTTTTATTTTGGTATAGTATGTTTTGTATTGTTAATTTAATTATGTTTGTATTAACAATCGTTTAACAACTAAATATGAAGAAATATTTAATTCTAGTTATTGCAATAATAGCTGTATCATGTAGTAAAAGTGATGACAACAATACTAAGGCAGACCCAATATTTGATGCTCCTTATACTGCATTAAAAAATTTAAGTGAACTACCAGTAGGTAATCTAAAGTATGCTGGAAATAAAGTAGGTAATCTACCTGTAGGACTACTAGAAGCTAATAATAGTACTTGTAAGAGATTAGACCTACTAGTTGTAGATCAGCAGAAGGTTGTGCTTAAGTATCACGTGTTTGAAAGTAAAGATAATAAAGACTGTAAGCTTATTTGGGATTATCCAGAACAGATTGCTATTAGTCCAATTGTAGAAGCAGGGAAGATGCCTAGCGTAGTAAGTATTCTATCTAATAGACCTGCTACTAAAGAAGAATTAGAGAAAGATCCAGAAACTAAATATTATCTTCAAACCAAACAAGTTTACAAAGGGGATCTAGAAGTAGGATTTCAAGCGGGATATCTAAGAATAGAAGATAAGATATCAAATAGTACTGAAGGAAATTTAAACAAAGGAAAGTCTTATTTATACTTTCATATAAAATAATTTAACTAGAGCCAATTAAGTCAACTTAATTGGCTCTAATTATTTAGAAGAATAGCAGAATACTAACAATATATTGGCTTTTAATACGCTATTTTATTAGTAGATTTGTTTCTATAAAAATGAGATAAATGATTAAGTTTAATAAAGAGACCAAACAATTAGAGATTAATGACAACTATAAAGGAAGATTAACTTCTTCTAGAGTGATGTCTATTTCTATTCTTATATTAGGTTCAGTAAGACTATATACTGCTAATTGGCAACAGCCTAATGAGATGGATTATGTCTTCTGTATTGTTGTAGCTATGTTCTTATATATCGTAGTGAAGAACTTTTTAGTAAGTACCTCTATTAGCAATATAGACAAACACGACATTAAGTATGTAAAAATGCCTAAGGGATTAGCCACTAAAGCCGTAGTTAAACTTAATAATAGGAAGACTAGAGATATCTATGGACTTAAGTCAGTAGATGCGAAGAACGCTTTCAGAAAGGTATTAGTAGACGCTAAGATAAAAGTACTTAACTAACAATGGCTGTCAAGAAACACTACTGCGACTTCTGTAATGAACTTCCGCCAGACTCTGATAATCCGAATAAGTTTTATCACGATCATGAATATGGTTTTGAGTTAACAGATGACAATGAGTTATTCGAACGCTTAGTCCTAGAGATTAATCAGGCAGGCCTTAGCTGGAACACTATCTTACAAAAGAGAAAGAACTTTCAACTTGCCTATGCAGGATTTGATATTCTTAAAGTAGCTAACTTTAAGGAGAAGGATATAGAGCGACTATTACAAGATAGTGGTATCATACGCAACAAATTAAAAGTAAATGCAGCTATTTATAATGCAAATCAAATTATAACTCTACAGCAAGCGCATGGTAGCTTTAAACAATGGTTAGACCAACATAAGGCGTTAGAGTTAGCAGACTGGGTGAAGTTATTTAAAAAGCACTTTAAATTCGTAGGAGGGGAGATAGTTAATGAGTTTCTAATGAGTACAGCATACTTACCCGGTTCTCATCGATTCGACTGCCCTACACATAAAAAGACAATATTTTACAAATAAGAGGTAAACTCTTAAAAAATGCAAATAGCGTCAGTATAAAATTTAACTCTCAAAGTAAGTTACTTTGGGGGTTTTTTAGTTAATATTGCACAATATTTCTATTAGAAACAAAGCAAATGGAGAATAAAGCAGGTCTAAGGACTGTAACAGTTACAAGATATATTATGCCGTTGCGAGAAGGAGGATCACTTCCTGCTCTTGCAGAAGCAGATGATGACTTTAAGTATGTCTTAAAGTTTAGAGGAGCTGGACATGGTGTGAAGGCACTTATAGCAGAACTATTAGGTGGTCTTATTGCTCAGCAGTTGGGCTTACAAGTACCTGAACTTGTATTTGCAGAATTAGACGAAGCTTTTGGAAGAACAGAAGCTGATGAGGAGATACAAGACTTACTTCAATTTAGCAAAGGACTAAACTTAGGACTTCACTTTCTATCTGGAGCATTGACTTATGATCCTTCTGCTTTAGTAATAGATAGTAAACTAGCCTCGCAGATTGTATGGTTAGATGCATTTATTACTAATGTAGATCGTACTTTTAGAAATACAAATATGCTTATTTGGCATAAGGAACTTTGGTTAATCGATCATGGTGCAGCATTCTATTTTCATCATTCATTTACGAATTGGGAGAAAAGTGCCTTAACGCCATTTACTTTTATAAAGGATCACGTTCTTCTACCTGTGGCAAATGACCTAGATATAGTAGATAATGAGCTTAAAGTTTTACTTCAAGGTGATGTGCTTAAAACCATTACTAATCAGATACCTAGTGATTGGTTAGAATGGAAGGAGAGTGACTTAAATCCTGAAGAAATCAGAGCTATATATCTAGCATTCTTACAGAGCAGGCTAGCTAATTCGGATATATTTGTTAACGAAGCTAAAAAATATCGCAATGCAGGTATATGAGTATTCAGTAATTAGATATACACCTAAAGTCGAAAGAGAGGAGTTTATCAACATAGGGGTATTAGTATTCTGTAAGTCAAAGCGAACACTTGTGTCTGCATTTTATTTAAATGAGACAAAAATTAATTGTTTTGAAAGTGAGTTAGACTTCGAAACTTTAAAGATGCACGTAGATGCTTTTGAGCGTATAGCTAAAGGAACTTGCAAGAGTTCACCTATAGCCTTACTTGATGTTGCAGAGCGCTTCAGATGGCTGACAGCTGTGAAGAGTTCAGCGATACAAGCTTCTCGCCCTCATCCAGGATTGACAGAAGATGTAGAGGGAGTATTAAACCGTTTATTTAAAGAATTAGTTCTATAAGATGCCACTTTATTATCTAAAAGACAATATCACTAAGCAATTAAACTTTGTCTTAGTACGTCTCCCATTTTGGATTAGTTTTATTACCTTATTCATCTTGATATACGACTTAGGTTTTAATACACTTAATGAGTATCACTATCAGTTAAACATCCTTTATAATATCTGTTTAACCATAGGAATGATCGCTATTGCTAGGCGATACCTGAACAAAGGAAATTATGAAACACTAGGTATTAAGATATTTGATATATTCAGTATACTTTTATTCTTAATCCTTATCATCGCTAGATGGCAACCAGAACACACTATCCGCTTCTTTGACAGTAACGCTGTTATTTTCTTTGGAGTATTTTTAATGGTTGTAAGGGAATTCTCCGTTTTGCAATTGAACTTGAAGCAAACCAGAATGAATCCTGCTCAGCTATTTGTAGTCAGCTTCTTACTGATTATATTTATTGGAGCATTTATGCTCTCTTTCCCTAAAGCAACAGTTACTCCAGGAAGTTTACGCTATATAGATGCTTTATTTACAGCGACTAGTGCTGTCTGTGTGACAGGATTATCTACTGTAGACATAGGAGCCCAATTCACTGTTTTTGGTAAGACAGTGATGATTTTCTTAATGGAATGTGGTGGACTAGGTATCATGACATTAGCTAGTTACTTTAGTTTCTTTTTTAGAGGGAAAGCATCTTATGGTAACCAGTTAGTCTTAAAAGATATGTCTTATATAGATAAGCTAGGAGATGTATTTGCTACATTAAAACGAATTATCATTATCTCAGGAGTTATCCAAGTTATTGGGATGATTGCTATCTTTATCAGTATTCGCCATCAGCATTTCGAATCACTATTTGATCGTGTATTCTTTTCTATTTTTCACGCAGTATCAGCATTCTGTAATGCGGGATTCTCTACTTTACCAGAGAACTTATATACCTTTGAATACAGGTTTAACTATCCACTTCATTTAATTATAGCAGGACTATTTATTATGGGCGGGTTAGGTTTTCCTATTGTCTTTAATGTTTATAAATACCTACAGCATTTAGTGGTGAATAGATTATTGCCTATTAGTAAGAAAGAAGCTAAAGTATATGTACCTCGCGTAATTAACTTGAGTACTCGTATTATCTTAATTACAACAGTAGCCTTAATCGTAGGAGGTACTTTTTTAGTGTATATATTAGAATATAATAATACACTATCAGAACACGACGGTTTTGGGAAAGTGGTAACTGCTTTTTTTACAGCCACATCTCCACGTACAGCTGGTTTTGCCTCTGTAGATAATAATATGTTTACCGTATCGACATTCTTATTAATTATCTTACTAATGTGGATTGGAGCTTCTCCTGTTTCTACTGGAGGGGGTATTAAGACTAGTACTTTCGCTATTGCTATCTTGAATATATGGGCATTAATGAAAGGAAAGTCTCGCTTAGAAGTATATAGACGAGAAGTAGATCCATTATCTGTACAGCGTGCCTTTGCTATTATATTTTTATCTTTGTTTGTAATAGGAATAGCTATTTTTGCGCTGTCCTTTTTTGAACCTGGGATAGATTTATTGCGCTTAGCGTATGAGGCATTCTCTGCTTATAGTACATCTGGATTAAGTGCTGGTATAACAGCTAAATTAACTGATCCTAGTAAAGTAACACTTATTATGCTTATGTTTATAGGTAGGGTAAGTATGCTGACGATCTTAATCGCTGTGAGTAGAAAAGAAAAATTGACAAATTATAGATATCCAACAGAAGAAATTCTGATTAACTAAAGTATAGCATGAAATATATTATTATCGGTTTAGGGAACTTTGGAGCTTCATTAGCTCAGAAATTAACAGAGCAGGGAAATGAAGTTATCGGTGTAGATAAGAATATGGCAAGAGTAGATGCAAATAAAGATATGATCTCTCATACGATATGCTTAGACTCTACAGATCAATATATGATGTCTGGACTGCCATTAGCTAACACGGATATCGTTATCGTAGCTATAGGTGAAGATCAGGGAGCAAATATCATGACTACAGCTGTACTGAAAAATCTTAATGTAAAACGCCTAATTAGTAGAGCGATTACACCTGTACATGAGAATGTATTACAGGCTATAGGTGTAGACGAAATAGTACATCCTGAAGAAGAAACTGCAGAGAGATGGGCTAAGAAGTTATGTATAAAAGGAGTAGTAGATTCTTACGAAATTAACGGAAGATATAGTATCGTTGAGATTACTGTATCTGATCGTTTTGCTGGTAGAACACTTGGAGATATTGGTTTTAGAACTAACTTTAATCTAGTAGTGCTTACAACACTTAAGATTAAACAAGAGAAAAGCTTTATCGGTTTACATAAGAAAATACACGAGGTACAAGGAATCGCTTCTTATGAGACTGTACTAAATAAAGGTGATATCATGGTTATCTATGGGGATAATAGAGATATCAAAAAAATATTATCAGAGTAAAAAACAAAAGCTATGCAAGAACATCAGGTTTTAAACGACTTATTTTGGTTAAAAGATAGAGAAGAGGTAATGCCTGTCTTATTTATAGGACATGGATCACCTATGAACGCGATAGAGGATAATGAATTCTCTAACTACTGGAAGAATCTAGGTAAACAATTACCAAAACCTGAAGCTATTCTTGTCATTTCTGCTCACTGGTTAACTAAGGGAACATTAGTGACAGGTAATTCTACTCTTAGTACAATACACGATTTTAGAGGTTTTCCCAAAGCGTTATTTGACGTTAATTATGATGTTAAAGGGAGTCCTTTGTTAGCTCAAGAGATTATCGGATTAAGTGAACAGAAGATAATCCATGAGGATCTAACGTGGGGATTAGATCATGGAGCATGGTCTGTACTATGCCATTTGTTTCCTGAAGCTAATGTGCCAGTACTACAATTAAGCATAGATTATTATAAAGATGCCAACTATCATCTAGAAATAGGAAGACAGCTACAAGCCCTTAGAAAGAAAGGTGTATTGATTATCGGTAGTGGAAACATAGTACACAATTTGTCAGCCATAGACTGGGGGAATATGAATACAGATAATTATGGCTTTGATTGGGCAATAGAAAGTAATGAATTAGTCAAAAAAGCTGTATTATCTCGAGAATACAGCAAACTTCTGGATTATAAAAACCAAGGAGCTAGCTTACAAAATGCTATACCAACACCTGATCATTATTTTCCGCTATTATATATTCTTGGTTTAGTCAATAACTCAGATCATACACACATCTTTAATGATAAGTATGTAGGTGGTTCTCTAAGTATGACTTCATTTTTGTTTGGATAATTATAGACTAAGCAATAGTCAAATGTAAAACACTAATTTGTCTCTTGCTTATTCTATTTAGTCTAAGTGCATTTCCATTTCTACTTGCTCTAGATAAGGCTCTCCACCAACAGATTTAAAGAAGGAATGAATACCAAAGTTCTGACCATCTATATTGGTTACTAAAAAGCTTCTATCATTACCTATAAGTTCTTTAATTAAATAAGAACCAATTCCTTTGCGTCTATAAGCTTCTTTTACCCATATCTGAAGGATCTTATTTGCTTTAGAATCAAAGATAATATATCCGACAGTAGTTGTGCCATTGATGGTTGCCTTTCGTATAGTTAGAGAGGTCTCAAAATTCTGAATACAGAACTCATTATTCTCCCAAGTAGGGATGATATCCTTTTCTGCAAAAGAAATTAAATATTCATAATAAGGAAGGTTGCTGATCTGTAAACCTTCAACTTCTTCAAATTTAAGTGTTTTTATACTAATTATTCCTTTTATACTATTTAGAACTCTCCATTTTTTAAAACCTATCTTGCGATAAGATTTGCAAGCAGTCTCATTAGAACTTACTACTTCTAAGTTAATCTTACGCATACTAAAACTTTTAAACAAAGGAATAGCGTAATCATACATTTTAGTCGTAAGATTATTACCTCTAAAAGAGGGTAGAACACCTGTACCAGCATTATATAGATAGTCATTATTCTTGGCATGCAAGATAAAACCAACTAATTCTTTATTACAGAAAGCACCTACTGAGATCGTTAAATCAATACCTTCTGCTTTAATCTTGTCTCTTAACTGTTCCATAGATAGTTTCATCGGAACAACATAGTCTGAGAAAGATTTATTAAATACTTGTAAAAGCTCTTCTAAATTTACATTCTTTAAAAAACGATACTGAAAACTATAAGTCATATACTTCTTTAATCAAATTATTTATAATATTAAGTGATTTTTCTCTTCTAGTATAGTGCGAATTGGTACCACACCAAAGAGAATTAAAGTTATGCATTTTTTTTGATTTAACAAAACTTCTTAATTTTTGTGTTAAAATATTTTGAATTGGATATAAAGGAATGTTTATTTCAGTATTATCAATGCATATGCTAAAATCATTAAGAATTCCTCTAGCAAATTTACCAGTAAATGATTTAGTCAATACTGTTTCTACAGGTATTCCTTTGCTTAAAAGCTCTTTTTGATAATCTACAGCGCTACTTTCATCAGCCCCTATAAAAAGAGATCCATAACAAACTAGTGATGCTCCTCGCTTTAAATACTCTTTAGCTTGTTGGCCATTATATAGACCTCCTGCCACAAATATAGTGTTAGTAACTAATGGAGTTACTGCTTTAAATAATTCGTCTAATGATAAATTGTCTTCAAGAGTTTCTTTTAAAAAAGAACCGCGGTGCCCGCCAGCTTCGATGCCTTGTAGTATAATAGCATCTATTCCCTTTTTATCTAAGAAGACGGCTTCTGCCACAGTAGTAGCCGTCCCTATTAGATAAATATTAGCTTCGTGTAATTCTTTTATCTCTTGATCTGTAAAGCAGCCAAAAGTAAAAGCGATGTATTTTAAACCAAGCCTTTTAACTACTTCCAGATTTCCTTGATAAGTATCTTGGTTAAATTCTTTAATTATATCATAAGTATAGTCAATCTTATTACTAAGCTTGACTAACTCATTCTGCATAGTGTTTATATCATCTTGTACGACCTCCACTATAGGATTAAGAAACATGTTAACGATAAATGGCTTATCAGTTAAAGACATCGTCTTTATGATTAATTCTTCACTAAGGCTAGGAGGTAAGCCACCTAAAGGTAGAGTTCCTATAGCGCCTGCATTGCTCACTGCTGCTACCATCTCAGGTGTAGCGACTCCTAACATAGGAGCTTGGCAAATAGCGTATTTAATACCAAAAATATCATTCGCTGTTTTCATAATCTTTATTTTAGAGTTCCATATCACCTACAGGATAATCACCGAAATGGTGAGCTAAACTAACTGTCTTATATGTTAAGCTAGAATACTTATTAGAAAATAAAATAATACATACATTATCCTTTGCTAATCGTATATATGAAGAAGTATTTCCTCTCCACCAACCATTGTGATACGTATAATTATCACCATTGTCCATTTCGATTAGTCGCATTCCCAAACCATAGTTTCTCTTACCTTTACTTTCATAACTATATCCTTTATACATCTCCTGTTTAAGATCTGCACTAAGAAAATTATCTGAATATAAGGCTGTATCTAACTTTAGAAAGTCTCTAGGAGTAGTGTATATATTCTTATCTCCATAAGTACCATCTAGGTAATCCCATCGCTGTAAAGAACTGTTTTTATAAAATGACTGAGTTACTTGATTCTTTAATGATACATCGTCAAATACAAAACTATGTGCCATATCTAAAGGTTCAAATATCAACTCTCTAAGCGCCTGTTTAAAACTCTTCTTAGTCACTCGCTCTACAATAGAAGCTAGCAAGACATAGTTAGTATTGCTATAAGTGAATTTAGAATTAGGTTTAAAGTCTAACGTTACTTTCTTATCGTTAATCGTATTTACTACATCCTCGTTAGTAACCGTTTTCTTTATATCCCAAATGTTCTTATAATATCCATAATATCCCAGACCACTACGATGACTCAGTAGTGTTCTAACTGTAATCTCTGGATAAGGAAAACCTTTTATAATCTCAGAAACACTCTGGTCTAGACTAATTAGCCCTGCATCTACTAATCTTAAGACAGCTACAGCCGTCACTACTTTTCCTACAGAAGCGACGTGCATAGGTGTCTCACTATTAATAGAATCGTTACCACGTCTATCAGATACCCCTGAATAATTCTCATAGATAATCTGGCCATTCTTAGCAACTAAGAAACTTCCAGTGTATCCAGTCTTATTGATATTATCATTATAAAAATTCTCTATAATATGAGCCTTGTCTAAAATATACTCAGTTGGCACTACTGGAAACTCCACTTTATAAGGGTTTTCCACTAAGACATTGTGTTCTTTTATTAAAGGAATATTAGTAGCTAAATCTCTATTTTCTTTCTGTTGACACGCATTAAATACTAATGCTGCCAATAATGTTACTGCTATAAACTTTTTATTAATCATTCTTTCCCCAAGTAGAAGACCAGTTAGATAGATGTTATAACTGGCCTAATTTTATTGTCGTTAACTACTATTTTAATCCTAATTTATCCTTTGTTGTTTTTTGAAGACCATCTTTATGCAATAGCACAGATATTGACTTCAATTTCATGTAAGGAATACTCATGTAAATATAACCATCATTTCCTACACGATCACTATTCGCACCCCATGAATTTTTAACTTTATAGTAAATATTACCATTTTGATCCTTTACTTTACCAATAATATGCATCAAGTGGTCATCTTGTGTATTGAAGTTATAAAATTCTTCAAGTCTATAAGCGGGTGTAACTTGTTTTTCTTTAATTATTTCTGTTAATCCTTTCTTTTCGTCTTCTTTATTATCAGGAATAAAAGCAATACCATACTTACCTGAGAATGTAGGCTCTGATACATCACAGTCAAGAGATAGGGTATATCCTTTACTCAAAGCGTAGTCTATATTACTAATATATTCATCTAATGGCAAATTATACATACTTCCGTTAGAAAAATTATCAGGAATATTCAATATAAACGAAGAGTATTCACTTTTATTGTTAAAAGAAGTAATTGTGATATAATCATCAGGATTAATGGTAGTCAATTTTAGAAAACTCTCAGGAGTATATTTCTTCCCTTCATAAGTAAACTCTTTAATATTCTTACCCATGTAAGTATCAAGTATATTCTCTGTTATCTGCTTCCAATTATTAGAAATAGGAGAATCACTCTTGGCATAAGTATCTATTAACCCCTTTAATACTTTAAAAAGTTCCCCGTGATCAAAAGATTCCTTTCCAACTAATCCAGAATATGCCTCTACAGGTACCACACCGTATGTACGGATACTATTAATCACATCGTGGGCTAAACCTCCTTGACCGAACTGTGTTTTACCTTGTCTAAGAATGTAGTTTTCTATTTTCTCAGGATAGATATTACGCACAGTGTACATCTCTGAAAGGTCTATATGCTTATTAGTTTTTCTAATAATCTCAGATTCTAAGAACGAAGAAGTACTGAAACTCCAGCATGTACCTGTCTTACCTTGACTAATAACTGGTGTAGCATCTATGTCTACAAGAGTTTGAAAATCATAGTCTTGAGCATAAGAACTCATGACTGCAAAAAAGATGCTTAGTGATAGAAGTGTTTTTTTCATGTATTATAATGTTTTGGAATGGCAATATAATGTAAAAAATAGGTTATTTTTACGCTAAATTCAAAAACATTATGAGTAAGATTCAATGGGAAACAGCTATCGAGTTTGAGGACATTACATATAAGAAGTGTAATGGAGTAGCTCGTATTGCTTTTAATAGACCAGAGGTTCGCAATGCTTTTAGACCTAAAACGACTAGTGAACTATATCGCGCATTCTATGATGCACAAGAAGATACATCTATCGGTGTAGTATTATTATCTGCAGAAGGACCATCACCTAAAGATGGTATCTATTCTTTCTGTAGTGGTGGAGATCAAAAGGCTAGGGGACACCAGGGGTATGTAGGAGACGATGGTATGCACCGTCTTAATATCTTAGAGGTACAACGTCTAATCAGATTTATGCCAAAAGTAGTAATCGCTGTAGTACCTGGATGGGCTGTAGGTGGAGGACATAGTCTTCACGTAGTATGTGATATGACACTAGCGAGTAAAGAGCATGCTATCTTTAAACAAACAGATGCTGATGTAACTAGTTTTGATGGAGGATACGGTTCTGCTTACTTAGCTAAAATGGTAGGTCAAAAGAAAGCAAGAGAAATCTTCTTTTTAGGTAGAAACTATTCTGCTCAAGAAGCTTTCGAAATGGGTATGGTAAATGCTGTAATCCCTCATGCTGAACTAGAAGATACTGCTTATGAATGGGCACAAGAAGTATTAGCTAAATCTCCTATGTCTATCAAAATGCTTAAGTTCGCGATGAACTTAACAGATGATGGAATGGTAGGTCAACAAGTGTTCGCTGGTGAAGCTACACGTCTAGCTTATATGACTGACGAAGCTATAGAAGGAAGAAATGCTTTCTTAGAAAAGAGAAAGCCTAACTTCACTAAAAAATGGCTTCCATAATAGAATAAGTAAAGATCAAAATATATAAACTAAGAACTATCCTTACCGGATGGTTCTTTTTTTTTCTACTATCTACTCCGTTTTTCTCTATTCTTTTTTAGCTAGAAATAGAGTGCATTTTAGAGCTTATCTTACCATGATAATTCATTCTTATTACCTATTGTTTTATATTCAAAAAAACTTATTTAAAAGAATAACTTTCAATCAAAACATCTTACTAATCACTTAAATTATTACTTTACATAAGATGTAATATGTATTAATAATCAAATAGTTGTAATCATTAAAAACATTTCATAACTTATTGTTATAGGTTGTTTTTAGAAAGATATTTGAAGAATTTAAATGAATAGAAAGAAGATAAATGCATTAATCTTTTCTTTTAAATAATTAGTTAAAAAGGAGGGAGTTTATGCTTTTTAAAAAAAGAATTATCTTTGTAAAACAGATGTTTTCATCTCATCTCTCCCAAAAAAAAAATCCTTTTAATTATCGGTATATCTTAATGCTATCACAGTTGGTATGATAGAATATAGACAGCATAGTGCATCCATAGTGACTCCATTAAAAGGACTGTTTTAATGGAGTCACTATGGACTCATTATGGACTCACTATGGACTCACTCAAACCGAAACAGCATCAAGTTACCTCGTACTTACAATAAAAAAACTATTCTGAAAAATATAATCAAGACCTAGAAGAATGGTCAGTAAAGTTGATTAGACACTAAATGTCTACTATCTAAATTTTGCTAAAAGGAGTAAGCAAATTCTTTTAAGTTAGAGAAAGTAGTTTTGTATAAGTTCCCTAAAACACTTCAAGAAGTAACAAATATATAAAAAATAATTAAGCATATGGGGCATAGCTAAATAAGCATACATAAGTCAATATAGAATGATAAAGCATTTATTTTAAACGCTAAAACAAATTAGTCAAATACTACAAAGTAATTCTACCTCATAATCCTTTCTCTAGCTCTAAAACTATACTACAGTATGTTTATATCACAAATTAAGACCTATTTTGTAGAATTACTTTTCGTTTATATCTCTATCACATATTTTGGGTTAAACGGCTTACTTATTTAAAATTACTTATTTAAAATTACTTGTTAAAAATAGTTGATTTTTATAGGGCTACTTCTCTAATAACTTATAACTTTACTAAAAACAAGTTGGAATTAAAAGATGGCAAAAATAATCTTAAGAAGAAAGAAAGCTTTCGTAGAAAGATTTAGAAACTATACTATATATTTAGATGGGGAAAAACTAGGATCTATCGCTAATGGGATGGAAATGGACTTCGAAATACCTGAGGGAAAGCACATTCTAAGTGCTAAAATAGATTGGAATACTTCGAATGCCATTATATTTGAGATTGCAGAAGACCAAACATTAACTTTCTCAGTGAAGGGAGCTAATCCACTATATGCATTATACTATACATTTGCTAAACCTCATAAGTACTTAAAGCTTAAACTTATCGGATAGATTAGTTTTTAGTTTGCTCTTCATACTTTGTTTAAAAGTCGATAAGAGTAGTCTTAAATAGAGAGTATGTCATTATTTCTCTTTAATTTTGAACTTTTAATACTCCTTAAGAGCTCATTACTCTTAGTGCAATTTAGATCCATTGATGATAAAATTTAAAGCTTGGGTAAGTGCGGCAAGACTGCGTACATTACCTCTTTCAGTTTCGGGAATTATAATAGGGAGCGCCTGTGCGTATCCTTTTTTTTCGGATAATACCTCTTTCTTGAGCATATTCTCATTCGCTATATTAACTACGCTATTATTACAAGTCCTATCTAACTTCGCTAATGATTATGGAGATGGTGTAAAAGGAACAGATAATGAGACTCGTATAGGTCCTCAACGTGCTTTACAGAGTGGATTAATTACAGCTAAAGAGATGAAGAAAGGTGTTATCATTACTTCATTTCTTTCATTAATAGCTGCGTTAATCCTAATCTATATCTCTTTTGGCAGAGATAATTTCTTTACGTCACTATTTTTCTTTGTTTTAGGGGTATCATGTGTAGCAGCAGCTATTAAATATACAGTTGGTTCTGGCGCTTATGGATACAAAGGACTTGGAGATTTATTTGTCTTTATTTTCTTTGGATTAGTTAGTGTTATCGGGAGTTTCTACTTATATGGTCAAGTATTAGACTATTGGGTTATCCTACCGGCTATAGCAGTTGGTAATTTGAGTATTGCGGTATTGAATATCAATAATATGCGTGACTTAAATTCAGACAAATTAGTTGGAAAGAATACCCTAGCAGTTAAACTTGGTAGAGAAGGCGCTAAGAAATATCACTATTTCATCGTGTTATTTGCTCTAGTAGCGTTTATCGTATATGGCCTACACGCAAACCTGTCTCTTTATAAATACATCTTTATCCTTGCTTATATTCCTTTATTAAAGCATTTAGTATTCGTAAAGAAAAATACAGAACCAAGAGAATTAGATTCACAAATGAAGATAGTAGCCTTGAGTACATTTTTGCTTTCTCTATTATTTTCAATAGCTTTAGTACTTTAAAAATTATACTTATGAAAATCACATATTACGGACATGCCTGTTTAGGTATTCAAGTGGAAGATATTAATATTATAGTAGACCCGTTTATCTCAGGGAATCCATTACCTGCGGCTAAAGCAATAGATGTAGACGCTATAAAAGTAGATTATATACTAATAACGCATGCACATGGTGATCATATCGCTGATGTAGAACGCATAGCGAAGAATAACCCTGATGCAGTAATAGTATCTAATGCAGAGATAGCAGGACACTATGAAGCAAAAGGATTTAATGCACACCCTATGAACCATGGAGGATCGTGGACTTTTGATTTTGGTAAATTAAAATATACTCCGGCTATCCACTCTAGTTCTTTCCCTGATGGAAGCTATGGAGGACAACCGGGAGGATTCGTTATCGAAAGTAAAAATAAGAATATCTACATCGCAGGAGATACTTCTCTAACGATGGATATGAAACTTATACCAATGTTCACTAGCTTAGACTTAGCTGTCTTGCCTATAGGGAGCAACTTCACGATGGATATAAATGAAGCTTTGGTAGCTTCTGACTTTGTGAAATGTGATAAGGTTCTAGGATATCATTTTGATACTTTTGGATACATAGAGATAGATCACGAAGAAGCAAAACGCAAATTCTTTGAGAAAGGAAAAGATCTAATGCTATTAAATATAGGTGAGAGTTTAACGCTATAAGTGTTATGAAAGCAAGTTATAAAAGACATAATCTGATATTCAAAAGACCTTCAGGTACTTCTAGAGGAGTGCTTACAGAGAAAGAAACTTGGTATATCATTTTAGAAGATAATACTAAAAAAGGAATAGGAGAGTGTGGGATACTGCGCTCTCTTAGTTTTGATGATAGACCGAACTATGAAGAAAAGCTAAAATGGGTAGTTGAGAATATCCACTTGGGTCAAGATGTTCTTTGGGAAAGTCTAAGAGAATGGCCTTCTATACAGTTTGGTTTAGAACAGGCATTCTTATCATTAGAAAGTAAAGATCCCTTCATTTTATTTCCTTCACCATTTACAGATGGAAAAGAGTCTATTGCTATCAATGGCTTAGTATGGATGGGAGAAGAATCTTTTATGAAAGAACAGATTGACGACAAGCTCAAAGATGGGTTTAGTTGTGTTAAGCTTAAGATCGGAGCGATTGATTTTGAGAGAGAATTAGGGTTATTAAGATATATCAGACAGCACTATACTGCTAAAGATATAGAGCTTAGAGTAGATGCTAATGGAGGGTTTAGCCCTGAAGAAGCTTCTGAGAAATTAGAAATACTTAGTCACCTAGATCTTCATAGTATAGAACAGCCTATTAAACAACACCAAATCAAGGATATGGCTGCGTTATGTGAGCATACGCCACTGCCTATTGCGTTAGATGAAGAATTAATAGGAGTACTATCTATAGAAGACAAAAAAGAGCTATTAGATAAGATAAAACCACAGTATATTATACTTAAACCTAGTCTAATAGGCGGATTTAAAGGAAGCCTAGAATGGATCACTTTAGCAAAAGAGAGAAATATAGGATGGTGGGTAACTTCTGCTTTAGAGAGTAATATTGGTTTAAATGCCATCGCTCAATGGACCTATACGTTAAATAATACGATGCCCCAAGGTTTAGGTACAGGCGCCTTATACACTAATAATATCACTAGTCCTCTAGAAGTTAATAAAGGAGCACTATGGTATAACGCAACTATAAAATGGGATACTATCTTTTAAGAAAAAGATATTTTGATACAGAGTGACTGCTTATTGGCAGTCATTTTTTTTTGAAGACAAGTGGGGATTTATGTCTTCTATTTTTAGGTATAAACAGGAGGGGAGTAGTCTGTTTAAAAAATTTTGTATTCTATGATTTTCTGTATTCATCAGGGGAAACACCTACGTATTTCTTGAAGAATCTAGAGAAATAAGAATTGTCTTTAAAGCTTAGTTTATAAGCTATCTCACCGGCTGAGAGATTAGTATTTACTAATAATCTTTTGCTCTCTAATAAGATTCTATTTCTAATAATTTCTCCAGCAGACTGTCCTTTAATCTTTTGACATATAGCATTTAAGTAATTAGGCGTTACATATAATAGCTTAGCATATTCTTTAGGAAATCTAAGTTCATAGAATTTCTTTTCAATTAAGTGCTCATATTGTTTAATCAGATTAGTAGGCTGTAACTGGCTATATGAAAAGTTGTTTTCCTCATTAATCTGCTTCTTCAAAAGCAACAAAAGCTCTAATATATAGACTCTTATAAGATTTGAATCACAGTTTTCCTTTATTTGAAATTCAAAAGTTATCTTATCAAATATATTAGCTATAGTGGAGAACTGTTGAAAAACATTCAATTTAGTATAATGCGAATCATATTCAAAAAAAGGAAGTAATTGAATAAAATCTTTATTAAGTAGAAATGGTGAAAAGAAATCAATAGTAAAGTTTATAATAAAACCTTGCGTTGATTCATTGAAATCCCACTTGTGAACTTGTCCAGGCGATAAGAAGAAAATATCACCTTTAGCAACTGAATGAGTTTCATTATCTATTAAATGAATACCTGAACCACCTGTAATTAGCAAGATTTGATAAAACGCATGTTGATGAGCGATAGATACAACATTATTCCTCATTTGAATAATTCTTTGTAAATCAAAAATTACACAATCTTTTAAGACATTATTTTGGTCTAAAAGATCACAACTATTATATCTTGGGATTTTCTTCATATTTTCATTAAGCTATATTTAAACTTAAAATAATAATTTTTCTTTTACGTTTTGTACAAAATTAGCAAAATATTCTTAATTAACATTCTAATGTTTAATTAATTATTGCATTAGTGCTGAAAAAACACTACATTAAAGTATAATACATCTTATGTAAAATAGAATATTTTAGAACCCTATTTCAACTAGAATTCTCTTTATTACTTTATATTTGTCAATACAATCCACTTACTATGCTATATCTAATACTAAGCATCCTTAGCAGTATATCTGTTGGTGTTTTTTTAAAGGTTTTAAAAAAAGGAAATATCGATATCTTTCAGATTATCATTCTTAATTACATATCAACAGTTTTACTGTCATATTTTATATTTAAACCCAATATTGAGTCTGTAAGCGATTTTCCCTTTCTGTTAGTATTAGGTTTAGGTATTTTACTCCCAGCGATATTTGTAATGCAATATTTAAGTATTAGATATACCGGAATTATAAAAACAGATATTGCACAGCGTATGTCTCTTTTTATTCCCATATTAGCTTCCATATTTATTTTTAAAGAAAATATCTCAAATTTGAAGTATTTAGCTTTATTCATAGGATTCCTGTCTATAGGCTTAATTCTTAAAAAAGAAGATAATAATGAAGTCAAGAATAAATATTGCTTTCTGTATTTAATACTCGTTTTCTTTGGTTTCGGAATAATCGATATATGCTTTAAACAAGTTGCCCTGTATAGTACTACCCCCTACACCACTACTCTATTTTACATATTCGGAGTATCCTTAGCACTTTCTTTTGTATTCTATTCAATCTATGTGATCTACAAGAAGCAAAAATTAAACGTAAGCAGACAGACAATATTATATGGCGCTCTAATAGGGATATTGAACTTTATGAATATATACTTCTATCTCAATGCTCATAAAGCTTTCTCTAGCAATCCTACTGTAGTATTCGCAGGGATGAACTATGGTGTAATATTCTTGGGAACCTTAATAGGGTGTTTTTATTTTAAAGAGAAACTAAGTAAGATAAATATCGTAGGCTTAAGTCTAGCTGTACTCTCTATAGGACTGCTCATTTACAGTCAATTAAATGCATAAAAAAATGCGATGAACTTAGTTCATCGCATTTTTTTATAACCATTCCATTAGGGAAATACCTATACCTATATTAGTTTGTTTCCAATTATAATCAATCATTGTTTCTCCATATCCATGATTAACGACTAAGAACGCTTTTAAGTTATTCTTGATCGGATAAGCCCAAGTAAACTCTAAAAAGCCTTTGTAATTATCATTAAATCTCAAGTTATTTCGAACCATTAGTGTAAAGAGTTGCCCGTTCTTAGGCTGATAACCAACTACTAGCTCTCCCCTTCCTACATAGTCCTCTATCTTAGGATTATCGTCTGCTTTAGCTTCTTCAGATAATCTAAACCAAGGTCTTACTAAGAATGTCCAGTTCTGATACTCCATTCCTAGGTGCATTGTTATTCTGTTCCAACTTCTAGAATATGGTAAACTCTTTCCATTAGACTGATGATTAAAACCTATCCCAGCCATCGTAAATTTAAAATCCTGAATAGATAAATCTAACGGATAATTAAAGATCACCTCAGGCTCATAGTTCAACTCTCTAAAAGGCCTTGACTCCTTATCATTATAAGCTTGCCAATTGGCAGTCTGTGTAAAAGCTAACCATATATCTCCTTTACCCCAAAATAGTCCTGTAACTACCTTAGTCTTAAAACTAAACTGAAAGCGTATCTCTGATCTATTATAATCAATAGGTTCCGTAGCAGAATTAGTCTCGTGTAGACTAGTCGGCATTTCATTAGGACTACTTGACCATCTAGCAGGCAATAGATAAATAGGCTTATATGGAGTAATGGTAAATGTTTTACCTTTATTCTCAGGGTTCAAATCCCATCTATCGCTAAGCCCTTTTATCTCTCTTTTTTGATCAAATAGATTGTCATCTGCTTCTTGAGCAAAGAGTTGACTTCCTACTAATAAAGCGATTAAGAGATAGCTGTACTTCATCTAATTATTCTAAAATAGTAATGTTAGTTGATCATCGTCATCTAATTCTGTATCAGGTGCTTCTCCGATGATGATTTCTTCCTCCTCTTCTTCTTCCTCTTCCTCCTCTACATAAGGCAATGATTCTAATATATTCACCTGACGTATCTTATCAGCAGATACTTGATTACCTAAAGCTTTAATTCCCTTAATGGTTATAAATTGCTCTACATCAATCAATAAGTTTTCTTTCTGAGTACCTTTAACCTTAGCAAATACTACCTCAAACATCGGTCTGAAGTCTGTAGACACTATTTCTAATTTAGAATTAGGGTGCTCAGTAATAAATATTTCTTCACGGTTCTCATTCTCAATAAGGAAGCGTTTTAAATAATAGCGATTCTTCTCTCCATCAAAGTATAATGCAGAAATCGGCTTATTGTTTTTCCACTTCTCTAATACGATCATATCTTCCTCAAAGTGCGTAGTTAGCTCAGGAACAATAGTCTTAAGTTTTCCACTTTGATTAACAATCAACAAACGATCTTCAGGTTTAAACTCTCCTAATAACTCTCCTCTACCATCTACATTAAGACGTTTAACTGTCTCGTCAAACCAAATCTTACGTGGACGTAAAGTAGAGATACCTTTCTCTTTTAATTCTATCTTTTTGATTGCGTACTTAGTAACGACATTTCCTTTAGCAACCCTACCTTTAATTAATAGTTCTGCAAAGTCTAAGTCAAACTTCAGTTTCTTAACATTAGTCAACTGTCTTAATAAGATAGTCACGACTTCCGCCTCACCATTAGGATTTGCAGAGAAGTAAAGTATTTGCGAACCAGGTTTATCTTGTGTTAAAGGGTACATTTTATCACGAGTTACCCCAGTGACATTAAAACGCTTGATATATGATGATCCTGACTTACCATCTCTATAAATGATATTATAGATCGTTCTCTTGTCATTTTTATCCCAAACAGCAATATGTATGATATCTTTCCCAACAAACTTCTTCTCGTCAACGCGAGATACCATCATAGAACCATCTCTTAAGAATACGATAACATCATCTATATCAGAACAGTCACATACATATTCATCCTTTCTAAGACCAGTACCAAAGAAACCTTCTTCTCTATTTACATAAAGTTTAGTATTTCTAAGAACTACCTTAGTCGCTTCTATTGTATCAAAGCTTCTTAACTCAGTAAGACGTTCTCTTCCTTTACCATATTTCTCTTTAAGAGAAGTAAAGTATTTTATAGCGAAGTCTATTAAGTGCTCTAAGTTGTATTTTACAGCTTCTATTTCTCCTTCTAAAGCTTCAATATTCTGATTAGCTTTATCAATATCAAAACGAGAAATACGCTTAATACGAATCTCTGTTAATCTAGCAATATCTTCTTGAGTAATAGCTCTCTTCAGGTTAACAACAAAAGGCTTTAACCCTTCATCAATAGCGTTTAAGACTCCTTCCCAAGTTTCTTCTTCCTCAATCGCACGGTAAATACGATTTTCAATAAAGATACGCTCAAGTGATAGGAAGTGCCATTTCTCTTCAAGTTCATACAGTTCTATCTCAAGTTCTTTCTTAAGTAACTCTACTGTTTGATGAGTAGAGTTAGTAAGCATTTCTGAAACACCTGTAAATAAAGGTCTATTATTCTGAATAACACATCCTAATGGTGCTATAGACGTCTCACATGCTGTAAAAGCATATAATGCATCTATTGTCTTATCAGGAGAAGTACCAGGAGGTAGATGAATTAATATCTCTACCTGCGCAGCAGTGTTATCCTCTATTTTTTTAATCTTGATCTTCCCTTTTTCATTTGCTTTAAGCACACTTTCTATCAAACTAGTAGTAGTGGTAGAAAAAGGTATTTCAGTGATTACTAAAGTATTCTTGTCTAAAGGAGCTATTTTAGCTCTAACGCGTACACGTCCTCCACGAGCCCCATCGTTATAATTTGATACATCTGCTATCCCTTCAGTAGGGAAATCAGGATATATCGTAAATGGCTTGCCTTTTAAGATCTTAATAGACGCGTCTATCAATTCATTAAAGTTGTGAGGAAGTATTTTAGTAGATAATCCTACTGCGATACCTTCACCACCTTGCGCTAAAAGTAATGGGAATTTGACAGGTAGATTAATAGGTTCATTCTTTCTACCATCATATGATGCTTGCCAATGCGTTATTTTAGGAGAATATAATACCTCTAAAGCAAACTTACTTAGACGAGCTTCGATATAACGAGAAGCTGCCGCACCATCCCCTGTAAGGATGTTACCCCAGTTCCCCTGCATATCAACCAATAGATCTTTTTGTCCAAGTTGAACTAAGGCATCACCAATACTCGCATCCCCATGTGGGTGATACTGCATCGTGTGCCCTACGATATTAGCAACCTTGTTATAACGTCCATCATCCAACTCTTTCATCGAGTGCATAATACGTCTCTGTACAGGCTTAAAACCATCTTCGATAGCAGGTACAGCACGTTCTAAGATAACATAAGAGGCGTAATCAAGGAACCAATCCTTGTACATCCCAGTTACCTTCGTTATTGTCTCAGTTACTTCTTCCTGAACATCAGAGTGATCCTCTATAGCATGTTCATTATTAATATTGTTTAACTCTTGATCTAAATTCTCGTCTTGGCTCATAATTATTATTCTACAACATCAAGTTCAACTTTAAGATTGTCAATGATAAATTCTTGTCTATCAGGAGTGTTTTTACCCATATAAAACTCTAACATTTTATCGATAGAGATAGATTTATCTAGCATTACAGGATCTAATCTTATATCTTCCCCTATAAAGAATTGAAACTCATCCGGAGATATCTCTCCTAATCCTTTAAATCGTGTGATCTCTGGTTTAGGTTTTAGTTTTTCGATAGCATTTACACGTTCCTCTTCACTATAACAGTAGATGGTTTCTTTCTTATTTCTCACCCTAAATAAAGGAGTTTGTAAGATGTATAAATGCCCTTCTTTAATTAATTCTGGGAAGAATTGTAAGAAGAATGTAATTAATAATAAACGAATGTGCATACCATCGACATCGGCATCGGTAGCTATCACAATATTATTATATCTTAAATTCTCGAACTCATCTTCTATATCTAATGCTGCCTGTAACAGGTTAAACTCTTCATTCTCATAAACGATCTTCTTGGTCATTCCATACGAGTTTAAAGGCTTACCCCTTAAACTAAATACAGCCTGCGTATTCACGTTTCTTGATTTGGTAATAGATCCTGATGCAGAGTCTCCCTCCGTAATAAATAAAGTACTATCTAAGTATAACGGATTCTTTATATCTGTTAAGTGTACTCTACAGTCTCTTAGTTTCTTGTTGTGCAAACTAGCTTTCTTAGCACGATCTTTAGCTATCTTTCTAATTCCAGACAACTCTTTACGCTCTTTTTCTGCTTGTAATATCTTCTTTAATAGCGCATCTGCTATCTCTGGATTCTTGTGTAGATAGTTATCTAACTGTGTTTTTACGAAGTCATTTACGAATGTACGCACAGTAGGCAACTCAGGCCCCATATCTGTAGATCCTAGCTTAGTCTTAGTTTGAGATTCGAATACAGGCTCCTCTACTTTCACTGCTACAGCTGCTACGATAGACTTTCTGATATCTGAAGCATCAAAGTTCTTATTGTAAAACTCTTTTAGTGTTCTTACTAAAGCTTCTCTAAATGCTGCCAAGTGTGTACCTCCTTGAGTAGTGTTTTGTCCATTTACGAAAGAGTAGTACTCCTCAGAATATTGACTTCTACTATGTGTTAACGCTACCTCGATATCATCCCCAGTTAAGTGGATAATCGGATATACTTGGTCATCTTCAGTTATATTCTCTAGCAATAAATCCTTAAGACCATTCTCTGAGAAGAATTTCTCCCCATTAAACATCACTGTTAATCCTTTATTTAGATAACAGTAGTTCTTAAGCATACGCTCGATATACTCTGTTCTATACTTATAGTTCTTAAAGATAGCTTCGTCAGCGATGAAAGAAACCTTAGTTCCCTTTCTTCTTGTAGTTTCTACTTGATCTTCTTCTGTTACTAAATCTCCAGCAGAGAATTCAGCCCCTTTTAATAGACCATCACGTACAGACTCCACTCTAAAGTAGTTAGATAAAGCGTTTACTGCTTTAGTACCAACACCATTTAGACCTACAGACTTCTTAAATGCTTTAGAATCGTATTTACCCCCTGTATTCATCTTAGACACTACATCTACGACTTTACCTAAGGGAATACCACGTCCATAATCGCGCACAGTCACTAGCTTATCTTTGAGTGTAACCTCAATAGTCTTACCAGTTCCCATCACGAACTCATCGATACTATTATCTATAACCTCTTTAATTAGAATGTATATACCATCATCAGGAGATGATCCATCACCTAATTTTCCGATATACATACCAGGACGCATACGAATATGTTCCTTCCAGTCTAACGAACGAATATTATCTTCGGTATATTGATTTTGATCTTGCATAAAAAACGTAGGAATTTGCGCTAATTTACTACTAATTAGCTTAAAATAAAAATTGTCAAATAACAGTTTTTAGGGATTTATTGTTCTTCTCCCTTTTTAATCACATTCTTTTCTATCTCAATAGAATAAGGGCCTGGAAGTATTTTTCTTCCATATAGGCTTGCGTAATTTTTAGTAAACTCAGCTCCAAAATAGAGAATCATAGCCGAATAATAGACCCAAACTAACATAACCGTCACAGAACCAGCCGCTCCATACAAAGAGGACGAAGCTGTATTACCAAGATACCAACCTATCCCAAACTTTCCTATCATAAACAAAACTGCTGTAAATCCCGCTCCAACAAAGGCATCTTTCCACAACAACTTACCGTTAGGTAACGTTTTGAAAATAAGGACAAATAGAATGGTTATAATTAAAAATACGACTATATTATTAAGTAATTTGACAAGTATGATTGTATCTTCAGCAAAGAAATTCCCTAAATAGGTATAAAGTAAACTAACAATAGAGTTAATCATCAAACTGACTAGCAAGACAAATCCTACTGATCCAATCATTGCAAAAGAAAGCAATCGGTTCTTAATTAACCTTACAATACTCTTATCTGGCTTAGCAGCTAAGCCCCAGATATAATTAATAGAACTCTGTATCTCCGCAAAGACTCCAGAAGCACTAAATAACAAGATACCTATCCCTATCGCTGTAGTGATATAACCACTTTTCTTATTAAACTGTACATTATCCATTGCTCTTTGGATCTCCTGAGTGGTATTAGGTCCTACCATATCTCTTAATTGATCATAGAAGAAATTAGCGACCTCTTTCTCTTCAAAAAAGATAAAGCCACTAGCTGAGATAATAAGCAACATCAAAGGAGGTAAAGCAAATATCGTATAATACGATAGCGCTGCACTGAACTTCATAGCATTATCATCTAAGAAATCAAAAACGGATTGTTTAAATAATAAGATTAATTTTTTTACACTACTATTTTGCATAGCTAAACTAAAATACTTTAAGAATTAAAATAATACTTGTGATACTTGATTAGCATCCTTAGACACTAAAGCATTGATTATAAAGGAAAACCTCTTATTAGTTTGCCATTTATAAAACGTATACAAAATTCAATAAAATTTTAACAATTCCTAATTTAGTTTTACTAAAAATATTAGCAAAAAAAAGAGAAGCTAATTAGCTTCTCTTCTATCTTTACTATTGTATAGATTACACGTTAAAACGGAAGTGCATAACATCTCCATCTTTTACGATGTATTCTTTTCCTTCTACTCTAAGCTTTCCAGCTTCTTTTACTTTAGCTTCTGACCCATAAGTAACGTAGTCTTCATAACCTATTACTTCAGCACGGATAAATCCTTTCTCGAAGTCACTGTGGATTACTCCTGCAGCTTGAGGTGCAGTATCACCAACTTTGATAGTCCAAGCTCTAACTTCTTTCACACCTGCAGTGAAGTATGTTTGAAGATCTAATAAATTATAAGCAGAACGGATCAATTTAGAAACTCCTGGCTCATCTAATCCTAAATCTTCTAAGAACATTTGACGCTCTTCGAAAGTTTCTAATTCCATAATGTCAGCTTCAGTTCCTACAGCTAGTACGATTACTTCAGCATTCTCATCTTTCACTAATTCTTTGATTTGCTCTACATAAGCATTTCCACTTACAGCAGCACCTTCATCTACGTTACATACATATAACACAGGTTTAGTAGTGATTAATTGGAATTCCTCGATTAGAGCCTCTTCATCTGCGTTTTTAGCTTCTACTATACGTGCAGATTTACCTTGTAATAAAGTAGTTCTAATTCTCTCTAATAAGTCAGCCTCTACTTGAGCTTCTTTATTTCCTGTTTTAGCAGTTTTCTTTACTTTCTCTAATCTTTTCTCTACTGTATCAAGATCTTTTAACTGTAACTCGATATCGATAGTTTCTTTATCTCTGATAGGGTTAACATTACCATCTACGTGAATAATATTGTCATTATCAAAACAACGAACTACGTGGATAATAGCGTTACACTCTCTAATATTTCCTAAGAATTGGTTTCCTAAACCTTCTCCTTTACTTGCTCCTTTTACTAATCCAGCGATATCAACTATCTCTACAGTAGCTGGCAATACACGCTCTGGCACTACTAACTCTTCTAATTTTAATAAACGTGGATCTGGTACATTCACAACCCCAATGTTTGGTTCTATTGTACAAAATGGGAAGTTAGCACTCTGTGCCTTTGCATTAGATAAACAATTGAATAATGTTGATTTACCTACATTTGGCAATCCTACTATACCTGCTTTCATATTTTTAAAATGTATTGTGAATTTTTATCGATTGCAAATATATTGAAAATTATAGAAGTTCATACTCTTTAAGGAAGAATAGCCCAAATTAAATAGTGATTAGTGATCACTTAAGTATAATCACTTCTATTTATTATCTAAAGTCTATTAAATACAGGTATGTAAAGTATCTTAACCTTCAATATTATCAATAAAAAAGCCACCCTTATAAAGAGTGGCTTTCTTATATTTAGATTATTTTGTTAATCTTCATCGTCTGCAATTTCTAAGTCTTTTAAAGCATCTAATGAATCTTCAGGAGCTTCTGTGAAGTCTTCTTCGTCTTCATCATAGTTCTCTATTCTATCTGCTAGCTTAGTACTTACTTTTACCAGGTATATAGTATCCTCAGTTCTTACCTCCACTGCTTCCACAGTTTCGTTCTTTACGTTCTTAAAACGAATAATATCTGCATCATCATACCCGTCAGGAAATTTCTCGACCAATAGCGTCAAAATTTCGTTCGTTAACTTTGCGTAATCAACAATTACTCTTTTCATTCTTGTTCTTGCTTTATTTCAGTTTCAAATGTAATAGGTAAATTGTAAACTACAAATAAAATATCACATTTATTTACTCCCAAAAAATTAAAAATTAATTACCAAGAATATAAGCAAAAATTAATGGTGCAACTATCGTAGCATCTGACTCAACTATAAATTTAGGTGTGTCGATATCTAGTTTACCCCAAGTAATTTTTTCGTTAGGAACTGCTCCAGAGTATGATCCATAAGATGTAGTAGAATCAGAGATTTGGCAGAAGTATGACCAGAAAGGTACATCTTCCCACTCTAAATCTTGGTACATCATTGGTACTACACAGATAGGAAAATCTCCAGAGATACCTCCTCCGATTTGGAAGAATCCTACTCCGTGTCCACCTGAGTTAGCTCTATACCACTCTGTTAAGTAGATCATGTACTCAATACCTGTTTTTACAGTGTGTACATTAAGTTTTCCTTTGATTACGTTAGATGTAAAGATGTTACCACATGTAGAATCTTCCCATCCTGGACATACGATTGGAATGTTTTTCTCAGCCGCAGCGATAATCCAAGAATCTTTAGGATCGATCTCATAGTATTGTTTTAATACACCTGAGTTCACTAATTGGTATAAATATTCGTGTGGAAAATAACGTTTCCCTTCTGCTTCAGCAGCATGCCATACGTCTTCTAAGTGCTTTTGTAAACGACGGAAAGCCTCTTCTTCTGGAATACAAGTATCAGTTACACGGTTATAGTGATTGTCTAATAACTCTCTCTCTTGCTCTGGAGTCAAATCTCTATAATTTGGAACTCTTTTGTAGTGAGAGTGAGCAACCAAGTTCATCACGTCCTCTTCTAAGTTAGCTCCAGTACATGAAATGATTTGTACTTTATCTTGACGAATCATCTCTGCCAAAGAAATTCCTAACTCAGCAGTACTCATCGCACCACCCATAGAGATTAACATTTTTCCTCCAGCGTCTAAGTGTGCTTCATATCCTTTTGCAGCATCCACTAACGCAGCAGCGTTAAAGTGTCTATAGTTATGCTCAATAAACTGACTAATTGGTCCTTTACTCATTTTATTTAATCTTTTATATTAATATTCTTTCTTTTACTTCTATTTGTTATATCCTAAGATATTTAATACTTGCTCTGCAGTTTGTTGTTCTGAGAATAATTCTGTTGCCATAATACCATTCTCATCTTTATCGATTAAGATATGTTTTGGCTGAGGAATCAAGCAGTGGTGTATACCACCGAATCCACCGATTTGATCTTGATAAGCCCCTGTATTGAAAAAGCCAATATACAAAGGTTTTTCTTTATTATACTTAGGTAAGTAGATTGCGTTTAAGTTTTGTTCTGAATTATAGTAATCATCACTATCGCAAGTCAATCCACCTAATAAAATACGCTCATAAGGATCATTCCATCTATTAATAGGAAGCATAATAAAACGCTTATTAATAGCCCATGAATCAGGAAGTGTAGTAATAAATGATGAATCTATCATATTCCACTTCTCTCTATCATTCTGTTGTTTTTGGTATAATATCTCATAGATAGCTCCTCCACTCTCTCCTACAGTGTAAGATCCGAATTCTGTAAAGATGTTAGGTACATCTACATCAGCTTCCTCACATACCAATTGGATTTGGTGAATAATCTCATCTACCATATATTGGTAATCAAAGTCAAAAGCCAATGAATCTTTAATAGGGAACCCTCCACCGATATTTAAACTATCTAATGTAGGACACTCTTTCTTTAAAGTGATATAAACTTTAAGACATTTTACTAATTCATTCCAGTAGTATGCAGTATCTCTGATCCCTGTATTAATGAAGAAGTGAAGCATCTTAAGCTCTACTTTAGGGTTCTCAGCGATTTGTTTTCTATAGAATGGCAAGATACTTTTATATCCAATACCTAATCTAGAAGTATAGAACTCAAACTTAGGAGACTCCTCAGAAGCGATACGAATACCGATCTTAAATTTCTTATTGATTTGTTCTTGTAGTAAATCTAATTCTTCGTAGTTATCAATAATAGGAATAGTCTTCTCGTGTTTATTATTGATTAGATTAGCGATATTATCAATGTATTGAGCACGTTTAAATCCGTTACACAATACGAAAGTATCTTTGTTAATCTTACCTGTTTCTAATAAGTTCTCTACGATGTTTACGTCAAAAGCAGAAGATGTCTCTACGTGAATATCATTCTTAAATGCTTCGTTTAGAACGTAAGAGAAGTGAGAACTCTTAGTACAATAGCAGTAGTAATAGTTTGCTTTGTATTTATTCTTATCCATTGCTTTTCTGAACATAGTCTTAACATTGCTAATGTTTTCAGAAATCTTAGGTAAGTATGTGAATTTTAATGGAGTACCGTATTTTTCAACAAGTCCCACTAAATCGATATTGTGAAACTGAAGAGTATCTTTATTTAATTTGAATTCTTCTTGTGGAAAGTAAAAAGTTTGGTTGATTAAGTCAACATATTTTGTATTCATGTCTTTTCTTTTTAATAAAGGTTAAAAAAATTCTTTCTCAATTAAACTCATTTAGTGGTTAACAACCGTAAATGAATCTATATAAACTGATTTTCAAACTCGAATATTGGCAAAAACTATTGGCAACTTATCCCTGAATCTAAATGAATTAATAGCCTCCTTAGAATACTTGATAATGCCATATACATAATTAGCCTTTTGTCTAACGACGAAACGCCTCACCTTGCGCCTTGAAGACACACAGAATTTAATATATAAAACATCTATTTTCACGAGCGCAAATGTAACAAATTAATACAATGAAATAGTAAAAATTGTTTGTTTTTAAACCTTAATTCAAATAGGCTTCTAACCCTTTTACTATCAACTCCTTGTTAACCTCAATATCATATACTGAAGTCCCTATTTTATCTAATAACACACAGCGGATATTACCGTTGTAGTTCTTTTTATCAAACTTAAGCCATTCTAATGCTCCTGCTATGTCCTCTTCTGTCATCTGCACTACACCATATATAGTGTGAATAGTCTCTTTTATATCTAAATATTCTGCTTCGGTAAGTTGCGCTAATTCCATAGAAATATAAGCCTCCACTACCATCCCTAATGCCACAGCCTCACCGTGTAGTAAGGTCTCCTTCTCTGCATGCATTAAGAAGTAACTCTCTACCGCATGCCCTATCGTATGTCCGAAATTTAATATCTTACGCAGTCCGTGCTCTTTAGGATCCTGTGTTACCACATCATTCTTTATTGTTACAGAATGATAGATCAACGTCTCTAAATCATTAAAATCAACGTTAGCAATATCCTTAAGATACGTATAATATTTATCATCAAATATCAAGCCGTGTTTAAGCATTTCTGCATAACCTGCTTTAATTTGTCTTGCCTCTAAAGTTTCTAGGTAATTAACGTCGATGATAAGCATCTTAGGCATAACGAATGAACCGATACAGTTCTTAATTCCATTTAAGTCTACACCTGTTTTTCCTCCTACAGAGGCATCTACCATCGCTAATAAAGAAGTGGGGATATTAATAAAGTCAATACCACGCATAAATACAGAAGCTATAAAACCTCCCATATCCGTGATCACTCCCCCTCCTACAGTAATGATCATACTCTTACGATCTCCACCTAGTTCTAACATAGTCTGTATCACTCCAGCACAAGTCTCTAGTACCTTATTCTCCTCACCTGCTTCTACTTCTATGATTTCAAAAGGTACTTCTGTAGGCAGATTACTTAGAAAATAGGGTAAACAATGCTCATAACAATTAGAATCCGTCAAGATAAAAAGCTTACTATAGCCATTGCTATTTAAATATGAACCTAGTTGTTCATACGCTTCCTGTCCAAATAAAATATCGTAATTCTCTGTTGTTATGTTCTCCATTTTGTAATCATTTGTTTACTACAAAATAAAGTATAAATATTTGAAATAACCATCGAATAAAGCTTTTTTAACGAATAAATTGAAAATGAGAACACATTAAATGATATTCTATTAATCTATAGCTTTAAACTAAGAGCTATAATTGTTTTTATATATGTTATTTAGAATATTGATAACTACTACTGTATTTCAGGAGAAGATATAAGACTATACATTATTATCACAAGAAAACACATAACGATATTTTAAGTTGACGTATGTAATCGTCCCTACGATTGTATGCTAATAGGACGTCATCTTAAATCGTTTTGAAGCCTATACTAATTAATAAGGTGTAAATAAACTATCAAGAATAAATTCTCTTTTATAAATACACTCAAATTCATCTGATACCGGCTCTAATGTAACTGATTTAATAGGTTTATCATTTGTATTTATAAAATTGCTTACTTTCCTTTTTAAATAATCACCATAATAAACATATACAATATGCCCCTTATAGTCTTTTACAAAAACTAGATTTATCACATCTATTGGAGGACAATTTTTTATAGCTACAACCATTGTATTGGTTCCATCAGGATTATCGTAAAACTCCAAAATAGTGTGATTAAATTCCTCATCAAAGAATACTATATCCAATTCCTCTAAAGATTTTATAAATAACCTTTCTAACTCTTTATTCTTGAATTCTAAAGGAGAAAGCACTTTATCATTAGACAAAGTATTTTCTATGTTTTCTCTTTTACAACTAAAGAGGGATATACTGAGGAAAAAAACTATTAAATATTTCATTTACTATAATATTATTATTTAATAAAATTAAGTGTACATACCTTCAAACAATCAAAATTATTAAGCATTATTTATCACATAGCGGAACAGTCTTTCTGCAACTTCTTGATCACTTAATTGTTCACTTTTATGATTATTCAATTCACTAATTGCATCTAAAAAAAAGTAGAAATCAAATAGATTCGAAAACTTTATCCCTTCAAATTCAAAATCTATCGTTCCTCCCGTTTCTTCAATATCAAAGAATCCAAGGTCATTTTCTAATCTAAGCGGGGATCTCATATATATCTCAATAACCTCTGACTCTACATTTAGACTTTGTATTTTGCAAAAATCCTTATAATTACTATCGGCTTCTCTAAAGTAATGCATTAGCTCTATTAATTTCATTATATATCTGTTATCAATTTAAATCATAAATTCTAACCAAAGCATCCAAAATTAATACTTTCCATCTTCCCTCTTCGAGATGACCCCACTGTAATAATGTTTTATCCTTCAATAAACTTTCTTTATCACGCACCATTTGCTGTGGTGTGGAGTAATCTCTTTGTATTCATTTGAATAAATAATATGTCTTAAAGTATATCAAACCTGTTTGAACCATTTATGTTGAAAAGCAAATTGCCATTTTTTCATATATTCAGTAAAATCTGTATTCCAAAATAATGGAGACGAGCAGAACTCAGTTAATTCCTCATTAAAGACTTCAAACCTTCTTTCAAACATTACATCATTATCGTCAAAAACAGATATTACATCTGAATATTGTTTTTTTATAATACTATCAACGTCTTCCTTTTTTAATCCCTTATTTCTCATAGTATTCAACTCACTAAAAAAAGCATAAACAAAACTCATATACTCTTCAAATGTTAATTTTGACATTACAGAATATGTTAACTTGCTTCCTATAAGATATTTAACATTATCCCTTAATATAGTGACGCTATTTTCTTCCATAAATATTATAATTTAAAACAATCAACAAAGGAATCATATATTTTCACTTATCATGAAACATTTTTTCAACTTTTCCATTATTCTTATTCAATTCAATATAAAACACTCCCCCTTCCCATCCTTCAGGCAAATTTCCTTGTATGCACCATATAGAATCTTGTTTTAATGCAATATTATAAGGTCTTTGTTTTACAATATTATTCTCGCCATATACTTTATACAATATTGTCTCCGCTATCCTAATAGCCGTGCTATCATTAGGTATAAAACCATCTATAGGCTTTATACTCTCAACATTTTCATAATAACTAGATTCGATAAGACCGTTCTTTATTTTTAGGAATTGAATATCTTCTTTTAGAACAGTTTCCTTTTCTTTTTGACAAGACATTAAGCCTCCCAAAACTAGTATGTATAGTATCTTTTTCATAATTTTCGTTATAAACTAAAAGAAACGATTCCCCTCTTCCTTCCCAAAGTATTTCTTAGCTAATGATCTATATTTATTTACATTAAACGTAATAATTGGCTTATTCTTTCCGTCAAATATAACCATCGCTGTTCCCTTTTTAAACTTAGTAATATCTACTAAATAGGTCTGACCCTCTGTCTTAAACTTTAACTGCCTAGCATTAGTTCTACCTACAAACATCTGATCAGTAGCAGGTCCATATTTATTATAAAGGGAATTAGCCGTATTAGTATGCTCAACATTTGGCCCGCCGACCTTCTCATTTTCAACAAAGAACATCCCTTTAGATGGCGCTTCAAGCATTATTCCAAATTCCATCTTAGCCTCAGGACTAACTACTGCCACATATCTTGATGAACAAGAAGTAAAAAAAAGTATAACCCAAGAATATAATAGTAATTGCTTTTTCATAATCTATAATTATTAAGATAGTCTAAAAACCATCCTCTTGATAATATTCTAAACCTTTTGTAATTTTAACTAAAAATACAAAAAAAGAATTATACATCGATATTAAAGTATTGGTTCGTAATTAAATCAAAAATCCCCTACACCCTCTCCCATACCTATATTATTTTCACTACCTTTGTCTACAGTAAAGACTTTAAAATCAATGCGCTCGCATTGAGAATATTCTTCTGAATAAAGTCTAGTACATTTCTCAGAAAAGAAAGCACAAACCACAGTTTTCTAAACCTATTTTCAAAAATTTTAACGATTTTTTTAACAGCATAAACAAGGCTGCATTGCAGTATTTATAAGGCTTTGCTCACGGTTTATTCGGGGCTTATTCGGAAAACACCCTAGTTTTCCGAACTTCTTGCGAAGAAGTCCCGAACAACTACCGAATAAACCCTTGTGAAGTCTTGTTATCACTGGGTTTAGGCGATGTATAAAATTACTAAAAAAGACGTATTTGTTAAATTTTTAACAACCTGTGATTTGTCCTATTTTAACCAATAAATTAACATTTTATAGTTCTCATAGTGAACTAATTGAACATAAAGCCATTACTCTATTCTCCTAGAGTTACCTATTCTAATATCCTGCCAATATAGATGGGGTGAAATAGATTAATTAATTGCTAATATTCACATTTTATGATATTTGTCACTTTTTTAATGGAATTAATTAGAGAATTTCCCCGACTGATTAAAAACATAACAAACCAAATGAAATTAAAACCACTACATTCATTCCATATTCCTGTAATGGGGTTGGCTTATACGATTGATAGTCCGATACGGGTTGCCCAATATGGTTTTTCATCAACTATCTCAGTGATGGATGATGAGCTAATAGAACGTATGAACAAGTTCTATTGTGAGAAATTCGAATTGCCTTACCAAGAGATTACAAAGAAGATAGAGGACTTTAGAGCAAAGCGTATTACAGCTTATCTTAATACACTAGATACTATCGTTAAAGGCAAATTTGACAATCTGAAGAATAGCTTTATAGAAAGTAAAAAGGAAGTCGAAGACTATATCGATATGCTTCCTTCTGTATCCGAGATTAGAAAGAATCTACAGCATCATCTCGATGAAAAGCTGTCTATCGATAATCTTAAGAGTATTCTAGATCAATATCTTACTCCGGGAGATATTGATGTGAATATTATGACTAAGGTAGATAAGGAGAATTATGATAAGAAGGTAGCACTACCTGTAGAGTATAATGATGCACACGCAGCATTGCGCGGTTTTGCTAATAGTACTTTACATTCTTCTGTAGTCTTATCAGCTGGGATGAATCCTCGCTTATTTGGTTATTTTGAAGAGTTTGATGCCTTTTATCCAACTGCCAATGGAGACCTTCAAAAGAAGATCATCCTTAAAGTAAGTGATTTTAGATCAGCATTAATTCAAGGAAATTTCTTAGCGAAGAAAGGACTTTGGGTATCGGAATACCGCATCGAATCAGGGCTTAACTGTGGAGGACACGCCTTCGCTACGGAGGGGTATCTAATGGGAGCTATTCTAAAAGAGTTTAAAGAAAGAAGAGAAGAATTAATCGCTTCTACACACGATTTGCTAGTGAAGTCATTAACTCAAAAAGAGAGATATGTACCTACAACTCCTCTTGACTTAAAAGTAACTGCTCAAGGTGGTGTAGGAACAGCTGCAGAGCATCAGTTCTTATTAGATATCTATGCAGTGGATTCTGTGGGTTGGGGATCGCCGTTCTTATTAGTTCCTGAGGCTACTTCTGTCGATCAACAAACACGTGATTTATTAGCAAATGCAAAAGAGGAAGATCTATACTTAAGTGATATATCTCCTTTAGGAGTGCCGTTTAACAGTGTTAAGGGAACTACTAATGAATACTTTAAATCTGGTAGAATAGAGAAAAACAAAGCAGGTAGCTCTTGTCCTCGTAAGTATCTTGCACTAAATAAAGAGTATGATAATGAGGGGCTGTGTACAGCTTCTAGAAAGTATCAAACCATACAGATAGATGCTTTAATGGAGCAAAAGGATACAATGACAAAACAAGATTTTGATGCTAAGTATGACCAAATCACAGGAAAAGCTTGTCTATGTATTGGCCTAGCCAATGCTTCTTTCTTAGAGCATAACTTACCAATCAAAGGAGAATCTCAAGGGGTCGCTATCTGTCCTGGACCAAATATAGCGTACTTTACTAAAGAGGTTTCTCTTAAGCGTATGGTTAACCATATCTATGGTAGAGATAATGTAATCGATACAGTAGAACGTCCACACTTCTTAATAAAGGAATTGAGAATGTATTTAGATCACTATAGAAAGGAATTAAAAGCTATCGAGTCTGATAGTGCTATGCCTAGAATAAAGAAACTGGCAAAGACTAAACAGAATATGCTAGACGGAATCAGTTATTATCAAACGCTATTTGCCAATGATATGACTTACTTCGTACAGGATAAAGAATCGATATTAAAGGAATTAAAAGATATCGAATTAGAGTTAAATTAATTATTTGGAGCCCAATTTTAGAATTGGGCTCTTTTGTTTTTTTGTCTTTTTGTGATGTCGTTTTTTTGTTGTTTGCCTTCGGCATAGGGTGATGTAGATTGTGGATATGGTTTATCAAGCTTTATAAATATAATGTGGTTCTTCTCAAATACTTTGTAAGGAGACCTAGTGAGTGGAAGGAGTTTTATAATTTGTCTTAAAAAATCAGAACAGATATAAATAAGAATTACACACTGTTATTCAATGACATACATTGTCCCCCAATGTCCACCTAGCCTTTTTTAACGTGTAAAGAAACAGTTTTAATAGAGGACTAGACTAATTTTTTGAGTATTTTCGCGGATTGAAAGCGTAAAAGTGCCTTATACTTCTATTGCTTTTAACCTAGAATAAGTGATAGACAGATAAACGAAAAGCAATTATACAAGATAGATCTGAATTAGTGATTAAAGCATATTGTAGTATGGTTTTAGAACTAATGAAAGAGCTATGAAGTAGAATTGTTTTGTAGTATTTGGCTGACGCTGATTCTGGGTTTAGTATAAATTACTATTCTGTTTTTATAATATAAAAAGGAATAGGTATAAATAATATATGATTCCACCACCACTATTAAATCAGTTTCCTTTTTTTGAATCGGATACCCCTAAATACATTATTATAGGGTTGTATTACGGTATTTCGTTTCTATCTCTTATTATCCTATTTACCCTATATATCAGTTTTAAATATAAGAAACTAGGGTTTAACTTGCTCTTGCAGTTGAGTGTATTTCTGAGCTTTTTGACGAAGGATATCATCTATTTTTATATGCCTGATCATCACGCTACTATTGGATATTTAGTTGCTTGGAACATTGGAACCTCCTTAGTGCTATTGATCTTACAGCCCTACCCTTTCTTGCGTTTTAAGCATAAGCAGCAGTTTTACAAGACAGGGATTATTGTGTTATTTGCCCTAATAGCGATAGAGTTAATCTCTAATTTGTTTATTATTCCTAGAGAAGGGAATAGCTTTATACATCCTATAACGACGTTACTAACGATTCTTGCGTTGTACCTATTCTTTATCCTAAACCACAGTTATAGTTATAAAAACTATATTTCGTTTTTGATAATCTGTATAGCGACTACCACTATTATATTAGCACCATCTGTGAATGATAAGCTATTTGAGTTATTTATAGTATGGCCAACATTGCGTTTAATGGGATTGCCTATTCTTATCGCTTCTAGTTGTATCACACTTCTAGAATTAAAAAAAGTAAGTGAGAGGAACTCTATTTATAAAAAACATATCTATCAGTATATGGATATGATAAAGGACTACCATACTCAGTTAGAGCACGAGAAGAGTATCAATGCAGATATTATTACTAGAAATAACGAGGAGAAATCAGCGTCAAAAGAGGAACCTCTATTCCAAATAAAGAATAAATACAGTCTGACTGATCGCGAACTTGAGGTATTGAGCTTGTTATGGGAAGGGGCGACTAATAAGGAAATAGCTGATGAACTGTTTATCTCTGTTAATACGTGTAAATACCATATTAGTAAGATTTATATCAAACTAGATATTAACTCAAGAGCGCAGATATATGCGATTAAAGACAAGATGGAATAGGTCATTTACTTCTAAAGTGATTTGAGTAAACTGATTAGTTAATTCTTTTTCGCTACGCGGTTAATTCTTTACTTTTTTGTCTTGACACCAAAAAGTAACAAAAAAAGTCAAGGCTCAACCTAGATTGTGGTCTTCTTACATTTCAATTTAAACTAATATCCCAAACTCGCTATCGCTCAAACAGGGATAACCGTTTTCAAATTTTCAATGAGAAGACACTCACAACCTAGCTTAGGCCATCACGACTTCGTAAGAATAATGGTTTTAATACAATCATTTCTTTTAGAATAAGTAGTCTAGAAGCTGCAAGCGTCTACTTGTGGTTTTATAACTTTTTCTCTGCTAAAAAGTGAAAATATATTTGTTGTAATTGAATTTAAGTACCTACTGATACAAGTCTAGTTTGTATATATGAGGCCAATAAAGCAATTAGATATAATTATTGAACCATTAAAAAGAGAACACTGCATAATCTGTAGTCATTTTCTAAAAAAGCAGTAAATTTAAAATAAGGGCATAAATACCGAAAACTATTAAATTATTATTAAAAGAGTAATTATATTTGCCTAACGAATTTACTTTTTATAATGAAAAATTTATTTAATAATACTGAAGTAGCTTTTGCTCTTAAGAATAATAAAGAATTAAAGAGAGCTCATTTTTTATTTAAAATGATTAGCAAGCCTACTCTAGTAAAATTGGGTTCTTCCCTTGCAAACTTTGCAATCAAAACACATTTGCCTGTTACTGGTTTAATCCGTTCAACTGTATTTGATCACTTCTGTGGTGGGATTAGTGAAGAAGATTGCCTAAGCGTAGTAGATAATATGTACGCTAAAGGTAGTGTAGCATCTGTATTAGATTATTCTGTAGAAGGTAAGGAAACAGAAAAGCAATTTGATGCAGCTTTAAATATGACTTTAAAGACTATCGAGTATGCTAAACAACGTCCTGACTCTATTCCTTTTGCTGTATTTAAACCTACTGGTTTTGGTAGATTTGATATGTTCGTTAAAAAAGGTGAGAAAGTAGCTTTCACTGCTGAGGAAGAGAAAGAATGGGAACGTATCCTTTACCGTTTTAACATGGCGTGTAAATTTGCTTTTGATAATAATGTATTATTGCTTATCGATGCTGAACACAGCTGGATGCAAGAGGCTGCTGATGATATCTGTCTAGATATGATGCGCAAATACAACAAAGAGAAAGCGCTTATCTATAATACTGCACAGATGTACCGTTGGGACAGATTACAGTATCTAAAAGACCTACACGATATCGCTAAAGCTGAAGGATTCCACGTTGGTATGAAAGTAGTACGTGGTGCATATATGGAAGTAGAACGCGAAAGAGCTACTGAGAAGGGGTATAAATCTCCTATCTGTGTAGATAAAGCTGCTACTGATGTTAACTATGATGCTGCTGTTACTTATATGTTAGATAACATCGATACTATGGCATTATTCGCTGGTACACATAATGAGAAGAGTTCTTACTTAATCATTGACTTACTAGAGAAACACAATATCGCACACAATGACCGTAGATTATACTTCGGACAATTATATGGTATGAGTGATAATATTAGCTTTAATTTAGCAAAAGAGAAGTTTAATGTAGCTAAATACTTACCATTCGGACCTGTACGTGATGTAATTCCTTATTTGATCAGAAGAGCACAAGAGAATACTTCTGTTGCTGGTCAAACAAATAGAGAGTTAGATCTTATCGAAACAGAACTAAAAAGAAGAAAACTGTAATTAATTACGAATTATAATTATATAAAAAAACCGGAAGCTTTATAGGCTTCCGGTTTTTTTATGTGGTATTGTTTCACGGCACGAATGTATACTTAGTTAGAACTTATACCCTAGCCCTATCATAAATGCAAAGTTCTTATTGTTTACAGGAACATCTTTAAACACATCGATTAATCCAAAGTTAACTCTAGTATCTATAAATAGGTTATTCTTAAAGTCATATCCTAAACCTGCATTAATCCCTAAATCAAACTTATTTACTAAACTTCCAATATCACCTGTTTTTCCATTAACTTCTCCTTCAGTTTTAACAGCAAAGCTAAACTGTGGACCCGCTTGTATATTAAATCCTTCAGTAACAAAGTATTTAGCCATAACAGGGATAGCGATATAGTTCATATTTACTTTCCCACTATAAGAAGTCGTAAAGGGTAAATCAATACTCTCTAATTTCCCACCCATTGTAGTATATACTAATTCTCCTTGTAAGGCAAATCTAGGTGCTAAACGCACTTCAGCAACACCTCCTATATGGAAACCTGACTTCCCTACTAGATCATCAATATTATTAATGATTGTTTGGTTAAATCCTGCTCTGATACCAAATTGTACTTTAGGTTTTTCACCATTAGTAGATGTACTGTTCTGAGCTGTTGCTATTGTAGAGATAGATAGCAAAGCAAAAATGCTAAGTATAGTTTTTTTCATATGTATTATGTTATGTTTATATTAACAAATATAACCTAATAGACTTAGGTTTCATACACATTAATCAATTCTAGATTGGTGTTTTTTTAAGAGTTATTGATTTGTTCACACAGTATATTATGTATTGTGCTTATAGGTAATCCTTATGCCTGAAATGCAAACAAATTTTTAATTCCTAATTCATAATTGAATTAAACCTTCCAATCTATTGTTTTGATTCCTTTCGAAGCTAGATAGTCATTTGATTTAGAGAAGGGTTTACTGCCATAGAATCCTCTGTATACTGATAAAGGAGATGGATGTACAGTCTCTATCACACAGTGCTTAGAGCGATCTATATTCTTTCCTTTTTTCTGTGCGTAGCTTCCCCATAGGATAAATACAATATCCTCACGGTGTGTGCTTAGTTGTTCTATAACTGCATCAGTGAACTTCTCCCAACCAATCTTTTGGTGAGAACCTGCTTTCTTTTCTTCTACAGTTAGGGTAGCGTTTAATAAGAATACCCCCTGCTCTGCCCATTTGCTTAAATCCCCATTAAGATTACGGATGCCTAGATCACTTTCTAGCTCCTTATAGATATTCACCAAGCTCGGAGGTAGTTTAACACCTTTACTTACGCTAAAAGATAGGCCATTTGCCTGAAAAGCACCATGGTATGGGTCTTGACCAATGATAACTACTTTTACGTCTTTAAAATCTACTAAATCAAAAGCTTTATAAACCTCTTCTTTAGGTGGGAATACCATTGATGTCTCGTATAGAGAATCAACTGTTTCCATTAGTGTTTTAAAGTAAGGCGAAGACATTTCTTCTTTTAAATAGCTATTCCAACCTAGTGATTTTATATTCATCTTTTTTTTTCAAATATAGGGCATTTAGTTTTATTCACGTATTTAGAAATTATTATATATAGATAAGGCTAAGCACAGTGCTTAGCCTTATCTATATATAAAGTTACTGTTTATAATTCAGTAGCCGTTTTCATATTTGGTAAAAATGCACCTCTTACACAGAATACTTCTCTAACGTCTCCTGGTTTAACTTGAATATTCTCAAAACTAGGATTATCACTTATTAATAATAAAGTACCATCCTCTGCTATACGCTTAAAACGGTAAATAACAATCCCTTTATCTTTAAGAATAAACAGATAGATATGCCATAGTTGCAAATCTTTTAATGTTATTCTCTTAGTAATCACATAAGAAGTCATCTTTATCGTCGGATACATATTATCTACAGAAACCTGAAATGCTGTATCTACTTCTTCTGTAGTAGGGAATACATAACTCGGTGCAGTAGCTAATGTCTTCTCAGAGTCTAGAAAGTATTCAAAGTGATGGTCTATAGAGATCATCTTTACTTTTCTCTTGTGATAGCTAGTATTGTATACTGCTGTCGAATCAGAAAAAAACAGTTCGTTTAAATCAATCTTGTGTTCCTTACAAAGTGCAATTAACCCTTCGTACTGTAAACTATCTCTTTTTTTCCACGAAGAAATAGTGTTTGGTTTAACATCAAGAATTTCAGAAAGTTGAAGATCAGTCTTAATCCCCATCATTCTCTTTAGTTTTTTGATTACTCCTGTTGCATCTTGCATAGCTTCAATTTTTAGTATTTATTTTCTCTTTAAATTTATTTTTTATTATTACTGTATCATTTGAAGTCTCAATCGCCTTCAAAATGATAAAATTCAAATAATTCGTTTAATGACTCTCTGTCCTTAAATTCTTACAGAATAGTATAATCTGTACTAATTAGTAATTCTTAGAAACCTAGTCATTACGGCTCATGCTAGATAATACCTAACATTCAAAACCTGTACTACTTCAGTAGATTTTCAATATTGATATAGTACAAAATACAAAATTTCAATCATAATAAATCATAATATTCAAACAATATGCATTTAATGCTGTGCATAAATTCTCAATAATATACGCCATTTTGATAATCACAATAATTTTGCCATCTTTTTATAATAAAAAGCAGGTTACAAACCATGATTAATTCACAATAAAGCATATCTGATTAAGTTTTTTTACGAATCATCACATCACGTATTGTAGTTTAACAATGAATACAAAGATTATTTTTGTGTTACTTTATTGTTGTTTTCTATTTTTGGCTTCTTTTTTGCAATAAGTATATTATGGGATAAACGAATTCTTTGTACTATCTATTCAAAAGTTAATGTTTTTAACAAATGATAATAATTCATTATCTTGTAGAGAAGTGCATTTAGAACAAATGAAAAGAGATATACTATATAATGCGATGTTTTAAAATAGTAGCTAAATAATTTTCTAATCGTATTCTAATGTTGTTTTAATCTGTATCTAATCAAATTCAAAGTGCCCTATAAGTATCAAGTAATAATTTTGACCTTAAAATAAATAGACTATGTTTAAAAATACTTTAGTAACCGTTTTATGTGCTTTAAGCTTGGGTGCTTTTGCTCAGAATGGCGACAAGAAAACACTAATTCTGTCAAAAGAAAGTGCTGAAGCAATGTTCTTAGAGCAGAATCTAGATCTTATTGCTAAAAATCTTGAAATATCGCAAGCTGAAGCCCAATTATTACAAGCTCGTTTATGGCCTAACCCTACTTTCGAGGTTTCTGAAGTTAACTTCTGGAAAACTTCAGGCATAGAAGAACAGCCAAAACTAATAGGCAACTGGGGGGAATCACAACAATACGCCTTTAGAGTAGAGCAAATGATCCAAACGGGGGGTAAACGAAAAAAGACTATCGAGTTACAAAAACTAACTATAGAAGAGAAAAGACAGGAGTTTGAGAGTATTCTTAGAGAACTTAAACTAGAGTTGAGAAATAATCTTTCTGATATCCAAATGCTTCAAGAACAACGTAAGATATATGACAAGCAGATAGAAAACAGTCAAACCTTAACACTAGCGTATAAGAATCAGCTAAAACAAGGTAACATTAGCCAAGCGGAATATATTAGGCTAAAAGCTGCTGAACTTCAATTTAAAAAGGAATTGCTTAATATCAATAAAGATTTAGAAGAAGCAATCAAAGACTTTAAGAATTACATCAGTATAGGTAACAATACACAAATAGAAATAACTGATTTACTAATCGCTCCAAATAAAGAGATTTCTGAACTTAAATTAGAAGACTGGATTATCACAGCACAAGAAGAAAGACCGGATGCCTTAAAGAGCAAAACACTAGAGAAACAATCCGTAAAGAGATTTGAAATAGAGAAAGCACAACGCGTACCTGATATTACATTAGGTGTAGATTATGATAGAGGAGGTAATATTATGCGTGACTTTATCGGTTTTGGAGTCTCATTTGATTTGCCAATATTTGATAGAAATAAGGGAAACATTAAAGAAGCGAAGATTGATATAGAATTAGCTAAACTAGATACACAAACCAAGCTAAACGAAATAGCTAATGATATCATAGAGGCATTCAGAAACTACCATCACGTGGAAGCTTTGTATAAAGACATTGATAATGATTACGAAAATCAACTAGATCAATTACTAGAAGCCTATCATAAAAACTTCCAAAAGAGAAACGTTAACTTAATGGAATATTTAGACTTTGTAGAAGCCTATATAGAAAATAAGACTATCCTATTAGAAACTAAAAAAGATCTAAATGATCACTTCGAGAAACTACAGTATGCTGTGGGGAAAGAATTATAAGAATTAAACTAAACTACAATGACAAAATATTCTATACTTACATTAGCCTTATTAAATATAGCCTTAGTTAGCTGTAATAAGGGAAGTCAAAATACCGAAGAGGCAACTCCTACTCAAGAATGTCTATCTGAAGCAATGAAGAGCACGCTGAAGATGGAGAAAGTGACGCTTAGATCAGTAGAGCGTAGCTTAACTTTAAATGGATATATCGATTATAATCAAGATAAGACAGTTCCTTATAACAGTTTAGTAGATGGATTAGTCTCTAACACCTATTTCTCTTTAGGAGATTATGTTACGAAAGGTCAATTACTAGCTGAGATAAAAAGTACTGATACCAATGAGATTTACAGTGAGTTAAAATCTAATGAAGCAGAATTAAAAGTAGCGCTTAGAGAGTTGGAATCTGTAGAGTCTATGCATAAAGATGGTATCTCTTCTCAAAAAGAGTTAATAGAAGCTCAGGAAGATGTAAAAACCTTAAAAAGCAAAGTAGCTGCTTCTAAAAGTAGCTTAGCGATATTTAATAGCCGTGGTGAATCTGGCGTAGTTAAAGTAGTCGCTCCACAGTCTGGATATATTGTCACTAAAAGTATTAGTACAGGTATGACAGTCAATGCAGGTGATGAACCCTTATTCACTATAGCAGATCTATCTGATGTATGGATTATGGCTAATGTCTATGCTGCTAATATGCGCCATATACAACCTAATCAAGAGGTACAGGTCTCTACCCTAGCCTATCCTGATGAATACTTCGCCGGAAAGGTAACTAAAGTATCACAAGTATTTGATGCAGAAGAACGCGTGCTTAAAGCACAAATCTCAATGACTAATAAAGAGATGAAGTTAAAGCCTGGTATGTCTGCTGATATTAGCATTCAATTAGAAACGAATGATGGTAAATTATTAGCCATTCCCAATACAGCGATCATCTTTGACAATAATCAAAATTATGTAGTCGTCTATAAAAATGACTGTGAACAAGAGATCAGAAAGATAACACCTGTATCTAAAAATAGTATCTATACGTATGTAACCGATGGTGTAAAGGAAAATGAAATGGTTGTTACTACAAATGAATTACTAATCTATGAGCAATTAACTAACAAATTGTAATGAAGTCGTCTTGACTTTTGTAAAATAAAGAAGGGTTATAGAAATTTGTGTCGCTAAACAAACAAAACCTACAACCCCGTGTACCAAGTACTCCACAAAGATAGTATAGAATTAGATA
>NZ_NSGJ01000036.1 GCF_002286775.1 Myroides sp. N17-2
ACTGCCTTTGAGTAATGGGATATCATAAGCTCCTTTATTATCAGCCGTTTTACCATTTGTAATATTAATATAAGCTGGTAAATTCCCATCAAAATCAAGGAGTGTATGCATTTTAACAGTACCTTTATTGGTCTTGTATTTTGCCCAATCAAAGATGCTCAAACACAGAGATATTGTTGTGGAGTCTAATAACAGGATTTTTGACTTGATTCGGAACTTCACCTGCTTAAACTTGGGATGCTGTCCTAAACTTTCGAGCAAAGCAAAATAGTACTCTTTAAAGAGCTCATGGGATCTTTTTTTAAAAAAATCCGTAAGGTTGACTTACTGACACTTATTTTATGTTCTTCTTTTAGAATTGCTAATACACTATTCAAATTTCTATTATTTGCTTCTAGTAGATTACTCACAACTTCCTTAACTGGCTCTAATTTAGGTTTTGCTCCTCTTCCTGGCTTTATTTTTAAAGTTGCTGTTTTTGCTTCTAAACCATCTGCATTTTCCCAAGCATTAAAGAAATCTACAATTCTAAGTCATTTAACATCTGTAAGTCGTGCAATCTCTTTCATAGAAAGTTTTTTACCAGACAATTTCAGCAAGTTACAACGCAGTCTTATAATATGATTTAAACTTTCTCTTTCAAGTTGGTTGATTAATACTTTTTCTTCTTCTGTTAGAGTAATGTGCCGCATTATGTTTCTTAAAAATGTTTTCGCAAAAATAAGAACTTATGACATACTAAGAAAGTATTTGATTAAATACGTTCAACTACTTAATAGGGAGGTAATTAGAAAGTATATAGAAAATCAAGGTAAGTCTGATACTGATTATCAAAAAGTATATTCAAGTCAGCTTACTCTGTTCTAGGAATACCTAGTGGACTTGCCCCGAGGTATTTTATTCTTTAGATAAAAATATGTCTACTACCTACCAATTTAAGCATCTAGATACTGAGAATAATAGAAAAAACGAGATTGTTGAAATATTGTTCAATTTGCGATTATTTGTTTTATGTGGTGGTAAAAATAATATCATTATCTAGGGGTGTGAAGTTGTAATGGTGATTTGTGATTATGTGTGATTATTTAGGGTGTGTTGATATTGTGTTTTAATTCGTTGTTTTGATTATATTTTTATAATTATGGTTATTTTGTGTTATTTTGTGTATTTATATTGAATAATATTTTGTTAATGTTTGTTTTTTGTGTGATATTGTTATTTTTGTATTGTGTATGAACTAAGTGAAAACGGCATTGTATTTGACTTTAGTCAATAGACTGTTTTTAGAAAGTGAAAAGGTTATTTGAAAAGTTATGATTAAGAAAATAAAAGAATAAACACATGAAAATCCAACAAAAGATAAAGACGATAGGATTAGGGTTACTTGCTTTGGGATGTTATACACAGGCTCAAGCTCAACAAGATCCTCAGTATACACATTATATGTATAATACGACTAATATTAACCCTGGATATACAGGTACTCGTGAGGTATTAAGTGTATTCGGTATGTATCGCACCCAATGGGTGGGGCTAGATGGAGCTCCTCAAACAGCAAATATATCTATCGATACTCCTCTAGGAAGTAATGGACTGTCAGGGGGAATTAACTATACGAATGATCGTATAGGGGCAATGTCTGAAAACAACTTCTCGATTAACTTAGCGTATGCTATTGACTTAAATGATACGTATAAGTTGTCTTTTGGATTAAAGGGGACTGCTAATATATTAGATGTAGATTATACAAAATTAGACGTATATGATCCTAGTGATCCTACTTTCGGTGAGAATATTAGCAATAAGTTTAATCCAAATATAGGGGCAGGTTTATTTATGTATTCTGAGAAGTCTTATCTAGGTATGAGTGTACCTAACTTCTTAACGACTGATAGAGCGAAGAATGAAGGAAGAGAGTTAATGAAGCAAAAGATGCACTTCTACTTATTAGGGGGATATGTGTTTGAGCTTAACCCAAGCTTGAAGTTTAAACCAGCTTTCTTATTAAAGACTGTTGAGGGAGCGCCAGTACAGGTGGATTTAACAGCAAACTTCTTAATTGTGGACAAGTTTACTATAGGAGCTGCTTATAGATGGGACGCTTCTGTAAGTGCACTAGCTGGGTTCCAAATCAATGATGGGTTGTTTATCGGATATTCTTATGATGCCGATACGACTAAGCTAGCTAGATATAACTCTGGATCTCATGAGATTTTCTTGAGATTTGATTTGTTTAATAAGTATAATAAGGTTAGTACTGCTCGTTTCTTCTAATCATAGAAGTAAAAAGAAAATATGCTATGAAAAAAAATATTTATAAAATTGGAATAATGACTTTGTTAAGTCTGTATTCTACAATTGGGGCTGCCCAAAATCATTATATCAAGAAGGCGAATAAGGAGATAGAGAAAATGGCGTATGCCGATGCGATTAAGACTTATGAAAGATTAGTATCAAAAGGTAAGCAGGGAGATGATATCCTTGTTAATCTGGCTAAAGCATATTATGAGAATGGGATGTACTTAGAGGCTAATCACTGGTATAGTAAATTATATGAGAAGGTGTCAAATCCTAATGATATAAAGGATATCGATGCATTCTATAAATATATTCAGACTATTAGAACAACAGGTGATTATGTTCTAGCAAGCGCAAAGATGGAGCTATTAGTAGAAAAAGTTCCTAATGATGGTCGCGTAAAGAAATATCTAAGTGATCCTAATTATTTAGAGCAGGTTAATGCTAATAGAGATGGCTATAGAATAAAACAGCTTAACAGCGTGAATACTGCTGGTTCTGAATATGGCTCGGCTTTATATAAGGGGGAGATCGTATACGCTTCTTCTACAAATAAAAAAGGAAAGAACAAGAAAACACATAGCTGGACTAATGATCCTTATACGAAGTTATACTCTGCTCCTGTAAGAATAGATGGGTATGTAGGAAAGGCTAAACCTTTTGCGAAAAAGCTTGAAGGGAATTTTAATGAAGCTAATGCAATCTTCACCGCTGATGCTAGAGCAATGTACTTCTCTAGTAACAATAGAGGAGATAATGCTTTAAGATATTCGGATGGTACGTTGATGGTTAATCTATATCGTGCATATAACTTTGGTTCTGGTAAATGGGGAGATGTAGAGAAGTTAAGTATTAATGTAGATCACGGTAATACTGCTCATCCTGCCTTAACTCCTGATCAGGATTGGATTTATTTTTCTTCTGATAGACCTGGTGGATATGGACAGTCTGATTTATATCGCGTGAGGCTGTATAGAGATGGTACTATGGGAACACCTGAGAACCTTGGAGATAAGATAAATACTGAAGGGAGAGAAAGTTTTCCTTTTGTTAGTTCTGATAACGTACTTTACTTTGCCTCAGATGGTCATCCTGGTTTAGGAGGACTTGACTTATTCGGTGTACAGATTTATGACGATGGGACATTCGGAGAGGTAGTTAACTTAGGGAATACAATTAATAGCCCTTATGATGACTTCGCAATGTATCTAGATCCAGAAGCTAAGTTCGGATTTATTACTTCTAATAGACCTAATGGAGAAGGAAAAGATGATCTATACTATGTGAGAATGAAACAAGGGACTGAACTTAATATCGCTCAGGAAATTAGAGGTAGTGTCATCGATAAAGATACTAAACTACCTATACTAGATGCTTACGTTTACTTATATGATAATAAACACAGGTTGATAGAAGAGGTAGAAGTAGATAAGCGTGGTGAATACGTATTTAGAGATGTGAAGGTAAATAGAGACTATTATGTAGGTGTAAAATCGGAAGGATATCCATCTGAAGAGTCATCAGTAGAGGACGTGAATAAGAATGATGTAATCATAGTTAAGTTTGAATTAGCACGCACTAATGGTAACTTTAATAAGAATGGAAACAATCACTATGGTCAAGGTCATAATGATGTGTCTGAAGGATTAAAGAAAGGGGATGATTTAAGTAGTCATGTTGCTTTAGCTCCGATTTATTTTAACCACGATAGTTTTGTCATTAGAAAAGATGCTCAACAGGAGTTAATGAAGATAGCATCTGTTATGAAGGCTAAACCGTCTGTGAAGATAGATGTAATATCTCATACAGATAGTAATGGATCAGATGCTTATAATAATAGATTATCTCAACGTCGTGCTGATGCTACCGTAGAATGGTTAGTAGGACAAGGAGTTAGCCCTTTAAGATTGCACGGTGTAGGTAAAGGGGAATCTGAGATTCTTAATCGTTGTAAAAATAATGTTCCTTGTAGTGAGAAAGAACATCAAGTGAATAGACGTAGCGAATTTATCGTTACTGATTTATAGTATTTCCAACCAAAAACTATAGGTTATAACTTTACCCAATATTAGTTCCTAATAGGAATAAAAGAGAAGGTCAGCTTTTATTAGTTGGCCTTTTTTTGTGGTGTCGTGAAGTTGAGAAGTTGAGAAGTTGTTGTTTGCCTTTGTCAGAGGGATGATATATACTGCGATTACTATATGTTCTTTATAAAGTGATAATGTAAAGTCTAGCGTAGCGACTTCCTAACATGGTTGTCTTTCATTAATGATGTTGTGAAAATATAAATTCATATATAGGTAAAAATAATTGATAATGAATAAGTTGATGCTATTTCTGATGACTCTCTTTATAGTTTCGGGTTGTTTATCAGATAAAGATAAAATAGATAACTTGCCTGAAATAGAACAGGGAATATCATATTCTGAAAAGATTAATCCACCTAAATGGTTACAGGGAAGCTGGGTAATACAAGGAACTCCTACCTCAGGTTTTATTATCTTACCTAATGATTTGTGTTTAGTATCACTAGGGCAGGAGTGTTTTCAATATAGGATTGATACTGCATATCAAAAAGACCCAAGTGTAGTCAAGGTAGAGCAGGAGTATAAAGATGGGTATTACCGCTTGAGTATAAATCTTGCAGGTAACATAACAGAGTTTTCTTTTACCCAGCGTGATATGTTTCAAGCTAAGTATACTATGGGAAGTGTAAAGGGGACTCTGTATAAAAACCACTGATTTGTTTGAGATATCAATAACAAAATAGGGTAGTCTTGACGTTATTATAACTTGAAGGATAAAACAAAGAAAGGGCGTAAAACATTATTTTAAGCCCTTTCCTCTTAGTCTATAGTTATTACTTCGCCTCGAAAGTAATCTTGTTTTGTGTAGCTCCACATTTAAGCATAGAAGATCCGTATAATGGATTAGATAATTCTTCTACATCACTTAGCCATTTACCACCAGTACCGTTGTCAAACATAGGGCAGTATTGTTCGAATACTACGCGGTCTGTACCTACTGTGTTGATTAGTTTTACTAAGTCTTCTGTTAAGTCCTCGAACTCTTCTCTCTGTACTTTAATGTCTTTAGATTCTAATTTAGTAGCTGTTTCGATTAGCTCTTTCACTAATTCTTTCGCTGTAGCATCTTCTGTAACTACTGCCTTTAGATTAGACACTAATGTTTTACCAGCTGTAGAAGCCTCTGCTGCGTTATCCTCTTGAAGAGCTTTCTTCACTAAGAAGTATGCATCTAAAGAAGACTGAAGTACATCAGATTCTTTTACTGTTGTAACACTCTCTGTTTTTTCGTTTGCAGTGTGCTCTTCGTGTCCTTCGTGCCCAGCGTGTTCTTCTGTAGCAGGAGTTGCTGTGTCTTGTTTTTTGTCATTACACGCAGTAAGTGTGAAAGCTAATACTACGAAACTTAAAATTACTTTTTTCATTTGATTATTTTGTTATTTGTTTTTTTTATTATGTGAAGTAAAGTTAGAAAAAAGAATGCAGAGTTACCTCTACATTCTTTTCTGTGTTTTTTGTTCTTTTGTATTTCTGTGTTTCTGTGTGTTGGCGTAGTGCTCGTAAAACATCAATGATGTTTTATGTGGACGTATGTGATACGTCCCTACCGTTGTGGAAGTGTATCGCAGATATATGTTCTGCACAAAACATATCACATTCTATCGGCACACAAACCTGCAAAAAAACAAAATACCAAAAACACAAAACAACAACAATTACTATCTCTCAAACTGGCAACAGCTATGTAGCGCTTTATAATCAGCCTCAGTAGCCTTGTCAAGTTCTGTATCGTGTCCTACCTTAGCTACTGCTTTAGAGATAGCTGCTTTAGAGGTTAGCTTCTTGTCAAAGTTAAGGTGAAGTACTTTCGCCTTTACATCCCAAGTAGCTGTAGATACCCCTTTTACTTTCTTAGCTGCAGTCTCTATTCTCTCTTTACATAGATCACAGTTTCCTTTTACCTTTAGCATAGCGTGTTCTTGATTAGCAGATGGAGTAGGGGCTGCTGCTGAAGTCTCACTATGTCCCGCACCGTGATTAGCATGACCTGTAGCTGCTGGAGCACCATCATTATTCATCATACTGCGTTTACCTTCTAGTTGAGCACTAGCATCTACTGTAAATACTCCATTAGTTACGATTTCCTCATCGTTCTCTAATCCAGACATCACTACGTAGTTATCTCCTAAAGAAGGCCCTAAAACGATCTCTCTTAGCATAAAGGCAGGTGTAGCCGTGTTAGGTTGTTTTACATAGATCACAGAGCGTTTACCAGTCCACAGTACAGAAGACTTAGGGATTACCATTTCTTTGTTGTACTGTTTTAGAGGAGCTGATATTTTTGCACTTGCATACATCTCCGGTTTTAACTGATTCTTTCTATTATCTGTTTCTACTCTTACTTTTGCTGTTCTAGAAGTAGCATCTATAATCGGGTTGATAAATGCGATCTTTCCTTTAAATACTTCTCCAGGCAAACTTTGTAGTGTATACTCTAAAACATCTCCTTCTTTAATAAAAGGCAAGTCATTCTCATAGGCATCAAACACAGCCCATAGTTTAGACAAGTTAGAGATGCTGTATAGCACTGTTCCTTGGTTGATGTAATCTCCTTGGTTTACACTTTTTTCTACTACGATACCGCTTGTATTAGCATGAACAGAGACGTAAGGAGAGGCTGTACCTGTACTAAGTACTTTGTTTATCTGCGCTTCAGACATTTTCCAAATACGCAGTTTCTCCTTAGCAGCGTCAAGAAGTAGGGGTTGTAAGTCTCTAAGTTTTGATGCCTCTAATAACTCTTGTTGAGCAGTAAGTAAATCCGGAGAGTATATCGTTGCAATAAGTTGTCCTTGTTTTACGGCTTCTCCTGTAAAGTTTACATACAGTTTCTCGATACGACCATTTACGTGTGAAGTTTGCGATTGTTGCAACCTTTCATCCACTTGTATGGTTCCATAGAGCTGTATATCCTTAATGGCGGCTTGATGACCTACTTTAGTGGTTTGAATATTGGCAAGAGCCACTGCTTCCTTACTCATCTGGATAGCTTGATCATCTACTACATCATCTCCACCATCAGATGACTTTAGCGGAATTAAATCCATTGCACACAGTGGGCATTTACCTGGTTTATCCATTCTGATTTGCGGGTGCATAGAACACGTCCATACTGTATTTCCCTCTTCCGTAGTCGCTGGTTCGCCATTGTGTTCGTGTGAGCCCGCATCTCCAAATACCATCCATCCAAGAAGAAGTCCCACTAGTAGAATAGCCCCGTAACGCACGGCATTATTCTTAAATATGTTTTTTAATTTATCCATTGTCTAAAGATTTTGTGTGTTGTCGCGTACTGCTAATAATTTCTTGATAGAAGCCACCATCGTATTATAGTTAGCGATTGCTTCTGCTTTTTTTAGTTTGTAATCCAGTAGCTGACGTTGTACTTGGATTACATTGGTTAAATCACTTTTACCTGTTACGAACTCCTTGATAATAAGGCTGTAGGTGGTCTCTGCTAAAGTGGTTTGTTTTTCATAAAGCGTCACTATTCTCACCGCATCATCAAGTTGACTCTTGTATCCGTAGTACTCACTTTTTAGGGTGTTATACGTATCTTTGAACTTGTGATCACTTGACTTCCACCATAGTTTACCTTCTTCTTGTTGGGCTTTATACTTCTTGCGGAAAATAGGTAAGCTTACTGTCATCATAGGCATAATCATATCTTTTCCATTCATATCTCCCATACCCAGCATCATATCATCTGTCTTTCCGATAATCATGTATTGTACTCCAAGGCCTATCATTGGGTAACTCATCTTTCTGTCCATCTCTGCCTTTGCCTTATAAGCAAGTCCTTCTTCTGTTATCATCTCCAGCATAGGGTTGTTTGCTTCGATCATTAAAAGAGCATCCTTTTCATTGTATAGAAAGCTTGTCTTTACTATTTCTGATAATACTACTTCCTCTTGTGCTTCTCTGTTTAGCAGGGCATTAAACTTCGCTTTCTCCGCTTTGATTTGCGAGTGTAAGCTCTCTATGTTATTCTCTATCTCGATACGCTCAAGGCCTATACGCAGTACATCAGACATGCCTGATGCGCTACCGCCTCCGCCCATCTCACTCATTCCTCCACCAGAACTCATAGAAGAAGACATAGCAGGTGCCGCGCTAGCTGTAGCGCCACCGCCCATACCCATGCCTCCCATACCCCCTGAACTAGCAGAAGATGCAGGACTAGAAGCTGTCTTACTTGTTACCTTAGGCGTAGCAGTTATCTTAGCACTGTTAGAAGGAGCAGAGAATTTTCTGATCGCTAGTTTTTCTAACTGATCTAATAACTTCTTATTCTCTTGATTGTTATCAAGCTGCTCATTTAACTTTTGCATGGCATACCACTGCGTGTATACCTGTAGAGTTAAGTTGTCTAAAGCTTCTTTATACTGTTGGTCTTGCATATTAGCCATATGATTTGCCTCTATACGTGCTGTTTTACGGGTTCCAAACCACGGAATCATTTGCATTACCTTTAGGTTTCCGATAGAGCGTCCACCTACGATATCCATAGGTTTCGTATAAAAGTCCATACCCAGTTCAGGATCTTGAAATGCGCCTGCTTGTGGCACTTTCTGTAAGAAGGCCTCGTGCGCATATTTCTGTGCTTTTACTCCAGGGTTATTCTCTATGGCTACATTTAAATAACGTGATAAAGAGTCCTTTGGTTGCTCTTGCGCTACAGCCGTAGCAGTGAAACTTGTCACTGCTAAGAAGGCCGAAGCTAAATATATATACATTTTATTTTTGTTCATTGTTTTTTTAGTTTACAGTTAACGGTTTGCAATTCATTGATTTTAGTTAACTTATCTTCTAAGTTTACTTGTCACGGATTACAAATCCGCGCCATCCAAATCCGCACCATCCAAATCTGCGCTATCTTGTTGCTTGTTGTTGGCTAGTTGTTTTTTACTCTCATTCTTAATCGCCCATTCTCTCCACCAACATTGGAACACAGGAACCACGAACATAGTCATTGACTGAATAAGCATTCCTCCAAAAGTAGGGATAGCCATCGGTACCATAATCTCGGCTCCTTTACCAGTAGAAGTCATAACAGGCAGAAGTGCGATTAACGCCGTAGCTGTTGTCATGGCCGCTGGTCTTACACGTTTAAGTCCTGCGTATACGACAGCCTCTCTGATTTCTTCTTTTGTTTTTGGGTCTCTAGCCTCAAAGGTGTCGTGGATATAAGTTCCCATTAATACTCCATCGTTAGTAGCTAATCCAAATAAGGCAATAAACCCAACCCAGACGGCAATACTCAAGTTGATATTGTGCATTTGGAAAAGATCCCTCATATTCATATCACCAACATTGAAGTTCATAAACCAAGGTTGTCCATATAACCACAGTAAGATAAATCCTCCTGCGAAGGCTACGAACACTCCTGAGAAGTGAATAAGTGATGCTGCAACTGTCTTAAACTGGAAGTATAGAATCAATAGAATCGCTAATAAACTTAGTGGTACTACCAGTAATAGACGCTGTGAAGCTCTCTCTTGTTGCTCATAGTTACCTGCAAATTTATACGATACTCCTTTAGGCAAGGTAAGTTCTCCAGAGGCTAACTTCGCTTGTAGAATCTTATCTGCTTCGTGTACTACATCTACTTCAGCTTTTCCTTCTATCTTATCGAAGATGACATACCCAAGTAAGAATGTATTCTCACTCTGTATCATCTGTGATCCTTTAGCATACTCGATATCAGCTACCTCAGTTAGTGGTATCTGTGCTCCTGTAGCCGTTGGGATAAGCATCTTGCCTAAGGCATCTGGATTATCTCTAAGCTCTCTTGGATAACGAAGTCTCACTGGGAAACGCTCACGCCCTTCTACAGTAGTGGTTAATGCCATACCTCCGATAGCTGCCCCGATAACATCTTGTAGGTCTGATACCGTGATACCATATCTCGCCATATTATTGCGATTTAGGTGTATCTCTATATAGGGAGCACCTACTGCACGATCATAAAACACAGTCGATGGCATAATAGACGGAATGCTTTTAAGGGCTGTCTCTAACGCTTTACCACCTGCTTCGATAGACTCTAAGTCTGGTCCTGATACTTTAAGTCCCATAGGAGCACGCATACCTGTAGATAACATCACAAGTCTTGCCTCGATAGGCTGCAGTTTAGGAGCAGAGGTTAGTCCTGGTAAGTGAGATACATTGACAATCTCTTGCCAAATGTCATCTGCTTTCTTGATTTGTGGTCTCCACTGACGGAAGAACTTCCCATCTTTATCTACAATTAAACTATCTCTTGGGATTATTCTAAATCCGTTATCTTGGTGGTGTGTAGTTCCGTTTATTAACTCAAACGCACCTTCTTTATCTGTTTTAAATCGCTCTCTATGCCCATTTTTATCTAAGATATACTCTGGGATATAATTAATCGTGTTTTCGAACATCTGAGTAGGAGCAGGGTCAAGGGCTGAGTTGACACGTCCCCATTTACCTACGATGATTTCTACTTCAGGAATGTTCTGAATACGCTTGTCTAATGTTCCGATGAATTGAAGGTTTTGTTCAATACCTGTATGTGGCATACTTGTCGGCATTAATAAGAAAGATCCTTCATTTAAACTTGGCATAAATTCCTGTCCAATACCAGGGAACGTAGCTGTTGACTTTTGCCAAAGAGCAGTTTCTCTAAATGACTTCCAACCCACAGTTTCAAACCCTTTAGCTACAAATCCGAAGCTCTTATCTACTCCTAACCATACTAGCATACCGAATGCCATCGTGATAATAGGTATACTCATAAACTTCCAACGGTGGGTTAGTGCCCAACGAAGAATTTGCTCATAATAGATAACCAGAATCCACAATATCCCAAGGATAGAACCAATAGCAAAGAATACAAAAATGAAGTTCAGTCCTGTGCTTTGTTGTGTTCCCAGTGGTAACCATTCTACTGTTAGGTAGTATAACGCTACAAATAGAGTAAGGGCTACGTTTATATAGTTGGCTATTGTTTCTCCTTTCCATGCAGGAGTAAATAGGTTGTTTATCGCTACTAAAGTCAGGGTTACAGCTACAAATTCTCCTGTGAATATCCACAGTCCGATACCTAATACAGCTAATATATAGTTGGCTATTTTACGTCCTTTTTGTTTGTCTATCTTGATAGAGTATACATAGTATGCTATGGTCGGAAGTACAATAATCCCTAAGATAAAAGCCGATAATAGGGCGAAAGTCTTCGTATAAGCTAATGGCTTAAACAGTTTTCCTTCTTGGGCTTCCATAGCAAATACAGGCAAGAAACTGATAATAGTAGTCATCATCGCTGTTGATAATGCACCAGATACCTCAGATACAGCTTTGGTAATTAGATTGACAAAAGCCATTCCCTTACTCTGTATTCCCTGGGCTCGTTCTTCTTCCATATACCGAATGATGCTCTCGACAAAGACGACTCCCACGTCAACCATTACCCCGATAGCAATAGCAATACCTGATAAGGCAACGATATTCGCTTCGACTCCTGTATATCGCATAATAATAAAGGTTGCGAGTACCCCTATAGGTAATATACTGGAGATAATAATAGAGGCTCTAAGGTTAATCACCAGTACGATAACTACGATAATACAGATCAGTATTTCGTGCGCTAAGGCAGTCTCCAAAGTACCGATGGTCTCTTGGATTAATCCTGATCGGTCATAGAATGGTACAACGGTTACCTTAGAGATTGTCCCATCGGCTAACGTTTTCTGTGGAAGACCAGCTTCCATTTCTTTAATCTTCGCTTTTACATTGTTGATGACATGCATCGGGTTGGCGCCATAACGGGCAACCACAACACCTCCGACTGCTTCGATACCCTCTTTGTCCAGTCCACCACGACGCGTGGCAGGACCAAGGTTCACAAAGGCTACATCTTTTACTTTTACCGGTACGTTATTACGCACGGTCACAACTGCGTCTTCTAAGTCTTTGACACTTTTTATATATCCGAGGCCTCGCACTAAGTACTCCGCCTTGTTAATTTCGATTGTTTCTGCTCCTATATCTAGGTTACTCTTCTGTATAGCAGTCATCACATCCATGACAGATACGTTATAGGCACGCATCGCATCTGGATTAACTTCTACTTGGTATTCTTTGATAAATCCACCGATAGAGGCTACCTCAGAGACACCCTCTGCGGCTGATAAATTATACTTAGTATAGAAGTCTTGAATAGTACGCAGTTCATCTGGATCCCATCCGCCTGTAGGTTCTCCTGTCTCAGGATTACGCCCTTCTAAGGTGTACCAATACACTTGCCCAAGAGCCGTAGCATCAGGACCTAATGAAGGGATAACCCCCTCTGGTAGCGTACCAGCAGGTAGTGAGTTAAGCTTTTCTAAGATACGAGAGCGGCTCCAGTAGAACTCGACATTCTCTTCAAAGATGATATAGATAAATGACATCCCGAACATCGAACTACTACGCACCGTCTTCACTCCAGGTATACCTAGTAGAGAAGTGGTTAGCGGATAGGTGATTTGTTCTTGGATATCTTTAGGTGAGCGTCCCATCCATTCTGTAGCTACGATCTGCTGGTTCTCACCGATATCAGGTATCGCATCTACCGGAACTGGGTCGCTAGGTAGTATGTTTTGATGCCAATTAAACGGAGCTGTTACCAGTCCCCATATAATCACCACCGCTAGTAATAATAGAGTGATCACTCTGTTATGTAAGAAGTACTTAATGATTTTATTAAGCATAAGATATGTATTACTGTATTAATAAATGACACCTACTACTATTTATCGAAACTATATTATATAGTATAAGTCACAACATATATGCCATAAAAGCTCAAAAGCCTTTATAGGTAATTAATAGGTGTGATAAAATAAAGAGTAGTGATGATAACTGTAATCATCATGTAGTCCAAGTGAAGTAATAGGGTATAGCACTAAGTAAAGTAAAATTGTATTAGCTATCTATAATAATAAATCTACAATAGAATTTCACTCTATGTACTGGGATAAATACTAAACTTGGAAAAAGTAACTATATAAGAATTGCTCGCCAGTATAGAATGGACTATTGGCAATTAGCTAGTTACTAAAAGGAAATCAAATACGATAGGTACAGATATAAGATAAGGGATCTATATTTTTAAACTTAAATCCTGTGGTAGAAACAGATAGAGGAGTAACAGAAACTAAATCAACAGTAGATCTATTCTCTAAGTAATTAGAGTTGAACCATTGTGATTTGATGTTTGCTGTTTTCGCCTTAGTATCTTGTGTGATTTTTAGGGACTCAACTTTTAATTCGGTTGTAGACGAAAGTACTCGTGAAGCAGGTGTACAACATGGCATATTCATATCCATACTGTGTGATCCTTGCGTAGACTCTCCACCACAACAAGACATATTGCTCATATCACTCATTTCCATACCACACGTCATTATCTCTTCAGTACATGACCACTCTATAATAGGGCTAGCTGTAACTAAAGTAGATAAGAATAGGAATAATATGGATAAATGTTTTTTCACTAAATGTCTGAATTGTTCATTTGTATGCGACAAAGATACTTATTTTTTGATTAAGTGCCTCTTTTTAAGCGTCTATTATGGGCTAAATCTGTTGTATAATTTGTAGAGATTGTTGTACTATTCCTAAAAGGATAGGTAATTAGGGCTTATTTGTCTATTCTCCAAGCTAGTAAAAATAATAACCGATAGCAACAAGTACTATCGGTTATAAGTATACATCAACTAGATTACCTTATTGGAGTTGTATTAGAGAATTAAAGTAATCAACTAATAGTTGTTGTTCTTCCTTGCTAAGAGCAGTGTTTTTATGCATTAGGGTATAGGAATCTAAAGGCATTTTATTCTGCTGAATCTGATTAATGATCTGTTTGAACTTTGATTTTGTTCTCCTAGGACCATAACTAGATAGTTCATCGAAGTTAAGTTTTTCTTTCCCATCCACGATATGTTCCTCCATTAGAGAAGCCATAGGTTGCACTTCACTATACCAAGGGTATTTGGTATTATTACTATGACAGTCATAACACGAGTTACTCAATACAGTATTAACCTGCTCAGGAACCTTATACGCCGTAGCGAAAGTAGTATTTTCTGAAGTTACAGAGATATTTTTCTCAAGTCTTTTTAGCTGTATAAGTAAAAAAATAACTAGTAGAGTAACTTCACTATTTTAGTAAACATAGTAGTTTGTTTTTTAAATTAGAATCTAGTTCACCCTGCTATGTGTTTAACTAAGCAAGGTGAAGCTTAGCTATAGACTTACTTTAGTTCTTCTTGAATTTCACCGCATGAAGACATTCTTGATCCCATATAAGGATTCTTATACTCCTTGTTCTCACTTAACCAAAAGGCTCCTTTTTTATCATTATACATAGGGCAGAATACTTTATAGTATGGCTTAGAAGTACCGAATAACTTTGCTATATCATAGATGTCAGTGCTGATATCGATTAAATGTTCTCTTTGATGAGCGATATTACCAATGTTATCAGCTATGTGTTCAGCATTCTCTTGAATGTTAGGCATAATATCATCATACATACTTTTTTGTTCTGCAGTTAGCCCTGTGCTATTTATATCTTTAAGAGCGACTAACATACCCTTTGCTGCATTTGCAGCGTCTTTATCGCTATCTGTAGCTAAGGCATTGATTAGTTGTTCATAATGGGCAAATAATTGAGAGAAGTCTGTTTTTTGAACTGCAGTCTCTATTGTAGTAGTTGATACTGAGTTTTCCTCATTATTTTGTGTAGTTTGCTTATTGTTGCAGCCTGTTAATACTAAGGCAGTAAAGGTAATTAATCCTAAAAATAAATGTTTCATTGTAATGAATGTTAAAGTTAAACTATCTTATTTTCGAGCATATAGAATAGGGGGACTTTACTATAAATAGTAGTCACATTACGATGCAATTCTAATGATTTTGAAAATAAAGGGATGTCAAAAGCGAACTATTGCTTTTGATCAGATATACTTTAGGCTATAAAGCCAATAATTTAACCGATTTTAGGTGGTTGCCAAATAGCTAATGCCTCAGAAGAATAAAGAGGCTGCTGATAAATAGGATAGGTATTCTTATCCTTTTGTATAAACACAACGTGAATCTGTTTAGAAGCTTGTGCTATAAAAGAAATGTGACAAAAACTTTGACACGATACTTGACAACAATCGTTCGATAAAGTAGACTCTGTATCTTCAGTATCATCACAACATGGATTACCACAGGTATCACTAAAAGACTGAGAAAGTACTTGTGTGGCTAAGACTTGATCACCACTATCAGTACATGCTAATAACTCACTTGGGAATAATATAATTCCGAGTAAGAATAGTTTTAAGTATGTACCTAAGCGTTTGTTCATATTTCCTATAAGATGACACAAAGGTAGATTATATTTTTAAATAAATTTCAGTCCTTAAAAAATGTATTTGGAGTGATTTCTATTGGTTAAAGACATTTGTTGTCAATTTTAAATGTTTTGATAAGTAAAAAGATGGTAAAAAGTACAACTTTATGAATGTATTAGAAAAAAAGTATACTAATGATATTTGTTGTTTTTTGATTTTTTGTTAAAAAAAGGCTTTTGGTTGGGGTTGTGTGGTTGTATTGTATCCTGTTTTTTGTTTTTTGTGTAAAAAAACGCTTATAAGTAAAAATAACACATTGTTTTATGTTAAATATTGGTACTTTTAAAATGTATTAACGATCAACTTGATACTAGATAGTTATAACTGAATAAAATGTTTTAATCAGTTATAGTTTGGTAAGTACTTAGTTATAAAATACATTTTTTTTCTTTTCTATTTATAAAGGCGAATCCCTAACCAAGTCGTCGATGTAAAACAACAAATGGCTAGTCTATATTATAGGCTAGCTTTTTTTGTTTCAGTCACCTTCCAGTCAGATTTCACTCTCGTTCCCAAAACAGACCTTCGTTGAGAACAAACAGGCAATCTTGGGAAGGAATTGGGAACAAAGGATTTATTATCTTTTCACTATGCTTACAAATGTCTAGTAATCGCTTTTGTATTTAACATAAAAAAATCCCTAGCACATAACTTATGAAACTAGGGATTTAAAGTACAAATATATAAATGCTACGAAAGCTGTTTTTCGATGCTCTTGCGGTCTTTTTTGCTCATAATAAGCTCACCAAGTTTATTGATATACACTCTTGTTTTAAGAGTGCGTATTCTACCGAAGTGATGGAATAGCACATAGAGTAGTACACCGATACTAGCTATGTTGATATATCCATAGAGTGTCTTGGTCGCTGCTAAGACGCCGTTAAGCTGTACCGCAGGTAGGCTAATGCCTGAGCCTGCTCGTAGTAGCACGGCATCATCTAAGTACACCGCTAGGTTATTAAGACTCTGGATCTGGAGTTGATACTGTACCCAAGAGTATAATGCGCTAAAGATACCTACAGCGATAAACGTACGCCAAACTACTGCAAAGCCTATTAATCCTAACATAATGGCGATATCTAGCTTGTCTAAGGTGTAGTACCACGTAGCGATAAAGATAACGCCCATACCATATCCTTTAAAGAACATCGGCAAGTACCACATCGAGTAGCTAAACTCTGTAGCCATAGACAGGTACATCGCTACGCTATAGAGCATAAACCCTGAGAATCCTGAGAAGATAAGCATACGGATAGGTAGTTCGTTCTTATACCAATTATAACAGACTAACGCCGCGGCTATCAGTCCGGGTATTAATAGTGTGTTTAAAGAGGCATTAGTCACAGGGTTATATCCTAATATCCCGACAGCGAAGATGTTCTGTATCGTAGCTGTGGCTAGGTACATCCCTAGGCACAATAGCATAATAACACCGTGTCGTACATTCGTTTTTCTAAAGGCGGTAAGCGGTAAGAATGGTCTTCTGACAACTTGCTGACGTAAGACAAATATAAACAGCAGTATCCCAAATAGCAGTGTGCAGTATCGTATAATCTCTGAGTCAAACCACGCCTGCTGTTTACCAAAGGCAAGGATATAGGCAAGGATCATAAAAGTGAAGTTAAATAGTAGTATACTTAACCAATCGATATAGATAAAGGGAACTTTGCGCATAAAGCGTTTGTTATGTTGAAAGACAACACATACCAAGGCGGCAAAGAAGCACATCATCGCAAAGCGCATATAACCGATTTGCCAATTATATAGATAAGATAATTTAGCCATATAGTATCCTGATAACTGCGTGACGATTAGTAATACGGAGTAATAAACACTATAGAATATCCCTCTGTTTCCCCCGACACTAAGAAGCATCATAAGGGGAAGAACCACTTCCATCATTCCCGCCATCTTAAACACGCCCATTAAGTAGGAGCAGGTGATGATGATATAGGGATTATGTGTCGTGCCTTGTATCACGTATAAAATACCTAGCATAGTTAGTGAAGTCACAAGTATCTCTTTAGTTCTGAACCTTGCTTTTATTCTAACTACTAGTGGCATCACTGTACCAAGTCCTATCGCATAGGCATAGTTCGCCCATAGGTAGTACTCCGTCGATGCACCTGTACTTCCTACGAGATAGGTGATGTTGGTTGTGTATATCCCACTGATACAAAAGAATACAAAGGCTATCAGTGTGATAAGTAACAACATAATAGGCTTGGGTACCCAAGTGTGAAATAATCCTTTGTTATACATTTTTGTTTTTTTGTGATGTTGTAGAGTTGTGATCTTGTAGAGTTGTGATGTTGCTTGAAAGACAATTTGCACTATTAAAGTTGAGTAAAAACCGTTAACTATTCACCGTTCACTATTTTAAAACTTATAGTGAACTATTAAAGTTGAGTAAAAACCGTTAACTGTCAACTGTTCACCGTTAACTCTTAATTCGCTAGTTGTATATTCATATTCATTCCTGCCTTAAGGCTAGCGATATCTTGGATATCATTGGTCTCTGTGAACTCTATACGCACAGGGATACGTTGTTGCACTTTTACGAAGTTACCTGTTGAGTTGTCCGTAGGCATACTAGAGTATCTAGATCCTGTAGCAGCAGAGATAGCAGTTACCTTTCCCTCGAAGTGTTTTCCCTTTACAGCGTCTGCGGTCATGTCGATTATTGCACCGAGTTGTATATTGCCCATTTGAGATTCAAGAAAGTTCGCCGTTACCCATTTCTCGTTATCTCTAACGATAGTGGTGATCTGCTGACTAGGAGAGAGAAGTTGTCCTTCATTGATCAGACGTCTTCCCATCACTCCATCATAAGGAGCTGTAATCACAGTATAAGACAAGTTTAGCTTAGCCATATCGAGCATTGCTTTTGTACGTTTAATATCAGCATCATTTAGCGCTATGCGAGTCTGAATCTCATTCACGGACAACTTGGTTGTATTCTGTTGTTTGACTAAGCTCTCGTAAGACGATTTCGCTGCCTGATACTCTGTTTTTACTTGGTCATACTGTTGTTGAGTGACTGCCTCAGCTTGTAGCAAGTTCTCGTATCTTTTGTTGTTTTGCTCCGCGTTCCATAGACGTGCTTTAGCTCCTTCAATATTAGAACTAAACACCCCGATATTATTAGAGGCAGTCTGTACAGAAGACGCTGTTACATTCTTAGCTGCTAATGCGCTTAGGTATGCCGCTTCAGCTTGTTCTACTTGCGTAAGAATCTCTCTGTCATCTAAGATCACTAGTGTATCTCCTTTATGTACCTGTTGGTGTTCTATAAATCGGATATCTTTAATATAGGCAGATACACGAGTGTTTATTGGGTTGATGAATTCTTCTACCTGTGCTGACTCTGTGTAGTCTTTATCGTTAATGTGGAAGTATTTAGTTAATAACCAAAAGAAGGCGATACCTATTATAGCAAAGGTTAGGGTGTTTACTAAAAGTATTTTTGCCTTCTTTTTTTTATCTTCTTTAGCCTTACTTTGCTTAGCCTCTTCTTGTGAAGCTTTATCTTTGTCAACTTGCTCCACTGGAGTAGGTTGTTCATTTATTGTATTTTCTTTATTTTCCATTGCTTTTATTGTGATGTTGTGAAGGTGTTTTTTTGCGATGTCGTGATGTTGAGAAGTTGTTCCCATCTATGTCACCCTGACGATAGGAAGGGTCACACTTGTAATTCTATCAAGTAACCGCAATCTATTTCACGTCATATAAGTACATTATGGCGTAGCCAAACATTCCTAATTCCTAATTAAATGCCCTGCGGGCATTAAAGCGTTCCTGTCGACTTAAGTAGATTATAATATTGATATAACACGTTAATCTCAGCGTTAGCGAACTGTAGTTCTGCCTCTAGCTTAGCATTAGTGGCATCAGTCATTTCTGCTTGTATGGCTAATTGGTTTAAGTATTTCGCCTCGATGATCTTATAGTTCTCTTGTGCGAGCTGTTGACTTTTCTTGAGTAGGTTAGCGTTTTGTACAGCCTCATCGTACTTAGTGTAAGAAGCATTGACTCCCATTTCCACTTGTTGCTGAACTAAGGTTACAGACTCCTCAGCTTTGTTTTTCTGAAGTTGTTCTAACTTTACTTTTTTCGGTGTTTTATATAAGTTGTCAATATTATAACTTAACGCAACACCTACTTGCCAAGCGTTAGAGTACATATCCATTACAGGATTAGTCGTAGTGATAGGTCTAGTCATATTATAACCACCTACTGCAGATACAGAAGGATACTTATCGGTATTGGCTATCTCTATTTTCTTTTGGGCTACTTCTACACCTTTCTCTACCTTTTGCATCATCGGATGTTGCGTGTAGGCGAGGTTTAAGTAGAAGTTATAATCTCCGTCTAGCACCTTGTGATTTAAGGATTCTATAGGGGTTAACTTAGTGGTAGTCGGCAGTCCAAGAGCGATATCTAGGTTATAGTTAAGAATAGACAAGTTGTTATCTACGATTAGCAATGCCTGATCCATATTCTGCAAGGCAAGTTCTCCTCTTATAACCTCGTTACGAGTCATCATTCCTTGTTTATAGAAGCGGTTTACATTCTCTAGTCTGATTTGCGCCAACTGTTTATTGTTTTGGTACACGCGTTCTTGGTGGATCAGTTTATAAGCGTCTAAGTAGTTTGAGATAACTAAGAACTTAATAGACTGTTGATCCTGTATAAGGTCTAAAGAAGCTAGTTGTTCTCCTATCTTAGCTAGTTCGATATTCTTATTAATCACACCTCCTTTATACAGTAACTCAGAAGCCTGCAGGGCATAGCTGTTCCCGAAGTGAGGCATACTCTTATTCATCACGTGGCTAAAGTCTCTGTCTAATATCTGTGCATCTGCTATATAAGAAGCATTGGCAGTAAATGCGAGGTGTGGTAGCTGTTGTTGTTTTACTAATAGTGTTTGTTGAGCACTAATATCCTTGTTTAACGCAGTGACTTTAAGTTGCTGATGGTTCTCCATCGCTAGGTTTACTGCCTGTTCTATACTAATTGTCTTTTCGCTTACTTGGCTATACACGGATGTATATGAGAGAAGAAGTAAGCTTAATCCACAAAAGTATTTGTGGGTAATTCTGATCATCTTATTTGTACTTTATGGGGACAAAGTTACCTCAGTACGCTATGGTATAAAATGATTGAGAATAGCAAAAAAGATGTTCGAAAGTATTATTTTATTGTTTGAACAGACTGCGGTACTCTGTTGGGCTAGAGTCTTGATGTTTTTTAAAGAAGTGAGTAAAAGCGTATTGGTCACTGAAGTTTAACTTCGTGGCTATCTGTTTAATAGGTAGGGTAGTAGTCGATAATTGGGCTTTAGCCTCATTGAATATAAACTCACTAATGATCTCATTAGGCGTCTTACCTGACGTGTCTTTGACTACGGTACTTAGATGTCTAATAGAGAGTTGTAGTTGATCTGCGTAGTACTGCACTGATTTGGTCTCTAGATAATGATCTGAGACTAACATCACGAAGCGGTATGTGATCTTCTGCTGTGAAGTCATCTGCTTACTAGGATCATCATTTAGCGGCACAGCGATACTCACGATGTGATATAGGATGATATTAAAGTAATCTTCTATAATGAATTTGGCATACTCTATCTCATCAAAATGCTGAAGGTAATAGGCTAGTGACTCCACGTTAGCCCAAAAGATGTCTATCTCGGGTTTGCTGATGTGGAAGTTGCGCTGTAGCTGTGTCTTTAGGTCCCTATATATCTTAAGACGGTGTAGCTTAAAGGATGCTGTCTCTAGAAAGTTCTTGTCATAGCTCAGTAGTCTTAGCTCGGCGTCCTCTGTGATCTCTAGTATCTCATAGACATACTTGACGTCAATTAAGAAGATAGAGTTCTCTACGATCTCAAACTCGTTAATCTGCTCGCGTACTTTAAGCCTTCCTTTTTTGACAAATAAGAAAGAAGAACGCGTAGGTCTATAGGGGTGACCGAACTGCGCATCTTCGAATATGTTCTGTTGATCATATATTTGGATGTGTATGTATGATGAGTTGGCGGTAGCTATATTTCCTTGGATCATAAGATGCTTTTGATGTGTGCAAGTTAAGCAAAAAAGAGAAGGTATGGACTTTAGATGTCTATCGGTATTCTGGATTAACTAGGGTCTCAAGGCTAAGCGTTCCTAGCCAGGTATACCTCAGTAAGTATGTTCTTAATGGATAAGAAACTGGAAAAGAAAAAGAACTCTTTCATAATTTAATAACACTTTGCTGGACTTACCAGCCGGTTAAAGAGATTGACAGATAATATTCTTTATAGCACAAAGGATTTTTATAAATCTGTTGATACAGATATTGAACCAAATTGGCATCTTGTTTTTCTATTACTCAAAGAAAATGATTCTCTAACAGTTACTGATATATCTGAGCGTTTGTTATTGTCTCATCCAGCCGTGATAAAAATAATTAAGAATATGAAGGCGGGGGGCTATGTAAACACGGTTCCGCACTCCTTAGATTCTAGAAAGCAAATGTTAAAGTTAAGTCAGAAAGCAGAGCAATCCCTTCCTGAATTTGAAAAATACTGGGCTGCATGTATATTGACAATGGAACAACTTTTAGAAGGTAATTCTATTTTTATGGATTCACTAGAAAAAATAGAGCAGAAGATAGAAGAAAGTAGTTACAAAGAAAGAACACTAAAAAACTTAAAAACGATAGAAAAATGATAAAAGTATTTATTGCTGGTGCTACCGGCTGGGCAGGATCTGCCTTAAGTAAAGGCGTATGCGAAAATAAAAACATGGAATTAGTGGGAGCCCTCTCAAGAAAACACAAAGGAGAAAATCTTTCAGAAGTGCTTGGAATTAATTACAGTAATATTCCAATATTTGAGGATATTCAAAGTGCTCTTGATAAAACTGATTTTGATGTTTTAATTGATTATACTAGACCTGAAGTGGGTAAAAAAAATATAATTGAATCATTAAAAAGAGGTAAAAAAGTAGTAATCGGTACTTCTGGATTAACCAATGATGATATAAAGGAAATTGAGGATGTTGCCAATGATAACGACACTTCTGTGCTTGCAGTTGGAAATTTTGCTATCTCGGTAGTACTGCTTCAGAAATTTTCTGAGATGGCTGCTAAATATATGCCTAATTATGAAATTATGGATTATACTCATGAAGATAAGATAGACAGTCCAAGTGGTACTGCAAGAGAACTAGCTTATAGACTTTCTAATGTTAATAAGCCTAATGTACATGTTTCTGAGGATGAACTCATAGGGGGAAAATCCAGTCGTGGTGTAGCATTAAATGGCGTTCAGGTTCATTCTGTAAGACTACCTGGTTTTGTTATTTCAGTGGAGACTATTTTTGGGCTGAAAGATGAGAAGCTTACCATACGCCATGATTCTGGCCAAGGAGCTGAACCTTATGTAAAGGGAGCATTACTTGCTATAGAAAAAGTAGGTTCTTTTAAAGGACTCAGACGAGGGCTAGATACAGTAATGGATTTTTAACTTTATGTTATTTATTATATCATAATATAACTCCATACACAAGGCAATTATGATAAATAAATATATCTTTTTTCATAACTAATATTTCTGTCGAGCAAGTTAAGCAAAAAAGAGAAGGTATGGACTTTAGATGTCTGCGGAGTTAATGAGGTATGCGTGCGGTGTTCTTGCTGAAGGAAGCCTTCTGAGCAGGCATACCTAAGAGAATAGGCACAAAATCGGCTATAAACCGCAAGAGGGGAGAGGAAATCAATTAGTAAGGTATGTTTTTATAATTCGTAAGTACATATTATATTTTTATAAATAATTATCAATGAGTGTTATAGGTGTGTTGGGATGAATATAAAAGTAATCAAAACAGAGAAAGAATATGAAGACGCTTTAACAAGGTTAGAGCTAATCTTCGATGCAGTGCCTGGTACAGATGCTGGAGATGAAGTGGAATCGCTAAGCATTTTAGTAGAAAAATACGAGAATGAACATTATCCAATAGATTTACCTGATCCTATAGAGGCTATAAAGTTTAGAATGGAACAGTTAGGGTATTCGCAGGGTAATGTCATTAGATAATCTAAAAGCTTGTGAAAAAGCACTTAATATGAAAGTATCGAAACAAATTAGTAATAGAGCTGATGAGGTGAAAGAAAGCCTTAAAATAGCTGTAGAAGAACTTAAGCTTGTAAGAAAGGGAAAGATGAGAGGATACTCAAAGCAAGAGTTACTTGATGAGCTATAATAGCAGTACTTAAAGTAGTATGATACAATCACTGTTTTACTCTTTTTTGTGCGAATTAGCTAAGCCTATTTTGTAAAAATAAGAGGTTAAATAGTCAAAAAAAAGCTTATTTAGACAAAAACGTCAAAATAAGCTTTTTTTTATATGTCTATTTTTACATATTTGTATAAATAAGATGTTTTTTAGATGCTTATTTGTACATTTGTGTAAATGATGAAGATATGGGAAAGTCAAGATTAATACCAACAGAAAAGATAGTCGATCGATTACAATTTGAAAATCCTTGGTGGATTACACAGAAGATACCTAGTGTGTATCAAGAGATGTCAAAACGATTGTATTTTGATTTATTCTATCCTTTTGTTACAGAACGTGAGATACGAAGAGCGGTAGTACTGATGGGACCAAGACGAGTAGGAAAGACAGTTATGATGTTTCATACCATCTCACAGTTAATAGAAGAGGGAGTAGACCCTAGACAAATATTCTTTGTAGGGATAGATAATCCTATTTATATTCACTTAGGACTTCAAGAGATATTAGACTTGTGTATTGATGCTGTGAAGTCTGATAATTTAGATGATTGTTACGTGTTCTTTGATGAGATACAATATTTAAAAGACTGGGAACGACACCTAAAGGTATTAGTAGATTCTTATCCGAAGACTAAGTTTGTTGTTTCTGGATCTGCTGCTGCTGCGTTAAAGTGGCACAGTACAGAGAGCGGAGCGGGAAGATTTACAGACTTTATGTTGCCACCTCTAACATTCCAAGAGTTTATTCATTTAAAAAACAAGAACTATCTTATACAACAAGGTTCTATTTCATATGGAGATAAGCAAGTTCCGTATTGTCTAAGTAATGATATTGAGGAATTAAATAAGGAGTTTGTTCAGTATCTAAATTTTGGAGGTTATCCTGAGGTAGTTATGTCTGAAAAGATACAGCAGGATATGGGACGTTATGTTAAGAATGACATCGTAGATAAGGTCTTGCTAAGTGACTTACCTAGTCTATATGGGATAAAGGATGTACAGGAACTAAATAGGTTTTTTTCATATGTAGCTTATAATACTGGCAATGAGTTCTCTTATGAGACAATGTCTAGAGAAAGTGGAATACAGAAAGAAGTAATAAAGAAATATCTAGAGTATCTAGAAGCAGCTTTTCTGATTAAAGTCCTAAATAAAGTAGATGTTAGTGCTAAGCGATTAAAACGAATTACAAGTTTTAAAGTTTATCTGACAAATTCTTCTTTGAGAACAGCGTTATTCTCTCCTATTAAGGAGACAGATAGCGAGATGGGAAATATGGTAGAAACAGCTATATTATCTCAATGGATGCACCGTGATAATTTAGATTTAACTTATTCTAGATGGAAAGAAGGGCGAAATGAAGGAGAAGTAGATTTAGTATTAGTAGATGATAAGCGCTTTAAACCTGTATGGGGTGTAGAAATTAAATGGAGTAATAGATATTATGAGAAACCTCAAGACTTAAGTAGCTTGATTCAATTCTGTAAAGTAAACGATTTTACAAGTGCTCTAGTTACTTCTATAGATAAACAAGGAACAAAAGAAGTAAGTGATTTAATGTTTACATTTTTGCCTGCGTCTATTTATGCCTATAATATTGGAGAAAATACCCTTAGAATGAAATCAACAAGTTATTAGTCTGCTTTGTAAAAATAAGAAGTTAAATAGTCAAAAAAAAGCTTATTTCGACAAAAACGTCAAAATAAGCTTTTTTTTACACCTCTATTTTTACATATTTGTATAAATAAAGTGTTTTCTCTATGATAGTAGTGTAGTTTACCCACTTCTCGCTTTTCTCTAGAGGAGCTTCTTTGCTTTGAGCACTAAGATTAAGCCCCAAAAATAGTGATAGAACAACTAATGTATTTCTCATAATATCAGTTGAATAATTAGTAATAGGATGTAAGATAAGGTTTAATAGCTTAATCCTCAAATTAATATTGTTTTCATTTTAACCCGGAATACGCGATAGACCTATTAACGAGAATGAATTATACAAAACAGCTCTGAATTTATGAAAAAAGCATACTATAGTATGGTTTTAGAAGAAATGAAAGAGATGTAAAGTAGAATTTATTCGTAGTATAGGGCGAATGCGGATTCTGGGTTTAACCATTGACTAGGGGGAAAAATATGCTAATACAGAGTTACTCAATAACCTATACTAGTAGCGCTACCACATCATTAAACTTCAAAAAAGAGTTAATACAAAAATGCCTTAACATGAGTTTGTTAAGGCGTTTTTGTATTATATAGTAGCTTGTTTCTCTTTGATCATATAGCAACCTAAGTATAATAGATGGCATGCTAGCAATGAGTAGGCTGTCAATGTTATTATATCTGCAGGGATAAGGTTAGTCACCGCTGAGATAATAAACGTCAATAGTAGCTGTAACGTACCCAGTAGGGCAGAAGCAGATCCACTATTAGTAGTAAAAGGTGCTAAGGCAAGCTTAGTTGTCGTAGGGAATAATACCCCTAGTGTTAGCACAATAAAGAATAGGGGTACTAATAGTGTTTCTATAGGCTCTTTAAGCACACACATTACAGCAAAACCTGCTGTCCATACTAGTCCAAAGTAGATGGTGTACTTAATGGTTTGCTCCACTGTCCACCAGCGTGATAAGACTGAGTTAGCCAGCCACGCACCTATGATTAACCCGATGGCATTAAAGGCAAATATACCACTAAACATATCCGAAGACATTCCACCATACTCCATTATCAAATAGGGCGCATTGGCTAGGTATATCATCAGGATACTGTAGGTTAAACTTCCGATAAGGGTATATTTGACAAAGATGTTGTTCTTTAGTATCTCTTTAAAGTCAGCCATTAGGTTGACCTTCTGTTTAACAGTCACTATGCGTGTTTCGGGTAAGAAGAAGATTACTGCTAATAGACAGATCAGTCCTAGTATCACTAGTGTCACGAAAGTAGATTGCCATACAAAGTGACTGATCAAGAAGTTACCTGCTACAGGACCAACAATAGGAGCTACTCCTGCGATGATCGCTAATAGAGAGAATACGTTCATACTCTGATCGGCTGAGTAATACTCATTCACCACCGCACGTGCGATAACGACTCCTGCACATCCTGCAAAGGCTTGGAAGAAACGCGCTACCCAAAACTGTTCTATCGTTTCGGCATAGATACACGCGACAGAAGCAAGGATAAAGAGAATCAATGAGACAATAGTCGGTAACTTACGACCATAGCGATCAGAGATAATTCCCCAAAATAATTGACCTACTGCAAATCCTCCTAAAAAGAAAGAAAGAGATAGCTGTACATTTTTAAGATCGGTATTAAAGGTCTGTGAGATTTTTAAGAACCCAGGCAAGTATAAATCTATACTGAAGGGTTCTAGAGCAGATAGTAGTGATAGAATAATCACGACTATAAACTGAGCTTTTGTTAACTTATTCATATTTGTGTTTTAATGAGGGCAAAAGTAGGTTCTATCACCCTCCTAAACATTATCTAAACGGAGTGTATTATTGGACTTTTTTCACATTCGTTCTAAAAACAAGTGGAGTTATCCCTGTTTGCTTTTTAAAGAAACGGTTAAAGTAGTTTACTTCACTATACCCGAGCTCTGCTGATATCTCTTGTATATTTAAGTCAGAGTAGCCTATTAATCTCTTGGCTTCTAACAGTAGCCTGTTCTGAATGTGTTGATTAAGCGTTATTTCTGTTGATTTGACCACTAGTTCATTCATTCGCTTGACCGAAAGGGCTATTTTATCTGCATAAAAAGAAGTGTGATAAGGTTTGGTATAATGCTCTTCCACAAGTTCTAATAGCTTTAATACTCTCGTGTCTATCAGCGGATTATCCTGATAAAGTTCTTTTAAATCTTGGATATGGGTAATGTATATACTGAGATATTTCTCTAATACCACAGTGCGCTTCTGAGTGTTCCACTCTTCTTCAAAGAGGATCATTAAGGCATTGAATAAGGCTTTCTTGTCCTTAGATAACTCAAACCACAAAGGAGGGTGTAGGCGAAACTTCTGCTGCTTAAACTCCTGTGCGATAATGCGGTTAAAGTAGTCTTTATTCACAGAGACGAGGTAACCTTTAATCCCCGTTGGGTCGATATTATGCATCTGCCCAGGGTAGATCACCCATACTTGATCATCTGTTATATCATAAGACTCAAAGTCAATTAACTGAGAACTGTTTTGCGTCTTGGTAAACCAGTAGATTTGGTAAAAGTTACATTGGTAATGGTAATCGAAGTTAAAGAGTTCAATATTGTCTTCTAACTTAAAGAATTCAATAGGCACGTCTTTATCGAATTGTTGCACTTTTACGACCTGTTGTTTAGACATTGCTTGATGATTTATGAGGGGTAAAGGTAGTGTTTTTTGGTATGTTTAAGTGAAAGTTAATAAAGAAGAGAGATGTTTTTAGGTATGTTTAAATACTAATAAGTGTATGTTAACTTATATGTTATTAGGTAATTATGTTTGTTTTCTTGTTTAGATTTGAAATAGTATATATAGTTATATTAGAATTGATAGTCAAAATTGCTTTGGCAGTACCGTTTTTTATGATAGAAAGGGATTGGTAACTAATGAAGTAAGTCTTTTTGTCTATCGTATAATAAATAAACCTATAGGTTGATATAATGAAAATAGTTAATATATTTGCATATCGGTTATTTGCCTTTCACTATGATGGTGAGGAACTTAATGAGTATGATCGACTATAGGATCTATGGAGTGATACAGGGTATCTGTATGAGTTTTTACAACAGAATAAACGAGATATTCCCATAGGAAGAAGATTAGAAGAGATGGTTATGGGGATAAGTGAAGATGCAGATCTTATAGATAGTACTTTAATAAGGATGGTAGATGAAGTAGATAAGAGTTTGTCTCACTTTTTTAAACCGTTGCGTAACTTGGAAAGTGACGTCAGAGTATTTTCTTTACAAAAAGGTAGGGCAGACTGTCTTAGGATATACGCTGTTAAGATAGATATAGATACTTTTGTCATTACGGGAGGAACCATAAAGTTGCCTTTACAGCATTTGATGAAAGACAGAGTACATACTACACTAGAAATACAAAAACTATATAAGGCAAAAGCTTATTTAAATGGAGAGAATGTTTTTGATGAAGATTCTTTTTTTGAATTCTTAAACGAAAAGTAAAATGACAAATAAAGAGAAGTTTTTAGCACTTGTTTCACTAGAGGAAATCAACACAGTAGGTCGTGCCAAGGCGCGTATTGCTAATAGAGAGTTGACTAAGGTGTCTCAAAAAATTGCTTTACATATATTAAATCGTTTGACTACGCTAGGATGGAAGCAAAAGGACCTAGCTGAGAAGATGGCTGTGACTCCACAGCAAGTAAGTAAATGGGTAAAAGGCAACGAAAACTTCACGATAGATACCTTGATTAAACTTAGCCGAGTATTAGGAGTTAGTCTATTTGAAATACCCTCTTTTGAGAGTAGTAATGTTGAGGTAAAAGAGGTTAGTAAAGTTAAGAGAAATACTAAAAAGCCAAGTAAAGTGATAGATTAGAATAGTGAGATAATAAAAAGGCTAATATATCACTTGATGTATTAGCCTTTTATATTTTATGATAATAAGTCTGTTCCCTGTTTCCAAGCGAAGCGACTCCCTGTTTCCTTATAACTATTCCACTACACACTGAAAACTAATATTACCGTCTTCTGTCTTGATTAGGAAGTGATCTTGATTCACTGTTGATTGTAAGATGTTATATGCTTGATTAAAGCGCAGTTCTTTCTGAAAGTGCATATCTACTAAAGTAATGTCTTTAGAAGAGGTATCAGATACTTTTAAGGCATCGATAACCCACTCAAGGTACTTGATGTTAGTTACGTGATTAACCATATCTAAATCAGAGTATCTCACAGTATCACTTACTAGGTGTTTTGTCTCGATATTCTTATCAAAGGTGACGAAATCTCCCTTAATGCTTTTCTTATCCTTGTGCAAAGTGAAGTGATCGTGTGGTATAGCCATCACTTCAGGACGGCGTTTCACTGTATTCATAATCACCCACATCGAACTAGCGCTTGCTACAAGTTCTCCATTACAGTGTACCTCGAAGTTACGCACAGAGCGAATACCATCTAGCGTTTCTATCCAAGTACTGACATCAATGCGTTCTTGCCATTTAGGCATTCTGCTTATCTCAACTCTAAACTTATAGACTACCCAAGACTGATTTGCCTCTTGTAAATCCCAAAAGCTTATACCTCCTAAAATAGCGTGATTAGACGATGCCATCTGTATGATCTTACACAGGTCGACTGTCTTAAGCTGTGCATTGGTATCACAATCGAAGTAATCAACATCGAAACTCTGTGTGAATATAGAAGTAAAGTTTGGGGATATAGGCATAGTTTGTTTTGTTTTTTTGTTGTTTTGTGATGTCGCTTGTTGCCCTCGTGTACGCTCCGCAAAGTCTCCCGACTTTGAGGTGTTATTTTTCTGTTTTTATGTGATGTCTTGATGTCGCTTGTTGCCCTCGTGTACGCTCCGCAAAGTCTCCCGACTTTGAGGTATTTGTTATTTAAAAGCCTAATTTGCTTTTAAAGAGCAGTACACTTTCTCCACTATTCCCATCCTTTGGAGGGGTGCCCGATAGGGCGGGGTGGTTGTTTCTCGTCACGGATTACAAATCCGCGACAGCAAATCCGTAACAGCGATATTTTATACAGGGCGTAAAGTATTACGCCTCTACGATATTCTTAATTGAATCTATGATTTGCTTCGTATCAGTAAGGTAATCAAACCACATCACATCAGGTGTACGTTTAAACCAAGTGATTTGGCGCTTAGCGAAGCGGCGTGTGTTTTTCTTTATCTCTTCTAACGCGAAGTCAAGTGTATACTCTTTGTCAAAGTACGAAAATAACTCACGGTATCCAACAGTCTGCAATGCATTGTTCTCACGGTGTGGGTATAAGGCTTCTGCTTCTTGTAGTAGGCCTTTGTCCATCATGATATCTACACGCATATTGATACGCTCGTACATCTTCTCTCTATCAGCTTCAAGCCCAATAACAATAGGAGTGAAGTTGCGTGAGTGTTGTTTGATATTTAAGAAACTTGAATAAGGCTTACCTGTGCCAACACAAATCTCAAGGGCTCTAGTAACCCTTTGTGGGTTGTCTATCGCTACTTTCTCATAGTGGATAGGGTCAAGTTCCTTTAGCATATTCTGCAAATAAGGAAGACCTTTTTCTTCTAAGTCTTTATTAAGCTGTTCTCTGATACTTGGATCTACATCAGGGAAGTCATCTAAGCCATTTAAAATAGCATTGACAAATAATCCTGATCCACCGACCATTACTTGTACAGGATTCTCCTTAAAGAACTCGTCTAGTTTAGCTAGCGCATCTCTCTCGAAGTCTCCTACTGAGTAGGTATCGTGAATACTGATATTCTGAATAAAGTGATGTGGAGCCGCTGCTAGTTCTTCAGCAGAAGGTACAGCTGTTCCGATAGCCATTTCTTTGTAGAATTGGCGACTATCACATGATATTATATTTGTGTTGAAATGTTGTGCTATTTTGATTCCCAATGCTGTTTTACCAATAGCAGTAGGGCCAATCACAACGATAAGATAATTGTTATTTTTCGTAGACATCTCCTAATTTTTGACCGCAGTTATAGCAGTAGTTGGCATCCTCGTCATAGATCGTAGTAGTACATGCGCTACAGTGTCTTCTTCTCTTAGCATCTAGTCGATTGCGTTTGATATTAGAGAACTCAGCAGTCACGATACCTGTAGGAACGGCGATAATACCGTAACCCATAATCATAATAAACGAAGCTATCATTTGTCCCAGTGTAGTCTGTGGAGCGATATCTCCATACCCTACAGTGGTAAGTGTCACGATACACCAGTAGATACTACGGGGTATACTTGTGAACCCACTTTCCTTGCTTTCGATCACATACATTAATGCACCTAGCAAGATAGAAACCACCACCACAAAGTAAACGAACACGATAATCTTGGTTCTACTTGACTTTAAAGCAAGCTTTAAGTGGGATTGTTGCCCTAGATAAGGTACAAGGTTTAAAATACCAAACAGACGCAATAAACGCAGTGCTCTTACTACAGTAAGAATACGTGAACCAGGTATAAAGAATGACAAGTACATCGGTAGGATAGAGATTAAATCCACTATACCATAAAAACTAAAGATATACTTTAAGGGCTTCTTATTACATACGATTCTCAGAGCGTATTCGATAGAGAAGAAGATCGTGATAATCCATTCACAGACTACTAGTCCGGTATGGTGTTTCATATCATAACTCTCTATTGATTCTAGCATAACTAGAAGCACACTCATAATAATTACTCCTAACAGGGAAATATCAAATAGCTTACCTGCAAAAGTATTCGAACCATAAATAATGATATAAATCTTCTGCTTTAATATGTCCCATTTGTTTTTTAATCTGCGTCTCACAAAAACTGTTTTTTAATAGTGAATTAATTTATACCCTGATTTCTTATTTAAATAATTAAGAAGCATATTTCTATTATTTCGGTTAAATAATACAGGCGTTAAATTGGCTGCTATTCGTTCTGGGGCGTTGATCTGGTGGTGTAAGTTAAAGAAGCAATATCCGTTGAGCTTACCATTCTCTAAAGCTACAGCACTCTTCTCATCTACTTTACGACCTTTATCGATGATTAACACATTGTCATTATCAATGTCAAAAGGTTTAAGAAGCTCTAATACTTTAGCATTGAACTCCTCTCTGGTTTGTGTAAAGTCAGTGAAGAAGTTATCTACGGTAATCTTCGTTGATTTCTTCTCATAGATAAAGTCTACATAAGGCAATTCATCCTGACCAACAAATACTTTGTGCAGGAACTTTCTCGCTTCATTAGGCGAGGTAAACGCCATTACATTTTTCTTTCTCCCATCTGTCTTCTCGATAGCTAGGTATATATACCCTTCTATGTTTGCTTTTAGATATAGAGAGTAGGCGAACACACTGCTCTTGTTCACTTTGTTATACTTCGGTTTATTCGCATTGATCTCCTCTGCTTCTTTAAGCAAGGCGATTAGCTCCGTACCCGTTTTTTCGAAAGTGACCGTGTAGGTCTCCTGTTGTATTTTTTTGAATATCGGTAACGTACTCGTAAAGTGCTGCAGTACCTTTTTTCTGATATTCTTGCTTTTTCCTATAAATATGATTGTACCTTCCTTGTCTAAGATATAGTATATCCCTATCGTAGAAGGTAGTGAATCTACGATATCTAAATACTTAGGACTGATACCGATCTTGATATCAGACTTAATCATCGAGGTCAGTATAGTCTTCTCTTTGTCTTTTGAGAGTAGTAGTTCGAATAGCTTCTCCGTAGCCATAGCATCTCCATTAGCTCTGTGTCTATCGGCGATCGGAATACCTAGTGAACGCACTAATTTACCCAAACTATACGAAGGCATATCGGGTAGCAGTTTTTGGGATAATTCTACCGTGCATAGTGTATTGCGACTATACTCATAGCCTAGTCGTTTAAACTCATTGCGCAGTATGCGGTAGTCAAACTCAGCGTTGTGAGCGACTAACACACAGTTTTCTGTTATCTCTATAATGCGCTTAGCCACTTCGTAAAACTTAGGTGCTAGCCGTAGCATAGACGTATTTATTCCCGTAAGTTTGACTACGAATGGCTGTATTTCCATCTCTGGATTAACTAAACTGATAAACTGATCTACTACTTGATTTCCATCAAACTTGTAGATAGCGATTTCGGTGATCCCTTCTTCATTAAACTGCCCACCAGTAGTCTCTATATCTAAAACTGCGTACAACTTCTGCTCTGAATTAATTAATAATTGCGGTTTCCGAAGATATTACTTCCTATTCTTACCATGGTGCTACCACATTCTATCGCTAGAGTATAATCATTACTCATTCCCATAGAGATAATAGTTAGGTCAAGATTATCTTGTATCCCGTATTGTTTTTTACACATCACAAATATATCATTTAGTTGTGTAAATTCTTTCTTTACTTGTGCTTGATTATCGGTAAAAGTTGCCATACCCATCAGACCGACTACTTTAACGTTCTTCAGTGCTTTAAATTCCTCACTTGACAGGATCTGATCTAGTTCGTTTTTATCTAATCCGAACTTCGTTTCTTCTTCTGCCACGAACATCTGTAATAGACACGGGATGACACGCTCGCATTTCTGCGCTTGCTTGTCTATTTCCTCTAATAGCTTGAAGCTGTCTACTCCGTGGATAAGAGAGACATACGGTGCCATATACTTCACTTTGTTGCGTTGTACGTGCCCGATCATATGCCACTGAATATCCTTAGGAAGTGCTTCGTATTTATCCGTCATTTCCTGAATCTTATTCTCACCGAATATGCGTTGCCCTGCTTCATAAGCCTCTACGATGTCCTCGTTGGGCTTCGTTTTAGAAACGGCAACAAGTGTCACCTGAGTAGGTAAGGTATCCTTAATGTGTTTTAAATTCGCTGTAATTGACATATCTTTCTAGTTTGTTATCTTAAAACTCTGACTCACATTATCACGAATGAAAATGTAAGTTACTGATCTAAGGTTTATATTTCGTATATAAATAACCCGTTCATAAACTTAGGCTCTATATACGTACTTTTAGGAGGCATGATAAGATCGTTATCAGCCACTTGTTTTATTTCACTCACATTGGTAGGATAAAGCATAAATCCTACTTCATATTCTCCATCATCCACTAGCTCCTTAATGGTAACAATAGATTCATTACCCGGAACGTAGTCTATACGTGCATCGTTTCTCAGATCATCTAATCCCAGTATAGGATTAAGTACCTCATCGTATAGTATTTGCGCATCTAACTGCTGTAAGATGCTGTCTGTTTCTTTAACGTCTTTTAGCGTTAGTGCATAGAAGTCACCATCTAAGTACATCCCGAACTCCATCTTCTTAGCTGGTTTCCACAGTTGTTGCTCTTTGTTGACTACCGTAAACTTGTTGCTCAAAAGCTTTAGAAACTCTTCTTTTGTATGGTTGTTTAAGTCGTGTATAATACGGTTAAACTCATAGATCTTAATATTGCTCTCTGCGATTAAGTATGTCATCACAGAATTGTGATGTACATGTGTACTCTCTGCATTCTCATTCTCTGTCTGTAACAACTCAGCAGAGGCGAAGCGGTGATGTCCATCAGCGATGTATAATTCACTGATATTAGCGAACTGCTCTGTTAGCCATGTCACATCTGTATCTTCATCTATCTTCCAGATCGTGTGTCTCTCTTTAGTTACAGTAGTAAAGTCATATAAGGGCTTAGCGTCCTTTTTGGTTTTAATCCACTGTTCGATATCTTGTTGATCTGGATACATCATCAGTACAGGCTCTGTATTAAACTTACTGTGATGCAAATATTCCTTAAATAATCTAACGCGGAACTCAAGTGTATCTTCGTGCTTCTTAATCACGTTACTCTGATAGTCCTCAATAGAAGTACCCGCCACAATACCTGTGAAACTCCAAGTCTTAGTACTGATCTGATATAGATAATATACAGGTTTATCTTCAGTAATCAAAATACCTTCTTTTTTGAAGTCATTTAATTTCGCTGCTACCATCTTATAACGCTTGTCATAAGTCACCTTAGATGGGTTGACATAAGCAGGGTTTAAGACGTGTAAAAAAGAGAAAGGATTGTATTCTAATAGATAAGCAATCTCAACAGCATTGTAGTCTTCAAAAGATCTACAGCTAACTAAGCCCACTTTATCTCGGGTAGGGCGCAGGCCCTTAAAAGGAATTATTTTAGCCATTCGTAATATGGTATCAAAAATATCAAAGACAACCAAGAATGAACCTGGTTGTCTCTTATTAATTATTTAGTTTATCTAAGGTTATGCGAACACCTTAGCTACTTTCTCAGCTTTTTTACTTTCGCTATAGTCGTAGAATCCTTCTCCAGATTTAACACCTAATTTACCAGCCATTACCATATTTACTAAAAGTGGGCATGGAGCATACTTAGGGTTTTTAAATCCGTCATACATAACGTTTAAGATAGATAGACATACGTCTAATCCGATAAAATCAGCTAACTGTAATGGTCCCATCGGGTGAGCCATACCTAACTTCATTACTGTATCGATCTCTTCTACACCAGCTACACCGTTATATAGTGTTTCGATAGCTTCATTAATCATCGGCATTAAGATACGGTTCGCTACGAATCCAGGGTAATCATTCACCTCCGTTGGAACTTTATCTAATGCTTTAGATAAATCCATAACTGCTGTAGTCACCTCATCACTTGTATTGTATCCTCTGATAATCTCTACTAATTTCATAATAGGCACAGGGTTCATGAAGTGCATACCGATTACACGCTCAGGATTTTTCACCACAGAAGCGATCTTCGTGATAGAGATAGACGAAGTATTAGATGCTAAGATTACGTTCTCATCACATACTTCACTAAGTTGTCTGAATATATTTAGTTTTAACTCTACATTTTCTGTTGCAGCCTCTACTACTAGATCAGCATTAGCTACACCATCTTTAATGTCAGTATAGGTAATGATATTCTCTATTGTCGCTTTTTTGTCAGCTTCAGTGATGCTTCCTTTAGCGATCATACGATCTAAGTTTTTAATGATCGTAGTCATTCCTCTTTCGATAGCAGCTTCTGATATATCGATTAAAAGAACTGTAAAACCTTTTTGAGCAAAAGTATGTGCGATACCATTCCCCATAGTTCCAGCTCCAATAACAGCTATTTTCTTCATAATGGTTGTTTTATATTGTTTGTGTTAATTTAATTTTTTTCCATTGCTTCGATGATTTGATATGCTAAGCGAAGCGCTTTAGTACCATCATCTAAAGTTACGACAGGAGTAGTCTTATTAACTATCGCATCGTGGAATGTCTCTAACTCATCTAATATAGCATTATTTGCTAATACTTCAGGGTTATCGTAGTAAATTTGTTTCTTAACGCCTTCGGCATTTTGTAAGATTAGGTCAAAGTCACCAGGTGTCTCTGGAGCTTCTTTCATCTTTACTACCTCACACGTTTTCTCTAGGTAATCCACAGAGATATAAGCATCACGTTGGAAGAAGCGAGATTTACGCATATTCTTCATTGAGATACGGCTAGCAGTGATATTAGCTACACATCCGTTCTCAAACTCTACACGTGCATTAGAGATATCTGGAGACTCACTAAGTACCGCCACTCCGCTAGCACTTACGTGTTTTACAGGAGATTTGACTACGCTTAAGATAGCATCTAGATCGTGGATCATTAGGTCTAATACTACAGGTACATCTGTTCCTCTAGGGTTAAACTCAGCTAGACGGTGTGTCTCGATAAACATCGGATTCTCTATCTTAGGAACCACAGCGATAAACGCAGGGTTAAAACGCTCTACGTGTCCTACTTGACCTAGTACATTATATTTAGTAGCTAATGCGATAATCGCCTCTGCCTCTTCAATAGTCGTAGTAATTGGCTTTTCTAAGAATACGTGCTTGCCAGCTTCGATAGCTTGTTTAGCACAGTCAAAGTGAGAAAGGGTAGGTGTAACGATATCTACTACATCTACTGCCTGAATTAACTCTTCTATAGTGTCAAATTTTCTATAGCCAAATTCTGCTGCTACTTTATCAGCATTCTCTTTAAAAGGATCATAAAATCCTACTAATTCATATTTTTCAGATTGGTTAAGTAAGCGTAGGTGAATTTTACCTAGGTGGCCTGCTCCCAATACTCCAACTTTCAACATAAAACTATATTTTGAAAACAAAAATATAATTTATTTATCTAAACTTTCAATATTCGAGGTGAAACTTTTATTCAATTAGAATCTCAAGGCGTATAGCGATTGCTTTTGTAAGAAAATAGTGGTTATTTTGTGGTAAATAATATTTTAATAGTGAAAGATTCTGCAAAACATCAAGGTCTTAGAAACCAGTTGGTTGAAGTGCTTAAGCAAAAAGGGATTGTTGATACGAATGTTTTAGACGCCATTAAGCGAGTACCACGTCACTTATTCTTAGATTCAAGTTTCGAGGATTTTGCGTATCAAGATAAAGCTTTCCCAATCGGCGCTGGACAGACCATCTCGCATCCGTATACTGTGGCGTTTCAGTCACAACTACTTCAGATCAAAAAGGAAGATAAAATCCTAGAGATAGGTACAGGTAGTGGGTACCAGACCGCTGTGTTAGTGGCTATGGGGGCTAGAGTGTACAGTATCGAAAGACAAAATGAATTATACAAGAAGACTTCTGCCTTATTGCCTAAGTTGGGTATTAGACCTCGATTGACTACATTCGGTGATGGGTATAAGGGATTACCTAATTATGCACCTTTTGACGCGATTATCGTCACAGCAGGAGCGCCTTTTATCCCACAGGCTTTATTAGGACAAATAAAAGTAGGGGGTAGGCTGATCATCCCTATCGGAGACGAACAGCAAATCATGACGGAACTTATCCGCATCAATGAAAAGCAATTCGAGAAATACGAACATGGTGACTTTAAGTTTGTCCCAATGCTTGAGAATAAGAATTAATTGAGAATTTGGATTTAGAGATTCTTAAGATAACATAAAGTATGAAAGCTATCTAGTGTCAACGCTAGGTAGCTTTTCTTTTTTGTACCAAACTAAAGATTTAAGGTTAAACCCAGAATCTACGTCAGCCAAATACTGTAAAGTAATTATTCTTAATATGAGATTATGTGATAGTATTGATAATGCTTGGTAATTTGTTAAATAGTATTTTTTACTCATTGTTAATTTTTTAATATTTAAGTGTTTTTTAAAGAAATCAGATAGCTGTTTAGATCAGTGTTTATGCGGAGTGTAAGAGGTTTGTTTCAGTCTTGTTCGGGGATCCTTCGGAAGAGGTTCGAAAAAATAGGGTTTTTTTCGAACAAGCCCCGAACAAACATCGACCAAAGCCTTATGAATGCTGGGATTTAGACGAAATTAGTGTGTTAAAATAATTGTTAAAATTCGAAATGAAAATTTTACAGTTTGATTTTTTTACTGCTGCAATGTTGTAGAAAACAACATTGTTTATTGGTTCATTATGTGTGTTTTTAAGGTAATGCACACAACCAATACTTGATAGAGATACAAATATACGAAATATTATAGACTTATAAAGAGAGAGTTTTTTGTTTTTATAGTAGGATTCATCTATACGTCTAAAGCGTATATCCGCAATACACTTCCACAGCGGTAGGGGTGTATTACATACACCCACATAAAACATCTTTAGATGTTTTCATAATGTGTTATTTCGTTGCAATCTTGTAATTTGCACGAAGTCGGGAGACTTTGCGCAGCGGGTTATCGTGACTACTGTGTGGAAATACACGGCACGGATTATGCCAACTCGCCGCCTGTCCCATTCACTAAAACTGTCCACAGGACACTTTTTAATGCTCTGTCCTGCGCCAGCGCAAGGATTGTGGATGTGGTTTGTGGCTACTGTGTCGATGTGACGTGGATTATCTACAACGGATTTCCACACAGTAACCACCACGGTAGGGGGTATTATATACGCCCACATAAAACATCTTTAGATGTTTTCATAATGTGTTATTTCGTTGCAATCTTGTAGTTTGCTCAAAGTCGGGAGACTTTGCGCAGCGGGTACTTTGGGACACAAAGATCTTGTTAATCCTACTAATCTTGGTTCAGACAATTGCGGTATTTTAAATAAATTGCTCAAAGTCGGGAGACTTTGCGCAGCGGGTTATCGTGGCTACTGTTTGGAAATACACGGCACGGATTTCAAATCCGCGCCAGCGCAAGGATTGTGGATGTAGTTTGTGGCTACTGTGTCGATGTGGCGTGACGTGGTTTATCTACAACGGATATCTGCAATCTACATAAGGTAGAGACGCATTATGGTTAACACGCCGCCTGTTCCATTCACTAAAACTGTCCACAGAGCACTTTCTTAACGTTCTGTTCTGTGCCACCTAAACCATATAAGTTGCTCAAATTCGGGAGACTTTGCGCAGCGGGGAGCATACATTGTGGTTACTGTGCGGATATTGTTTGAGGACATACACGGCACGGATTATGCCAACTCGCTGCCTGTACCTAGACATTCTTTGTGTGCCCGATAGGGCGTGACAAGGTTTATTCACAACGTATATCACCTAATGCCGAAGGCAACAAATTCCTAATTCTTAATTCGTAATTCCTAATTAGAGCGCAGCGACATTGGAGCTTAGCGTACGAGTTTGATATAGTTCTCTCTAGCATTCTCATTAATAGCGTTACGCATATAGATAAGGTCTTCTGTCTGTGTTGCTAGGGTAAGTTTGATTAGTCCTGCTTCACAGTAGTAGTATAATGTGCTGTCATCTAATACTTCGATATTCGAGATCGGTTTACTCTTAAGATTGATGGTCTGTAGTATTTTGCCTGTGTTTAGGTCTAGTTGAAATAGTGTGCCTTTCTTGTTATAAGCATATATTCTGTTGTTGAATTCCTCTAGTTGCTCTATGGCTGCTTGTCCCTCTTCGGTAGCCTTAGTTTGCCATATTGTTTTGCCTGACTTCGTATCTAGTGCATAGAAGGTATTATTGGTAGCTAGATATAGTTTATCCCCTTTAGTGAAGATTTTTGTTCCTATAGCGCGCTCTGCTAGTTCTACTTCCCATACCGTCTCTAGGGTATTTGGGTTTAAAGCATAGACTGTATTTCTTTCGTTAGCCACAAAGACTAGTTTACCATCACTCACAGGTGTGGTGTACATCGCGATATTAAAGTTGCGACGATTTAGTAACTCTCCTGTATTGGCATCAAAGCTATAGATATAAGGCGCATTCTGTGTGAATACCTTATCATTAGTATATAGTACAGGGATGTGATTATAGGGATACTGTAGTTTATAGTTCCATACTGAGTAACCTGTTCGCTTGTCAAAAGCGTAGATATTACTGTTCTCGTACTGAGAGGTGATATAGATAAGGTTGTTATTGATCGTTGGGATTTGGTTAATCCATATCTTGATATACTCACTGTTTTTTAGTCCTGCTTTTAGTTCCCAGAACTTCTCACCAGTTTTATGATTTAGTGCATACATCTCCCCATTGATAAATGGGATATATAAGACCCCATCTTCAAGCGTAAATTTGTTTCGGCTATAGGTTACTGCTTCATCCTTAGCTTTAAAGTTCCAGTTGATTTTCTGTGTTTCTAGGTTAAAAGATCTGACCGTACCATCATAGTCATATATAATGATGGCGTTCTTATCTAAAGGGATTTTCTCTAAAGGTTTAAACTGATCACCTGTGACGAAGTCATACTCCGTCAATATTTTGTTATTAGAGAACCTATTATTAGTGCTCTCAGCTATGCGCATAGGAGATGCATCTATAACAGGAAGTGCTGGTTCTGTTACAGTTTCTACCTCTTGTATTTGAGGAATGTATTCAATCTTAGGCGGTGGGGGCGGAGGTAGTTTCTTCTTTTTGGTTTGTGCTGATATAGTAAGTGCTGTCAGTAGTGCAATAGTGAGGATAGTAGTGTTTTTCATAGTGTTTTATTGTTGTAGGTACGAAAGTAAACAAAAAAAGCATCCACTAGGGATGCTTTTATATAAAGGGTGTCTTTAGAATGCTTTCTTAATTCGATCTAGGTCGCGTTTGTTATCGCGGTCTTTAATCGTATCTCTTTTGTCGTAATCTTTTTTACCACGAGCTAGAGCGATATCTAGTTTAGCTCTACCTTTCTCGTTTAAAAATAGTCTAAGAGGAATGATAGTCAATCCTTTATTCTGAACTTGCTTTAATAGAGACTTCAGTTCTTTTTTGTTTAAAAGAAGTTTTCTCTCTGTTTTTGCCTTGTGATTAAAGTGCTTGCTATGTGCGTATTCTTCTATATTACTATTGATAACGAATAGTTCGTGACCTTGAAACTCACAAAAGCTTTCAGCGATATTCGCCTTACCTAAACGTATAGACTTAATCTCAGTTCCTGTCAATACAATACCTGCAGTATACTTATCCAGTATCTCGTATTCGAACTTAGCCCTTTTGTTTACTATGTTTATATTCTTTTGCATCCCACAAAAATAGCAAATTTTTAAAGTGTATCTAATATTATTAGATAAAAAAAGAGTTGCACTTTCGTACAACTCTCAAATTATAGGATTCTATCTAACCTACTATAGGAAAAAGTATCCTACAGATACCATCCAAGTGTTCGGTCTAGATCCTGTTTCCTTATTAGTTTTGCTAAAGCTACCATCGTAAGAAACGTCAACTGTGAACTTAAGAATATCAACACCTGCACCTACACGGTATCCGATATTGTTCTTGTCAAAGTTGTCAAACTTAACTGTCTGTTCTATCTTAGCACCAGAGAATTTGTCATCAAAAGTGTTCGTATATACTCCACCTGCAAATCCTCTTAGACTGAATAGAGGTAAGTCTAATATCTTATGACCGATAACCACAGGTATTTCGATTTGTTTTGATTTAATATCAAAGCTATTACTATCTCCTTCGAATTTAGAGTTTTTCTCAGAGAAGAAAAGTTCTGCTTGGATGTATGTTTTTTTGATGTCTAGTCTAGCCATCGCCCCAAGACCATATCCTGTAGCAGTCTTACTACTATAGTCCTTCATATCTGTAGAGATATTAGTGAAGTTAGCACCCGCCTTGATACCCACGTGGAATGGAGAAGGTGATTGTGCATAAGTAGTAGCTCCTACAAACATAAGAGCAACAGAAGCAAGCAATTTTACTATGTGTTTCATTTTAGTAATGTTTTTAATAATTGTTTAGACAAAGTTAAATAAATTCTTAAGCTAGCCTTAGTTTTAAAGCTACTTATTGACAGATTTACAGTATTTATAGACAAACAGCTGTTTTTTTATGATAAACTGACTTGCCTATGTTTTATATTAAAACGTTTATTCATTTTATGTAGTATATATTATTGTGGTCAAGTAGTTTATTTGTGCTTTAAGTATATGTTTAGGACGTTGCCTTAAGTTTTGTAAAATAAAAAGAACCTATCTAATACAATAGATAAGTTCTTTATATGTGTCTATAACTTAGGAGAAGACGACTATCCTCTGATTTTACTAAACCAATCTTTGGCTTTTTCTAGTTGTTCTAAAAAGAAGGATTCGTGTTCTTCTTTGTTTTTTTCTGTTACTGGCAGAATGTGTTCATAATATGTTCCTTGTAAGAATTTTTCAAGTAAACCTTGTCCTACAATAGGTTTATCATCATTTAAGGCGTGTGCAGCTTTAAGTAGATGTCTAATATCGTATTGTGAAGGGAAAATATCAGGTACTTGTTTGTTTAAGTTTAACAATTGATACACTGCGTGTCTACCTGTTCGCACAGCGCTTTCCATAGTAAATACAACATCATTATTGGTTTCGACAAACTGTCCTATTAAACCAAGGTTAAGGCAGCCTTGTGGAACTACCTGTGGTCTATCTCCTTGTGCACGTGGCATAAACATAGAAGTGATATAAGGCATATAGGCTGTTCTAACAATAGTATTAGCGATCACATCATCTATCTGATCACCAATGTCTAAATGGAAGCATAACTCTTCTAAAATCTCATTTCCTGTACAGGCAGGCATTGTTTTTTTGATGTAGTTACCTTCTTTATCCATAAATAAGGAGTAAACCCAAAGTACCAATACATCATCAGGCTGAGTAGGGTAGTGTGGTTGGCGGTTACAAGTAAAGCTCATTAACCAATTAGAATCGGTAATGGTGATAATACCACCTGTAACTGTTTTCCCTGAATAAGGATCATTAACAGAGTATTGTTTCAACTTGTCTATTAAGGCAGAAGGCTTACAAGTTAAAGTAGCTGACTCCCAAGATGATTGGTCAATGTTAGAACAGAATTTCTCAGGATGACCAAAAATAGGAGATTTCGCAGCAAGGTTTTTCCATAACATCCACCCTGGGCTTTTTCCACTAGTAGAGGCATCTATTTTTAAAATAGGCACCTCGGTATTAGTTCCATATGAAGTATCTTCTGTCATAGAACCTGTAGTAACAATGACAAAGTCTTCTTGGCCAATTGCAATACGTGTTTCTACTCCTTGTTGTTCAGTAATAAGTGATTTGACGCGTTTACCTTCTGTATCACTGTGAATGTCTAAGTCTTTCACTAAGGTGTTTAATTGTATTTGAACACCTAGTTCTGTCAGATGGTTTCTCAGAGGGATAACAAAAGTATCATATTGATTATAACGAGGGAAGACAAGAGCAGATAAGTCTTTTAATCCATCTATATCGTGCAAGAATCGGTGCATATAGAGTTTGAATTCTAATAAGCTATGCCAATTTTCAAAAGCAAACATCGTTCTCCAAAAAGTCCAAAAATTACTTTCTAAAAAGGAAGAATTAAAGTACTGTTCAATGGTAATATCATCTAACTCTTCTTTTTTCTTAAGCAACAGTTTGATAACCGCCATTTGGTCTTTTTTTGAAAGCCCAAATTTGCTAAAATCTTGAACCTCTCCTTGTTTATGAATAAGACGAGATTTAGAATAGTTAGGATCATTGTCGTTGATTAAGCGATATTCATCTAGTACGCTATAAGGCTTAGGAAGCTCAAGGGCAGGTATGTCTTGAAAGATATCCCATAGATTTTCATAGGTCATATCCATTTCTCTACCTCCTCGAATGATGTAACCATCTGTTGCATTTCCCGCTCCATCTAAAGATCCTCCATCGATGTGTAACTGTTCTAAGAAAGTGATATTCGCCGCTGGAATACGCCCATCTCGAATAAAGTAATATGCAGCTGACATTCCTGCTATTCCACTACCAACGATATACACTTTACTTTGAGAAAAGTCTTTTAAGGGAAGCCCTATATTACGTTGGTAGTTTCCTGGTTCATCAGCGAAAGGCATTGAGCGTTGGGCTGTATTAACAGGAGGCTCAGTATTGCCATTAGGAGCGTGGTTTACGTTTCCATACTTAGGTGAATTCTCTAGTAATTTGTCAAACTTAGAGGTGTCTACTTTCATAATTTTGTTTTTTAGCGTGATTTAAAAAAGAATTAGATGTTTTCTAAACTCTCTTAAAGTTAAGCAAAACGTTTTATTTTGTGATAAATAAAAAGAATAATATTCTCAATTTGTTGATTATTGAAAAGATAGAGAGGTCTTGTTCGTTTCTTGTTCTTATTGCTTTGATTTTTAGTGTATAAGTGATTGTTTTTGTAAATATTTTGAGAAGAGTGTTGCTATTCTTTTTTATTAGATACTAATGATTTGATAAAGAGTATTACCGTAAATCTGCAACCACTATTTACTGCATATTAGTGCTACTTCATAGTTCCTTCATTAGCTCTATGATCATACTACATTTTATATCGCTTGTTTTATATTGGGGTGCTTGTTTACTATTTAATAAGAAGCTTCAGAAGCAGATATAGTAGCTATGTTAGCGATACATTTTGTTGTATTGAAGTATTTATTACTGTTTGTGCTTTTATATTGTTTTTTCGTTAATGAATATATCTATTTGAAGATGTAAATTAGGGATTGTTGAAACAAATCATTATATTTAGTAATTTGACAATCAATAAATTGCTAGAATATGAAAAATGAAAATACACATATCATATTAAGGGGAATTACAGAGAATAATTTAAAAAATATAGACCTTAATATCCCAAAGGGTAAACTTGTTGTCTTTACAGGGATTTCGGGGTCAGGAAAATCATCTATCGTTTTTGATACTATTGCGGCTGAATCTCAAAGGCAACTTTACGAGATGTTTCCTTTGTTTATTAGAAATAAACTGCCAAAAATAGAACGTCCCAAAGGTAATTTTATTCAGAACCTTACTACATCGATAGTCGTTGACCAAAAGCCTATACACGGTAATGTTCGTTCTACTGTAGGTACTATAACGGATATAATTCCTATAATACGCTTGCTGTTTTCTCGTGTTGGAGTTCCATCAGCAGGTACAGCTACGGCATACTCTTTTAATAATCCATTAGGAATGTGTACTGAGTGTAGTGGTGTAGGGCGAAAGGTACAGGTAGATATGGATAAGTTACTAGATAAAAACAAATCATTAAATGAAGGAGCAATTCAGTTCTCGCCTTTTAAAGTAGGTACTTGGCAGTGGAATATGTATGCCAATTCTAAATTATTTGACAACGATAAGCCGTTAAAGGATTATACAGAGAAAGAATGGTTTGACTTTTTGCACGGTTCAGGATTTAAAGTTCGAACAGAGAAACTACATGAACCCAATCCTGAGGATCAAGGATTACCTCTAGAATATCACGGAATATATGAGCGCTTTAATCGTCTGTGGATTAATCGTGATATAAGCAAACTAAAAAAGAGTTTCCAAAAAGAGATTGAAGGCTTGCTTCATGAAGATGTGTGTCCTAAATGTAAGGGGCAGCGATTAAACGAAGCTGCTTTAGCTTCTAAAATTAATGGGTATAGTATCGGAGATTATTTTGATATGGAAATAGATGATCTTATACCGATTATGAATGAAATAAATGATTATATCGGTAGAGTACTAGCAGAGCGTACTATAATAGGTCTCAAGCATATCGCAGATGTTAGATTAGGTTATCTAAACCTGGGACGTAATAGTGCCACGCTCTCTGGAGGAGAAGGACAACGTCTGAAATTAGTCAAACATCTAGGAAGTAGTCTTACAGATATAACGTTTATTTTAGATGAACCTAGTGCGGGTCTACATGCGCATGATATTGATCGTCTTAATAAAATGTTGTTAGATCTTAGAGATAAAGGGAATACAGTATTAGTAGTAGAGCATGATAGAAATGTAATCGCTATGGCAGATGAGATTATAGATATAGGTCCGTTGGCAGGACGAGATGGTGGACGTGTGGTTTACCAAGGGAGTTTTAAAGGACTACTGAAGTCAAACACTATTACAGGTCAGGCGCTAAGTCAAAAGGCTGTTCTCAATACTCTGCCGCGTATAGCACAAGATAAGTTTAAGATATATAATGCATCTAGTAATAATTTAAAGAATATTTCGCTTGATATACCCAAAGGTGTTTTTGTGACTATAACAGGTGTAGCTGGATCGGGAAAGAGTACTTTACTAATGGATGTTTTAAGAAAGAATAACCCCGAAGCGATAGTTGTTGATCAGCGTTTAGTGGGGGCTAATTCTCGTTCTACACCTGCGACATATACTGGAGTTATGGATAATATCAGAAAGTTATTTGCTGATGCGAATAATGCACCTGTTGGAATGTTTAGTTTTAATTCTATTGGAGCATGTCCGGTCTGTCAGGGAAAGGGTGAGATATTGCCTGATATGGTATTTGCTGATCCTATAGCAATCCAATGTGAAGAATGTGCTGGGATGCGCTACAGTCAGCAGGCCTTACAATATACTTATAAAGGAAAACATATAGTCGATGTATTAAACCTTACTATTACAGAAGCATTAGAGTTTTTTGATGTAAAAAGTATTTATCACAAAATAGAAATTATAGAGGCAGTTGGATTAGGTTATTTAACGTTAGGGCAATCTGTGAGTACTCTTTCTGGAGGAGAAAAACAACGTATAAAACTTGCAAGTGAACTACATAAAAAAGGAAATATATATATTATGGATGAACCAAGTACGGGACTCCATGTTAGAGATGTTGCACAATTATTAGAATTAATAAACACATTGGTAAATAACGGTAACTCTGTTGTTGTGGCAGAACATCATCTTGATATTATTGCCGCAAGTGATTGGATTATTGATATGGGGCCTGAGGGAGGAAAGAATGGAGGTGAAGTTGTATTTGAGGGGACACCAATGGAGATTATTGAGGATCAAAAATCTTATACAGGTCAGTATCTTAGAAAAAGCTATCAAGTATAAGTGTTTTTGTAAATTATAGAAGAATGATGTAGCGTTTTTTAAAATAATTAAGGGATAAGTAACTTTAAACGAGTGTTTAAAGGTGCTGTGAGTGAACTTTGCTTCAAATTATCGCTATATGAAAACTTGTTTCTACAATCTAGAATACTACATTTGACTTCTACAACATACCATATAATATGAATATTACATACCAAAATGCAACTATAACAGATAATTATTTATTAACCGAAACAGCTTTAATTTCCAAGAGATATTGGGGATATAGTGAGGAGTATATTTTAAAATGGACAGATGACTTGACGATCACAGCGCTCAACTTTAGAAACGGAGAATTAGTAAAGTGCTTTTTAGACGATGAGTATATAGGATTCTTTGAACTTAGAGATAAAGGAGCTTATGTGCGTTTAGAACACTTCTGGCTCTTGCCTGAGTTTATTAATAAGGGATATGGGAGTATTATCATTTCTGAGATAAAAGCCAAGGCTAAGACCAAAGGATACAAATATATAGAGGTATATGCTGAACCTAATGCTAATTTATTTTACGAGAAGATGGGCGGGGAACTTATCAAGCAAATCTTGACGAGTGTGCCTGGGCGTATGATGAAGATATATCACCTAACTGTAGTAGAACAGAATTGGGTAAATCTAGATACAGCAGGACTTGTGATAGTAAAAGAGGATAAACTACTACTGGCTTATAGTAATAATAAGAAAGCATGGTATCTACCCGGCGGTAAGTTAGACAAGGGAGAAGACAGTCAGACAGCACTAATTAGAGAGGTAGAAGAGGAGCTGAGCGTATCATTAAACCCTAATCGACTAGCTTATTTATGTCGTATCACAGCACCTGCTTATGGAGAGAAACTCAATATTATGATGCAGCAGGACTGTTATACCTATCAGCTAAACGGCGAGGCGATTAAGGCTACTAGTGAGATAGGTGATGTAAGGTACTTTAGTTTTGAGGAGTATAGAAAGGAAGAAATACAGGTACCTGGTGTACTGATGGTGTATGAGGTGATTTAGGAGGAGAAAATGGGTGTTTCTGTTTTGTTTATACTTGGGGTGTACACACCCGACTTTGAGTAATAATTATCTGATATTTATAGCAATAGATTAATTTATTGTTTTATTTTTAGTTAAATAAAACAAATGGGACATATTTTAAAATATAAAAACATGAAAGAAGGATACATCATAAGAGATCAAGATAAAATACATTTCATTACTTGTACTGTAGTAAGCTGGATAGATGTCTTTACAAGAAAAGTATATAGAGATATAATAATATCATCATTAGAGTATTGTATTAAGGAAAAAGGAATGCTTCTCTATGGATATGTAATTATGAGTAATCACATACATCTTATTCTTCAATCTAAGCATAGTAAACTCTCAGATTTGGTAAGAGATTTTAAAAAGTTTACATCAAAGAGTACTCTTGAGGCCATACTAAATGAGCCTGAAAGTAGAAAAGAGTGGATGTTGAAATTATTTAAAGAAGCAACAGAGAGTCACTGTAGAAATAAGAACTATCAATTATGGCAATATGGTAACCACGCTGAGGAAGTCAACTCGTTAAAGTTCTTATGGGATAAGTTACATTATATTCATTTAAATCCTGTAAGAGCAGGTATAGTAGAAAAATGTCATCATTATATTTATTCTTCAGCTAGTAATTATGTTGAAAATAAAGGATTACTAGATATAGAGCTTGTAGATAATCCAATTGTAGATGTGACTAAAGCAAATCAGTTTTGGAAGTATAATACGTATGATGATTAGGCTCAAAGTCAGGAGACTTTGCGCAGCGTAGTAAGCTTGCGTGAAATAGTTTAAGCTCAAAGTCAGGAGACTTTGCGCAGCGTAGTAAGCTTGCGTGAAATAGTCTAAGCTCAAAGTCAGGAGACTTTGCGCAGTGTAGTAAGCTTGCGTGAAATAGTCTAAGCTCAAAGTCAGGAGACTTTGCGCAGTGTAGTAAGCTTGCGTGAAATAGTCTAAGCTCAAAGTCAGGAGACTTTGCGCAGCGTAGTAAGTTTGCGTGAAATAGTCTAAGCTCAAAGTCAGGAGACTTTGCGCAGCGTAGTAAGTGTGTATAATTAAATCCCCTCTACTTTTTTTGACCTATATCAATACTTTCTATTTAGAACAGTTCTTATCTTTGCCCTATGAATTTAATAAAGATACTTAGACAGATTAAACCTTTTGTGATGCCTTATAAGAGGCTGATAATTGGGACGTTAGTTCTAACCGCAATAGGTTCTTTTGCAGTACAGGTAAATGCCTTAATTATTCGCCATATGGTCGATACCCTAAATGATGTAGTCAGTGGGGTGAAGGATTTGGCTTGGGGGTATAAGATGCTACTATTTAGTAGTGTGGTACTGATCGTAAAGGAGATAGTGAATGCATTTATACAGTTTGGGCAGAAGTTCTTTGGGGAGAAACTGCGTATCTATGTCTCTAGAGATATATCACAGTTGATCGTTACTAGGATGTTGACCTACCGTATGGCTTTTTATACTTCTGAAGAAAATGACAGTGGGAAGTTGCAGACTCGTGTAGATCAAGGAGTGGGGAGTATTACAAGGTTAATACAAAACTTCTTTATTGATATCCTGCCTTTGTTTGCTAATGCTATTGTAGCGCTTATTTTTATCTATACAGCTAATGTATATGTTGGAATGGTTAGTACTGCGATGATACCTTTATATTTTTATGTGAGTCAACGTCAGGCAACCAAATTAAAAGGTTTTAGAAGAAAGATGCGTAGCTATAGAGAGAATAAGAACAATGGTATCATCTCACTTATCAACTCTATTACTGTGATTAAGTCTTTCGTTAGGGAACCTTTAGAGGCTGAGAAGCACGAGGAGATACAATATGACATGACAGAGAATCAACTGCAAACTAGACGAATGAGTTTCTTGTTTGATGCCATTAAAGGCTTTATTGAGCAGTTCGGATTGGTTGTGATTATCTTAATGACTGCTTATTTTGTATTAAAAGGAGAGATGACAGTAGGTGCGATTATGTTTCACGTTCTACTTTTTAATAACGTTACAGCGCCTATTAGACAGCTTCACCGTATTTATGATGATGTAAATGATGCGATGATCTACTCGGAGAGTTTCTTCGAAATTATAGAGGCAGAGCACGAGGTAGAAACTACGGGAACGTATGTACCTACACAGATAAAAGGAAAGATAGAGATTAAGAATGTATCGTTTGATTATCCTAATGGTACCAATGCTTTAAAGGATATATCTATGGTGATAGAACCTAACAAGACTACTGCTTTAGTAGGTCTTAGTGGAGCAGGTAAGAGTACTGTGATTAACCTATTAGATAAGTTTTACGCGCCGACTTCAGGACAGATATTTTTAGATGGAGTGGACCTTGCTGAATACGATACTAAGGAACTTCGTAAACATATCGGTCTTGTACTTCAGAAGAACCATATCTTCCAAGGGAGTATCGCTGAGAATATCCGTTATGGTAATGCTCAGGCGACTATGGAAGAGGTAGAGTTAGCTGCTAATAAAGCTTATATACACGAGCAGATTACAGAACTTCCACAAGGTTATGAATCTGATGCGCGTCTATTATCAGGAGGACAACAACAGCGTATCGCTATCGCTCGTCTGTTCTTAAAAGATCCTGCTATTATCTTCTTAGATGAGCCAACAGCAAGTCTTGATGCGATAGCCACAGAGCAAATCAAGAAAAGCCTTGATGCTATTAAGGAAAATAGAACAGTCATTATCGTTTCACATAGTATCTCTCAGATTATAGACGCAAATGATATTGTGGTGATGGAAAAAGGTAGAGTAGTGGAGAATGGTAAGCATGAACAGCTATATGAGAATAAGAGTACATACTACGAGATATTCTCTGCTATGGCCAATAGCTTAAACTTAGAGAAGATCTCTCAGACTTTACACCAAGAGTAAAGTAAACATATATATTAGGTTGTGTAATAGAGCCACTGCGTATGCGGTGGCTTTATTTTTTTAGTGCAAATTACTTTTTTGACTTATGTCAATGTTTTAGATATTCAAAAGTGGGTACTTTGCTGTATTAGAATGTGAGAATAAGTAGTTCTCTTATTTTGATCGGTTAATTGTTATAAAATAAAACACAACTCGTTGTATCAAGATTTACCCAACATTAGACTTGTTATGTGATTTAGACTCTCACAAATATTAGTTGTGATAAAAAAAGGCTACCTGTATAGGTAGCCTTTTTTTGTGATTATTGTTTTTAAAATAAGGTGATTTATAGGTAATTAACAATCACGAACGGTGATTAATGTTAATTTTAACATAGGGGTGTGTTAAAAAAGATTACGTAATTTAATTAGTATAATAGCTTAGCGTTTTTGTTTTAAAATAGATATATTAATTGAATATATTTATGTAATTAATTAATTTTATTAAAATTATTTAGTGATTGTTTGTGATGTATTGTGTTTTGTTTAAAGTTGATTTGTCTATTTGATATAGTGTGGCTATGTTTGAGAAACTAATTAATCAATTTTTTTATGAAGAAATTAAGACTTAAGTGGTTTTTTGTAGGAAGCTTTGTCTTTACTGCTCAGTTTGGTTTTGCTCAAAACAAAACTTTAAATGGAGTTGTAAATGAGGGAGGTATGCCTCTGCCAGGAGTTTCAGTTACTATACACGGAACTCATCACGGAACACAAACAGATTTAGATGGTAAGTATTCTATTAATGTTAAACCTGGTGATAAGCTAGTGTTTAGTTTTATTGGGATGCAAGACCAAGTTTATACTGTCGGAAGTGCAGCAACACATAACGTTGGATTGCAAAATATATCACAGGAACTAGAAGGTTTAGTGGTATTGGCTTATGGTCAGACTAAGAGTAGAAATGAGATTACAGGAAACGTAGTTGCTGTAAAAGGCGATATTATTGCTAATACTCCAGTAACTTCTGTAGATCAGGCATTACAGGGAAGAGTAGCGGGATTACAAATGGCTGCTACATCAGGTTCTCCTGGAGCTATGCAAAATATACGTATTCGTGGACGTAACTCTATTTCAGCATCTAATGAACCATTATATGTAATCGATGGTATACCGATGACTAATACCAATATTTCAGGAAATGTTAGTTCTACAGAAGAAGTAGTAGGGACATCATTATCATCATTGTCAGCTATTAATAGTGATGATATTGAGTCAATGACAGTTTTAAAGGATGCTGCAGCTACTTCAGCTTATGGAGCTCGTGGTTCTAATGGTGTTATTTTAATAACGACTAAGAAAGGTAAGCAAGGTAAACCATCTTTTAACTTCAAAACAAGTGTAGGTTTTCAAAACCCTGCACGTAAAGGACCTAAGTTTTTATCTGGCGAACAGAAAAAAGAATTATGGTTAGAAGCGATATACAATACTTATGGCGAAAGTAAGGGCTTTGAGCAAGAAGGAACTTGGGACTGGTATATGAGTAATAATGGTGTTTTTGGTGCTAATACAGATCTTAAAAAATGGGTTGCAGGTGGGTCTATTGATAATGATTGGAAAGAAGCAGTTCGCGTTAAAGATGCTAATATGTCACTATTGAATTTTTCTGTTAGTGGTGGAGATGAGAAAGGAACTTATTTTGGGTCATTAGCACACGAGAAATATGATGGTACTGTAATAGGATCAGATTTTAGAAAAGTGAATGGTAATTTTAATTTTACTAGAAAATTATCTGATAAAATTGATATTAAAGTAGGTGCGATAGTTTCTAATATTCGTCAAAATGGAATATTAGAGGGAGCTGCATACTTCTCAAATCCCAACCTTACTAAAATGTTTATGAGTCCTTGGGTTAATGTATATAATCCTGATGGAAGTTATAATATAGATACAGGTGGAGGGATACCTAACGCGCTGTATATTATGGAGCATAATAAATATCAAAATGATATTACTCGAGTAATATCAAATAATGCATTAGGATATAGAAGTCATCTTGACTTTTTAGTTTTCTGAAATTTCTTTAGTCCTATAACAATAAAAGCCATAAAATTCCACGCCATCCAACTAGAAAGTGTGGTGTCAAACCTATTGAGTAAAGAACGA
>NZ_NSGJ01000037.1 GCF_002286775.1 Myroides sp. N17-2
CTACTAAAAACTCAGGTAAAATCATTTTTATAAACTCAATATAGTTTTCCACGTTTATTATTTATCATTACAAAGATCTGTAGTTTTTAATTCACACACAACTTTTGAGATTGATCCGAAATAAACCGTTTTGTGATGCAACACATGTCAATATAGGTTTTAATGACAAAAGATAAACACATTCTGTGTTTATCCAACAATTAAATTAACACGAGACACCTCTTATTGAGATATAATAAAAATAAAAAAACCACTACTAAAGTAGTGGTTTTTTTGTGGTGCCTCCAGGAATCGAACCAGGGACACATGGATTTTCAGTCCATTGCTCTACCAACTGAGCTAAGGCACCTTTTTAAAGGTATGCTTAATGTTTAAATTGTGGTGCCTCCAGGAATCGAACCAGGGACACATGGATTTTCAGTCCATTGCTCTACCAACTGAGCTAAGGCACCTTTTTAAAAACTAATATCTAAAAGCAAATTTAGTGGTGCCTCCAGGAATCGAACCAGGGACACATGGATTTTCAGTCCATTGCTCTACCAACTGAGCTAAGGCACCAATTGGCTTTTAGAAGAGAACAATCTTGTTCTGTTAAGCGGTTGCAAATATATAACAGATTTTCATTCTTCCAAAACTTTTTATAAAAAAAATCATTTACTACCTTTGTCGAACATAAGGGAAACACTATGATTCTAGCCATCGATATTGGAAACACAAGAACCAAAATAGCTATCTTTGAAAAAGATACGCTTAAAGACGTACTTTTTATAGAGCTGAAAAATATTGAAAAAATACTTGAAAATATTTTTAAAAAAAAATCAATAAAACCTAAAACCATCCTTTCTTCAGTAGGAAAACTCCATAATGAAACACTTTTATGGCTACAGCAAAACACTGAAGTTATAGAAATAACACACGAAAGTAACTTTCCTTTTAAAAATCTTTATGCTACACCTACAACTTTAGGTATAGATAGAATGGTACTAGCTGCAGGAGCTGTACTTCAATTTCCAAAAAGCAACAGATTAATAATCGATGCGGGTACTTGTATCACTTATGAATTTGTTACTGAAAAAGACGAATATCTAGGAGGAGCTATCTCTCCTGGATTACTTTTAAGATATAAAGCACTAAATCATTACACTGCTAAACTGCCTTTATTAGCTCCTGAAGACATCGATTATCTCATCGGAGATCAAACAGACAGATCCATTCATTCTGGTGTTATCAACGGAATAACCCAAGAAATAGAAGGGATTATTGCTCAATATAAATTACTCTATCCTGATCTAAAAATAATTTTAACTGGAGGAGACACACTTTTTTTGGTCAAAAGATTAAAAAACGTCATATTTGCTAATTCAAACTTCCTATTAGAAAGTTTGAACAATTTATATCAATACACAATTGAAAATGATAAAAAAAATCTTCTTTAGCCTGAGCTTACTTTGCGGTACAGCTGCTTTAGCTCAACAAGGCAATGCTTCTCCTTACTCATATTATGGTATAGGTAATGTAAATTACAATGGTACTAATGAATATAAAGCTATGGGGGGAACAAATGTTTACGCAGATAGTATTCATATAAATTTAAAAAACCCAGCTTCTTTTGCTAAATTAAAAAGAACAACATTCTCTTTAGGTGCAACAGCTACATCATATAACTTCAAAAACGATGTGAGCTCTGACAAAGCAAATAGACAAACAATAGACTACGTTGCAGTAGGATTACCTATTACTAAAAAATTAGGTGTAGTATTCGGTTTACTTCCATTCTCTAATGTTGGTTATAAAATAAATGGCGAAGGAACTAATCCACAAGGACAAAAGATAAACTCTAGATACGAAGGTAATGGAGGAATAAATAAAGCATTCTTAGGTGCAGGATATGAAATAAACAACAACTTCTCTGTTGGAGTTAATGCTGGATATCATTTTGGGAATACTAAAAATGATCTTTATACAAACATCACTGACTTAGGCGATGGTACTTCTTTACAAAACATTACTAGAGAATATAGAAAATTACATTATAGCGGATTCTCTTTTGATCTTTCTGCTCAATACTTTGGTAAATTTAAAGATTATGATGTCCAAGCTAATGTAACATATAGCCCAGAAACAAAATGGACTAATGAAAACCTTACTCAAATTCAAATCTTAAATGTTAATCAAATAGTAGATCAAACTACGATAATTGATGCGTCGAAGAATATAACTAACCCACAGGCTCTATCTATGGGATTAGGATTTGGAAAGAACCTTAAATGGTTTGTTGGAGGTCAATACACATTTACTCAGAACAGTAAATTGTCTGATTCTTGGAACAATACTTCTATAGCTAACTATGAGAATTCTAATCGCTTCTCTGTTGGAGGTTTTTATATTCCTAAGTACAACTCTTTTACTAGCTACTTTGATCGTATTGTCTACAGAGCTGGATTCAAATATGAGAATACTGGTTTAGTATTAAATGACAAATCAATCAACGATATGGCTGTTAATGCCGGATTTGGTTTTCCTATCGGAGACCCTAGAAAGTTCACTAACTTAAATATCGGTGTTGAATATGGAAGCAGAGGAACTAAGAACAATGGTCTAACTAAAGAAAATTACTTTAGTGTTTACGTAGGTTTCTCATTAAATGACCTTTGGTTCCAAAGAAGACGTTTTGACTAATCAAACTAGATTAAGTTAATAAGATGAAATTGATATCTAAACTATTAGGCACATTATTAATTGTTATTATTTCTATTAGCTTATTCTCTTGTGAGAGTAACTTTAAAGAAATACAAAACTTTAATAAAGTCAGTTTTTTTCCTGCCAGTGAAGTAGAAAACATGAGGGGACAATATATTGACTCTGGTAGAGTTAAAGCAATATTAGTAAGCCCTAAAATGCTAGATTACAGTAATGTAAAATACCCTTTTACAGAATTCCCTAAAGGTATTCACTTAACGATATTTGATAAAGACAATAATAAAAACACTGTAATTGCTGATTACGCTATACGCTATACTAAAACAGACCTTATTGATTTACAAGGAAATGTAGTAATAACAACACATGATGGAAAGAAATTGAACTCAGATCAGTTATACTACGACCAAAAGAACGAATGGTTCTTTACAGAAGGAAAATACAAAGCTTCTACAGATAGCGAGAACTTTACTCGAGGAATAGGTGTCGACTTTGACACTAAAATGACTAAAGTAAAGGCAACAGATAGTTACGCAGAAAGTGTTAAAAATAAAGATTAAAAAATGAAACCACTTCATATAATACCATTCTTCTACCTATTCATTGCTGCTTTGTTTATATATGATATAATTACAAAGCTATTAGTTAACAACTATGATATATGGCTAAGTTTAGGAGCAACAGTATTTGCCATCTTTATGTTCTTCTTCAGAAGAAGATATGCTAAGAAGATGGAAAATCACTACAAGCAAAAAAACCAATAAATATACCTAGGGGTAATCAAAAATGATTACCCCTTTTTTTATAATCAAATCTAACCTTAACAGCCTTAATTACTGAATTTCAGTCCTAATTAATAACTTTTAAAAAAAATATTCACAATTCTAAATAAAAACTTAATAAAACTACTAAAATAAAAGCACTACTGCTTTTATTATTAAATAGATAATTGTATTTTCGCTCACTGAAAAAAATTACACATAATAAAAAAGCATGGCAGTTTTATCAAAAATTAGACAAAAATCCGCTCTGTTAATTGCCGTAATCGGTATTGCTTTATTAGCATTCGTTATTGGCGACGTAGTAAGAAGCACGGGAGGTGGACTATCTAGAAACATTGGTAGTGTAGATGGTGAAGAAATTAATACCCAAGAATTCCTACACAAAGTAGCTCAAGCCGAGAAACAAGGCCAAATGAGTAATACTCAAGCAGGAGTGATGGTTTGGAACAACGAAGTAAATAACATTTTACTTACTAATGAATTTGCTAAATTAGGTTTAGCTATTGGTAAAGAACAGTTAGTAAACGTTGTTAAAAACAATCCTACATTCGCTAACAATCCAGAATTTCAAAATGCTGTTGGACAATTCGACATCAACAAATTCAACCAATTTGTTGCTATGATGAAGAATGCTGGACAGGAACAATGGAATCAATGGTTAGCTTATGAAAAAGAATTAGAGAAAGTTGGTTTAGAACAAATGTACTTTTCATTAGTTCAAGGAGGTATTTATACTACTACAACTGAAGCTAAAGCTGTTTATGCAAGCGAAAACAACAAAGTTACTTTTGACTATGTGACTGTTCCTTACTCTACAGTAAACAACGAAGAAGCTCCTGTATCAAATACAGAAATAGTAGAGTTTATGAAAAAACACAGTAATAGATTCAAATCTGAACCTACTCGTGTTTTACAGTATGCTGTACTTTCTAGTGCTCCTTCTGCTGCAGATAAAGAAACAGTAAAAGAAACTATAGAAGGTTACCTAAAACCTACTGTACAATATAATGCTACAACTAAAAAGAACGATACTATTCCAGGGTTCAAAACAGTTAAAGACATCGAATCATTTGTAAATACAAATTCAGATATCAAATTTGACAGTTTATACTATGCGAAGAAAGATCTTCCTTTAGAATATCAAGAAGAGTTATTTAACTTACAACCTGGTCAAACTTTTGGTCCTTACATTATGGGAGATTACTACTGTATCTCTAGAATGATTGATAAAAAAGCAGGTCAGAGAGTTGATGCTTCTCATATCCTAATAGGTTTTGCAGGTTCGGCTTCACAAGGAGCTACTAGAACGAAAGAAGAAGCTAAAGCTAAAGCTGAAGAAATTCTAGCTAAAGTAAAAGCTGCTCCAGCTACATTCGCTACTGAAGCAATGATGGCTTCTGAAGATCCAGGTTCTAAAAACAACGGTGGTAAATATGAAGATATCCCAAAAGGACAAATGGTTAAACCATTTGACAACTTCATCTTTAACAATGCTGCTGGTACTATTGGTTTAGTAGAAACTGACTTTGGTTTCCATATTATTCAAGTTAACGAGAAAAAAGAAGGCGCTAAATTAGCTACTGTAGCTCGTAAAATTGAAGTATCTGATGTAACTGCTGATGAACTATTCACAAAAGCAACTCAATTAGAACAAGATGCTCCTGCAGCAAAAGACTTTATTGCTTCTGCTCAAGGTTTAGGATTTACAACTCAGAACAATATTACTATTCGTCCATTCGAAGAATTCTTACCTGGTGCTGGTAACCAAAGAAGTATTATCTCTTGGGCTTTTAATAAAGACACAAAAGATAGTGCTATCAAAAGATTTGACAGTGCTGACGGACATATCATTGTTAAGATCACTTCTAAAAACGACACTGGTTTAGCTCCAGTAGAAGAAGTGAAATCAATCATAGAACCTATCTTAATGAATGAGAAAAAAGCAGTAATTCTTAGAAAGAAAATGGTTGGTAATACTATCCAAGAAGTTTCTAACAGCTCTAAAGCTTCTATCTCTTCAATGACTGATGTAACTACTGCTGCTCCACTTATTACTAACATCGGGAATGAACCTTTAGTAGTTGGTACAGCATTCGCTACAGCTGTAAACAAAGATTCTAAACTAATCGATGGTTTACAAGGTGTTTATATGGTTAACACTAAGAATGTAGCTAAAGCTCCAGAATTACCAAACTACGTTACTTATAAAGCTAAAGTAGAAAACGGTGTTAGAGGAATGGCTCAAATGCAAATCCTAAAAGTATTAAAAGACAACGCTAAGATTAAAGATAATCGTATCGGAGTTCTTCAATAAGACTTTAAAACTATAAAAGAAAAGCCATCTGATAATCAGATGGCTTTTTTTATGCCTATATGGTTAACTGATAAAAATACCTTATTTTTGTCCTAACAAAATTTAAAACTAAACTTATGAAAGCATACGTATTTCCAGGTCAAGGAGCTCAATTCACAGGAATGGGAAAAGACTTATACGAAAACTCACCACTAGCTAAAGAGATGTTCGAAAAAGCAAACGAAATCCTTGGTTTCAGAATTACAGATATTATGTTCGAAGGTACTGCTGAAGAACTTAAAGAAACTAAAGTAACTCAGCCAGCAGTATTCTTGCACTCAGTTATCTTAGCTAAAACATTAGAAGACTTTAAACCAGAGATGGTAGCAGGTCACTCTTTAGGAGAATTCTCTGCTTTAGTGGCTAATGGAACACTAGCTTTCGAAGATGCTCTTAAACTAGTTTCTAAAAGAGCTATGGCTATGCAAAAGGCTTGTGAAATAACACCTTCTACAATGGCGGCTGTTCTAGGATTAGAAGATAGTATCGTTGAGAAAGTATGTGCTGACATTGATGGTGTTGTAGTTGCAGCTAACTATAACTGCCCTGGTCAATTAGTAATTTCAGGTGAAACTACTGCTGTAGAGAAAGCTTGTGAAGCTTTAAAAGAAGCTGGAGCCAAAAGAGCTTTATTACTTCCTGTAGGTGGTGCATTCCACTCTCCTATGATGGAACCTGCTCGTGAAGAACTAGCAGCTGCTATAGAAGCGACTACGTTTAATACTCCATCTTGCCCAGTATACCAAAATGTAACAGCTAACGCTGTAAGTGATGCTGAACAAATAAAAAATAACCTTATTCTTCAGTTAACTGCTCCTGTTAGATGGACACAGTCTGTAGAACAAATGATTGCTGATGGTGCTTCTTTATTTACAGAAGTTGGTCCTGGTAAAGTATTAGTTGGACTAATCAAAAAGATCAATAAAGATGCTGAAACTCACTCAGCATAATATAAAAAATACAACAATTGTATAATACCTAAAATCCTTGGTTGTAATCTTCCAAGGATTTTTTTAACCTTACCCTTTTGGAAAAACTAACCTATCAAGAGTGGATCCTTATATTCACCCTTATAAGTCTTACCGCTTTAGGACCTTTAGCAATAGATATGTATCTACCTGCTTTTCCTAAAATAGCATCTGACTTACATACAGAAATTAATCTAGTACAGATATCCCTATCCACTTTCTTAGGAGGACTAGCCATTGGTCAATTATTTTGGGGGCCTATATCTGATAAATATGGTAGTAAGAAACCTATTGTTATTTGTCTTACTATATTTATACTTTCTTCTTTAGCTGTTATTTTCGTTAAAGATATCAAGGTGATGTGGATGTATCGTTTTTTACAAGCCTTTGGTAGTAGTGGTGGAGTCGTTATCGCAAGAGCCATTGTTAACAAGCGTTTTGAGAAAGACCAAACCTTAAAAATATTTAGCATACTTGCCGTTATCGGTGGTATAGCACCTATCATTGCTCCTATACTAGGTAATGTTATCCTGAAATATTTTGATTGGAGACAAGTATTTACTGCCATGGCATTATTTGCTACCTTGAGTATCTGTATGACCGTTTCCTTTTTAAAGGAAGATTATTCTAGCAGATTGACTACATTAAATGTATCAGGTATATTGACTAACTACATCAATCTATTTAAGAATAAAATATTTATCACCTATACCATCATTGGTAGTATCGCTTATAGTTGCTTGATGCTTTACATTTCTAACTCTCCAGTATTAGTAATGGAGGCAGGAGGATTATCTAGTACACACTTTAGCTTTGTCTTTATGGGTAATTCTTGTGGACTAATGCTAGGATCTTTCTTAACGTCATCTGTATTGAGAAAAAGATTATCACCACAAAATATAATCAAACTAGGAACCAGTATACAAATTATAGCAGCCCTACTCCTATGGTTATTTATAGAGTTAGAGCTAAATATCTATATACAGTTAATCCCATTATTCTTTTTCGTACTGCCGTTAGGATTATTATTCCCTACGACTACGACATTAGCACTAGCGCCTTTTAAAGCAGAGTCAGGTACAGCCTCAGCCCTTTTCGGAGCTTCTCAACTAGCCTTTACATTTATAACATCTATATTACTGAATAGCCTTAATAATGGATCTATGAGCATTGTAGCCATCTCATTATTAAGCTGTGCTCTAGTATCGTTCGTTATTATTCTAAATACTAAAGAGTAACCAAATTAAAAGCAATAACCTATAAAAAATGCCCCAAAAAGTATGCTACTCTTTGGGGCATTCTCTATTCTATTAATGCTGTGTTTATTTATTGAAGTTGTAAGCAACAGAAAAGGAGATATCTGCACCTAAAGCTTCAAAAACCTTATAGATGGTACTTAAACCAACATTTAAAGTACTATTTTCTATTTTAGATATTTGTGCTCTCTGTACCCCTACTAATTTCCCTAACTCTTCTTGTGTCATTTTCTTCTCTTGACGCACTTCTTTTATTTTTTTTCCTATAAGTTCTATCTTGATTTTTTCTTCAAATCTATCTCTATTAGGAGTACCTATCACACCTATCGTTTCATCGACCACACTATCTAGTGTATATGTTTTAATCTTATTCATTTGATTAATGTATTAAAATTAATACTTTTTTAAAATATTTGCTCCCCTATCTTGATCCATTCTATCACTAACTGATCTCTAAGTATATCTTTCTAATCTGCTCTGCCTTCCTAATTTCTTGTAGAGGTGTCTTCTGAGTTTTCTTTATAAAACCGTGTGTTGCGATAACTAAGCTATTCGTATCTATTGACCAGAAAGCTAAAAATCTATACTCTATCCCATTCCATCTACTTCTAAATTCCCATATATTCCTATTTAGCTTTTTAAACACAGACACATCATTACTATCCCTAGCTTTTCTCAGGTCTTCTAATACTTTTTCTTGAGCAGAGGTATTCATCCCTAAGATGAACTTTCTAGCTTGTGGAAGAAGTTCTATGTTGAAATTACTCATAATACAAACATCTTATTATTCTGCAAATATAATAAATATGTTCCATATATAGAAACATTTAAATTACCAACAAAATAGCATTACCCTACACAATAGACTAAATAACAACTTAATACACATCAATTATCACTTATTTTCACACTAAAGAGTAACAAGCTATACCAACAAAAAAAGCAGACTGATATAGTCTGCTTTTTCGTATTTATAATTCTCAGTGATTATCCTAAGAATGCTTTAATCTCATCAGTGATTACTTTGATTTGTTCATCATCTAATTCAGTATGCATTGGCAAAGAAAGAACTTCTTTTACTAACTGATTAGTGATAGGGAAGTCAGCCTCGTTATAACGAGTATCTAAGTATGCTTTTTGATTGTGTAATGGTATTGGGTAATAGATAGCACATGGGATACCTTTACCTTGTAAGTGTGCTAATAATCCATCACGATCAGCATTCACGATACGAAGTGTATATTGGTGAAATACGTGACTGTTCTCATTACCATCTACTTTAGGAGTAACGATATTAGCGTGATTAGCTAAAGTAGCAGAATACTTCTGAGCAGCAGTACGTCTAGCTACATTATACGCGTCTAAGTTAGGTAACTTAGCATTTAATACAGCAGCTTGAATACTGTCTAGACGAGAGTTTACACCTACTACATCATGGTGGTAACGCTCATACATACCGTGATTCACGATACCTCTTAATGTATGTGCTAAAGCATCATCATTAGTAAAAATAGCTCCACCGTCTCCATAACAACCTAAGTTCTTAGATGGGAAGAATGAAGTAGCAGCTACGTGTCCGATAGCTCCTGTTTTTACTACTTTACCATCAGGGTAAGTATAGTCAGCACCGATACCTTGCGCGTTGTCTTCGATAACATATAAGTTGTGTTTCTCAGCTAATTTCATAATAGCATCCATATCAGCAGACTGTCCGAATAAGTGAACAGGTACGATAGCTTTAGTCTTAGGAGTAATTGCCTTCTCGATAGCCTCAATAGAGATATTGAATGTCTCAGGACAAACATCTACTAATACAGGAGTCAATTGTAATAATGCGATTACCTCAACTGTAGCTGCAAAAGTAAAGTCAGCAGTGATCACTTCGTCACCAGGTTTTAATCCTAATCCCATCATAGCGATCTGAAGAGCATCAGTACCATTAGCACATGGTATAACGTGCTTAACACCTAAATACTTTTCTAAATTTGCTTGAAATGCATGTACTTGTGGTCCGTTGATATAGGCAGAAGATTCTAATATTTCCTGAATCGATTGATTCACTTCTTCTTTTATTCCTTCATATTGACCTTTCAAGTCAACCATTTGAATTTTTCTCATTCTAATTGTCTTTTATATCTTTTCAACTACTTATATAGTAACCAACTAGTTGCACATACAAATAGCATTCTATTTCGATATTAGTTATCCCTACAAAAATAATAAATTCTTTAACCCAAAGCCTAAACTTTATCAAAAGAAACGTAATTTCGCTCAATAAAGATTTACCTATGTTTTTTCTATATAATCTACTGACCTATATTTCTATCTTTTTCATACAAATTATCGCGCTGTTCAACAAAAAACTAAGCCTATTTGTATCAGGAAGAAAACAATCCTTTAAAATACTTCAAGAACGTATATCTGCCACAGATAAAGTGTTTTGGGTACACGTAGCTTCATTAGGTGAATATGAACAAGGGCTTCCTATTATGGAACAATTAAAGGTAAAGTTCCCCTCACATAAGATTGTACTTACTTTCTTCTCTCCATCAGGGTATGAAGTAAAGAAAAACAATACTATTGCTGATGCAACATTATATCTTCCTATGGATACTATAGCGAACGCTAAACAATTCCTACGACTATGTCATCCAGAAAAAGCTTTTTTCGTTAAATATGAATATTGGCCTAATTACTTAAATCAATTAAATAAACAAAATACGCCTACTTATCTAGTCTCAGGAATACTAAGACCAGATCAAGTATTCTTTAAGTGGTATGGTGGTTTCTACAGAAAGGCATTAAACACGTTTACTTATTTCTTTGTTCAGAACGAAATTTCTAAATCATTACTTAACCAACTTCATTATACGAATGTAGAAGTAGTAGGAGATACACGCTTTGATAGAGTATCTCAGATATTAGAATATGATAATACTCTTCCTTTTTTAGAAGCGTTCACTAATCATAAAACAGCCAAAACCATCGTTATCGGTAGTTCATGGCCAGAAGACGAGAAGTTACTAGCTAACTATATTAATAAAGCTGAGAATCAAAACATCAAGTTTATCTTCGCTCCACATAATATAAAGAAAGAACAAATCAATAATCTAGTACAGAGTCTAACTGTACCAACTGTATTACACAGTGAGCATCAGGATAAAGACCTCACACAATATCGCGTATATATTATAGATGCGTATTCTATCCTTACTAAAGCATACAGTTATGCAGATATAGCCTATATAGGTGGAGGCTTTGGCGCAGGTATTCACAATATTCTTGAGGCAGCTACTTATGGAGTACCCGTTATCATTGGTCCAAATTATAAAAAGTTCCAAGAAGCTAAGGATTTGATAACTTTAGGCAGTTGTGTTGTAGTGAATTCTCAGTCTGACCTAGACCGTATCTTCAACGAATTGCTACATGATGAGGCAAAAAGAGTCAAATTAGGAGAAACAAGTAACCATTTTATACTCAAAAACAAAAATGCTACTGACAAAATAATGAAACATATTCAATAAAAGTAAAAAGGTAAGTAAACGTGATGTTTACTTACCTTTTTTATATGAATTAATAATCGTACTTATCGTGAACTTTTGGTTTAAAAGTCAACTTGATCAGGATTTAATCCCGAACCACCAATATAAGGCAAATTATCCACTACCGCAACATCTTCTTCACTAATTATGATTTTATTAATGTCAATATTCTCCCTAATACGTTCGGGAGTTACTGATTTTGGCATTGGAAGGTGCCCTTTTTGAACTATCCATTTAAGAACAAGTTGGGGTACAGTCACACCATATTTTAATGCCATATGAAGCAAAATCTCATTATCAAGAATATTTCCTCTACCGATAGGACTCCACGCTTCTATTAATATAGATTGTTGCTCACAGAACGCCACTACCTCTGCCTGTGTTAACCCAGGGTGAAACTCGATCTGATTAACCATCGGCTTAATCTCTGCAGTCTCTAACAGCGCCTCTAAGTGATGTACATAAAAGTTACTTACACCGATAGCCTTGACCTTTCCCTCCTTATATAAATGCTCTAATGCACGCCAAGTATCTGCATTTATCTCTTTCCAATTAGCAAACTGATGAGCACTAGCCGGCCAGTGTATCAGATACAAATCTAAATACGCTAATCCTAAATTAGCTAACGATAGATCAAATGCCTTTAATGTCTGTTCATATCCCCTATTCTCATTCCAAAGTTTAGTAGTCACAAACAACTCCTCTCTAGGGACACCAGACTTAGCTATAGCTTTGCCAATACTAATCTCATTCTTATAAAATGAAGCTGTATCTATATGTCTATACCCTTCAGATATAGCACATAACACAGCATTCTCCGCTTGCTCTCCCTCTGCAGCTTTCCACGTCCCAAAACCTACCTTAGGGATTCTTACTCCATTACTTAATATATAGGTATCCATTTAATCACTTTTTATAGTTATCAGTGTACAATGTACAAAATCATTTATGTATTAAACATCATTCAGCGATTTTTCCCATTTCCTATCCTGTATAATCCTCTATAATAAACGACCAAAAGCATCTCTATTATTAATTACCTAACTATAAACCATAACTGACTACTTCTCTCATAAACCACTTAGTTATAAGTGGTGTTTTTTGTTTTAAAATAGGGGTGGTCGGCTTGTGGTCGGCATGTGATAGGCATATGGTCGGCTGAAAAGTACTATAATAAAGCCAACCACCTACCAATCAATTGCCTAACACTAGGTCATCACCTAAAGCCGCATACAGATATACTAAACTCATGGAAGTACTATAGATGTTAACAATTTCGATTTTAGGGTTCACTTGTAAAATTGTATCTTGCCAGCGAATTCAATTCTAACTAACACTTTTATGAATAAAAAGATTAAAAATCTATTTAAGGCTCTTGTAGTACTGATAGCTCTGCCTATCTACGCACAACAAGGCGGTATGTGGATTCCATCTCTATTAAAAGGGATGAATGAAACAGAAATGAAAAGCCTTGGTATGAAGATGTCTGTGAGTGATATCTACGATGTGAACAAATCAAGTATGAAAGACGCTGCACCTCACTTTAATGGAGGATGCTCTTCTGAGGTTATTTCTTCTCAAGGTCTTTTATTGACTAATCACCACTGTGGATACGGACAGATCCAATCTCACTCATCTGTTGAGAATGATTACTTAGCAAATGGATTCTGGGCTAAGTCAATGGCTCAGGAATTGCCAAACGAAAACTTAGAAGTTACTTTTATCGTTCGTATTGAGGACGTGACTAAGGAAGTAATGGCAGGAATCAAAGACAAGGATACTGAAATCCAAAAACAAGCTAAAATATCTGAGAATATAGCTAAAACGGTAGCTTCATTCCCTAAAGAGAAATGGCAAGACAACAAGATCAAGTCTTTCTATGAAGGAAATCAATATATCATCTTCGTTACAGAGACGTTTAAAGATGTACGTCTAGTCGGTGCTCCACCATCATCTATCGGAAAATTTGGTTCTGATACGGATAACTGGGTGTGGCCACGCCATACAGGAGATTTCTCTTTATTCAGAATCTACGCTGATAAGGATAACAAACCTGCTGCATACTCTAAAGACAACGTACCTTACCGTCCTAAGCACTTCTTCCCTATCTCACTTAGCGGTGTAGAAGAAGGTGACTTCACAATGGTATTCGGTTACCCAGGTAGAACACAAGAATATTTACCATCTTATGCTGTGGAACAAATCGTAAATGATCTAAACCCTGTAAGAATAGGTATCCGTGATAAAGCGCTTAAGATCACTGACGAGTTTATGCGTGCTGATCAAGGTATCAAAATTCAATATGCTTCTAAATATGCAGGTACTGCTAACTATTGGAAAAAATGGATCGGTGAAAGTCTTGGTTTAAAAAAGACAAATGCTGTACAAGCAAAACAAGACTTCGAAAAAGAATTTATAGAGAGAGCTAAGAAAGGTAAAAACACGAAAGCATATGCTGAAATCTTACCTAAGTTCGAAAAGCTATATAAGGACATTACTCCTTATGCTGTAAGTAGAGATTACTTTACAGAAGTAGTACAACGTAATACTGAGTTATTAGCTGCTGCTTATAAAGTATATGCTTTAGAAAGTTATGCTTCTAATGAGAAGTCTTTTGAATCTAGAAAAGCTAACCTTATTAAAGGACAAGACAAGTTCTACAAGAATTACAGTAAAGCTGTAGATGAGAAAGTATTCGAATCTATTGTATCTATGTATGCTAAAGATGCTCCAAAACAGTTCTTACCAAAAGAATTAAAAGATGCGAATATCTCTGCTGTTACTAAAGATATCTATGCGAATAGTAAATTGACTTCTTATGAAGGGTTCAAACAACTATTAGAAGGAAATGCTGATCAAGTAATCAAAAATATTAACAGTGATAAAGGATATGTATTCGCTAAGGCTCTTATCGAAAATTACATGTCTAATGTATTACCTAAATATGAAGAATTAGACAGAGAGATCGCAGCACTTCAACGTACGTTTATGAAAGCTCAATTAGAGCTATATCCAGACGCTAGAATCTTCCCTGATGCTAATAGTACATTACGTGTTACATATGGTAAAGTAGATGGTTACTTCCCTAAGGATGCAACATACTATGAACCAGTAACTCACTTAGAAGGTATAATGGAAAAATACGTACCAAATGACTACGAATTTGACGTGCCTGCTAAGCTAGTAGAACTGTATAATAATAAAGACTATGGTCAGTATGCAGACAACGGAAAATTACCAGTGAATTTCATCGCGACAAACCACACTACAGGAGGTAACTCAGGTAGCCCAGTTTTAGATGCATATGGTAATTTAATCGGTCTAAATTTTGACAGAGTTTGGGAAGGAACGATGAGTGATATTTATTATGACCCATCTATTTGTCGTAACATTATGGTCGATGCTAGATACATTTTATTCATAATTGACAAGTTCGCCGATGCAAAACATCTAATTGAAGAGATGAAATTAGTTGAACCTAAGAAAAACAAGTAGACAACACTTTGATTTGCAATACGTTAAAAAATAAAAAAAAATATTCAAAAAAAGTTTTGCGAACCAAAAAATTCCTATATTTGTCCACGAATTAATAATTAACTTTTATAATTTAGTAAGATGAAAAAAATCGCATTAAGCGTTGCTTTAGTAGCAATGATGGGAGTATCTTTCGTTTCTTGTAAAGAAACTGCAAAAGAACCAGAAGCTGAAACAGTAGTAACTGAAGAAGTAGTAACAGAAGAAGCTCCAGTAACTGAAGAAGTTGCTCCAGAAGCTACAACTGAAGAAGCTCCTGCTACAGAAGCTCCAGCAACTGAAGCTCCTGCTACAGAAGCTCCAGCTACTAAATAATTTTAGTACAGCTAGAAAAAATAGAACCCCGCTATGCGGGGTTTTTTTTATGTCTATACTTTTCGCCTGCTTACCATAATCTTATGGATTTAAAAAATAAGAGGTGCACAAGTAGAGTAATTTATTTCTACCTCATCCCAAGTTCAGACTTATACAGAATAATTAGCTTTCACTAACTAGCAACTAAATATTTTAGACTACAAAAAAAGCATCCACGAAGTGAATGCTTTCTATTTATTTATAACTCTTATACGTTCTATACTAATATAGTCTGCATAGATAATAATTCTTCTAGTAAACTACGCTCATTAGATAGACGAGGCACTTTATGTTGTCCTCCTAACTTATTATTATTCTTTAACCAATCATAGAATAGATTCTTACGTGCACTGTGAAGTACTAACGGATTTAATGTCATATTATTCGTACGTTTAGCTTCGTAGTCCGAATTAAGAGCTTGTAAGTTCTTATCTAATACTTCACTGAACAATTGTAAATTATCAGGCGCTTTTGTGAATTCAACTATCCATTCGTGTGCTCCTTTTTCTTTGCCAATCATAAAGATAGGTGCTACTGTGTACTCTGCCACCTCAGCATTAAACTCTGCACAAGTCTTGGCTAATGCTCTATCGGTATTCTCTATCATTAACTCTTCTCCGAATACATTAATAAAGTGCTTCGTACGGCCTGTTATCTTTATTCTATAAGGCAATAAACTAGTGAATCTAACCGTATCTCCTATTAAATAACGAACTAGACCTGCATTGGTTGTGATGACTATCGCATAGTTCTTCCCTATTTCTACTTCAGATAGTGGAATGATTCTCTGATTAGTATGACCAAAAGTATCCATCGGAATAAACTCATAGAATATACCATAATCTAACATCAATAATAACTCATTGCAATCATTCTGATCTTGGATAGCGAAGAATCCCTCTGAGGCGTTGTATATCTCGTAATATCTAAAGTTACCACTAGGCAACAACTTCTTGTATTGATCTTTATAAGGTTCGAAACTAACTCCACCGTGGAAGTAAACTTCCGCATTAGGCCATAGCTCTAATAAATCCTCACGTCCTGTCTCTTGGATAATGCGATTAAACAAAACCAGCATCCACGAAGGTACACCAGCAAAACTCGTGACATTTTCATTCCTAACTTCAGTGATTATGGCTTTCATTTTGCTCTCCCATTCAGACATAAGAGAAGTCTTGTTACTAGGAGTACTGCTTAACTCTGCCCAAAAAGGCATATTATCAATTAAAATAGCAGATAGATCGCCAAAGAAAGTATTCTTATCTTCATACAACTGTTTACTACCTCCAAGGCGAAGGCTCTTCCCTGTAAACAATTGAGAATTCTCGTTGTTATTCAAATATAAACATAGCAAGTCTTTAGCTGCTTTATAATGACAATTTTCTAAAGCTTCGTTACTAACAGGAATAAACTTACTTTTTGCATTTGTCGTTCCACTAGATTTAGCAAACCATCTAATAGGTTCAGGCCAAAAGATATTACTTTCACCTTGACGAGACCGTTCTATATAAGGCTCAAACTCTTCGTATTTAAACAAGGGCACTCTTTCTGAGAAAGCCTCGTAGTTCTTAATGCTTTCATAGCCGAACTCTTTCCCCAATACTGTTTTCTCATTTGTCTTTATCAAATTCAGAAACAAATCATTCTGTACTTCATTTGGGTACTTCCTAAATAAGTCTATTTGGTGAATTCTCTTCTTCAGGATCCACGAAGCAATAGAATTAATAATTGTAAATGCCATATCTTGTTTATTAGTCAAATCTCTAAACTTTTCATTGTGAAAAGATAGTAATTACAGTAGTCAATGTTTTTCGTACTTTTACCACTTATCCAAAAATAACAATTTTATCTATGCAATACGAAGGAGTTTTAAACAAAATGCAAACGGAATTTAACAGCCCTATTGAATACTATTTAGTATTTAAAAACAACTTCATTAATATTAATCAAATTCTTGACAGAACGATTAAGATTGATTTTACAGGTTACGAGTGTTTAAACTGTGGACAGCATAAAAAGATCTTCAGACAGGGATTCTGTTATGAGTGTTTTTACTCTAGCGCTCAAGTAGGTGATTGGATTATGCGTCCCGAATTAAGTAAAGCTCATCTAGGGATAGAAGATAGAGATTTAGAATACGAAACAAGAGTACAGATACAACCTCATATCGTCTATCTAGCTGTAGCTAGTGATGTAAAAGTAGGGGTAACAAGAAAAACACAAGTCCCTACGAGATGGATAGATCAAGGAGCATCTAAGGCTATCGAGATTGTAGAAGTGCCTAATAGATACTTAGCAGGGATTACTGAGGTAGCTCTAAAAGATATGTTCACTGATAAGACAAATTGGCGTAAAATGCTTCAAAATGAAGTCTTAGAAACAAACCTAGAGGAAATAAGAAATACACTAAAAGATAAGTTACCTGAAGAAGCGAAGCCTTACTTCGATCAAACGAATTCTTCTGTTTTCAATCTAGAGTATCCTGTATTACAGTTTCCTACTAAGATAGCGAGCCTTAATCTTGACAAAACACCTTCTTACCAAGGTAAACTTAAAGGTGTAAAAGGACAATACTTACTATTCGAAGATGGTACTGTATTTAATATCCGTACGTATGAGGGATATATGGTCAACATAGAAGTAATCTAATAGATTCCAATAAACAAAACGAGCTCCACTAGGGAGCTCGCTCTATTTAATGATTATTTAGTGTATACCTTATTATTCTTTCTTCTTCTTGCCAAATAGGCCTTTTAACCCTTCACTTAATTTATCAACTGTTTCTTCAGTATCACTTTTCTTAGTAGTTCCATCTTCATTTGTTCCCTTATCTTTCTTACCACCTAAGATATCTATAAGCGCATCTTTTCCTTTATCAACTAATTGATTCTTTTGTTCCTCAATAATTTGATTAGTAATATTCTTTGCTACATCAGCCATATTAGCTGATACTTTAGGATTAGCAAAGTTACCTGTCACTCCTACTTTTACAGGTATCTCATCAAATTTACCACTAGACTTAGGTCCTAACATTGCCAATGCATTAGCCACATCACTTCCTAACAGCTTAGCAGGTACTTTAAAATCTAATGCATAGTTTAATGTTTGATCAAATCCGTGCTCACCTGATACGGTTACAGCTAGCTCTTTCGTTTTTATATCAAAAGGTTTAAACTGTACTCGTCCATTGTTAAACACAATATGCATTTTCTTATTGCTCAAATCAATCTTCTTCATATCTATAAAGCTCAAAGCCCCATCTAATGAAGAAAGTAATTTAGAGTTTTGTCCACTTATCACTGCATTAGCTAAATCTCCTTTTATATCCCCTGACAATGAATTCAAATCAGGAGAAAGATCATCCGCCTTAAGTTTCCCTTGCATATCCACAACAGCATTCACCTTACCTGATACCACACTAGCGATAGGCGCTATAGCTTTTAAGAATTCTAAGTCAGTGAACGTTTGTTTAATATCTAAGCTCTGTAATCCTAAGTTCATATTAAATGTAGGAATAGCTTCTTTCGTTGATACTTTACCTGCAAATGCCATCGCACCGCCAAAAATATTAGTAGACATATTCTCTAGACGCGCTGCCTCATCTTTAATAATCAAACGACCTTTCACATTCTTCAGCGTAAGGTTATCATACACTACAGTATTGGCATTTGCGTTAATGGTACAATCTAAGAACCCCGGTATTTTAAGTGGTTCCGCAGCTTTCGCTGTTGCAGCCTTCTCTTTTTTCTCTTCAGATTTCGCAGTGTCCTCTTTTAGCAAATCAGCTAAGATAAAGTTATTCGAATTAAGGTTAAAGTTTCCTTTCAGTGTCTGTTTATTAAATAAGAAACCATACAAGTTATCTAAACGCCCATCAGCACTCAAGTCTGTACTTCCTGTCTTAAGAGCAAGTTTATTAAGTGTGACATTACTTGTATTAAACGTAAGAGCAGCTTCTTGTATTAATAGTGGTTTAGCCATCGCCTCTGTACTATAATTAAACCCAGTCAATGACATACTACCACTATTCTTAATATTCTGATACTGTTCTTTCTCTACAGATTGCATATCAAAGATAGTCGCTACTTTAGCACGTAAGATACCTGTAAGTGGTATATCTACTTTCACAGGATAAGCCTTCGCTACATTAGATAGGTTAATTATCCCGTCGAAGTTAGCGTCAACTAATGCATTCTCGCTGATATTCTTAATATTTGCTTTAGCATTAAATACATCCTGATCGATCTTAAAAGACATCTTGTTAATATCGACATACATATCCTTCATTAAGCCAGTTTGATTCATCACATTCACATCTAACATAATGTTTTGTACTGCCTTAGGTAAGTCAGGATATTTAAATGACGCATTAGTAGCGTTCATCTTTATATCCATCGTAGGTATAGTCGTTTCAGTCATCGCCCCTTTCACCTTACCTGCTACTTTAAAATCACCTGTCGTAGTCACTCCTTTTAAGTTACCCGCATAGGCTTCAGGTATCAATCCTAAGAAATTCTTGAAGTCAGAATCAGGAGTTGCGAAAGTCAAGTCATACTCTTGTCCATTCTCTAATAACTTGATCGAACCATCAAACTCTAGAGGCAACTGATTAATCAAAGCTTGGTTCTTTTTAAAAGAATACACTTGATTCCCCATATCCATTCCGATTAACGCCTTAAGAGATAAGTTAACCTCATTTAAGAACTTCGTCCCATCCATAGAGAACGACACCTTAGCTTTAGACTCCGTATCTAAATCTAATATATCAGCAGTCATATTACCTGTTCCTTGGTGATATAATTCTTTAATACCAAACTCCATCTTACTACCTAAGTCTTTATATGACACCGTTAAGTTGTCTACCTGATAGTGCTTTAACGCAAGAGAGAACGGCTTGCTATCTTTATCATCATCTTCCTTATCCTCATCATCTTTAATCGCGATATCGTAGTTCGCCACCCCCTGCTCATTAACGATAATGTTCGCTTTTGCTTTTTCGATTAAAATATCTTCTATGTTCATTGGTTCTTTCTCCCCATTAAACAGTTCCATCACAGACATTTTAAGTTTGATGTTATTTGCATAGAAAAGTGTATCTCCTGCAAAAGGTTCCTTATTTACCACAGCAATATCTTTAATAATCACAGTAGCCTTAGGAAAGTTTCGGATTAGGCTTAAATCGACTTTCTCAAATGTAACCTTTGCATTTAGGTTATCATTAATAGTCTTCAGTACTAAATCCTCTATCTTACCCTTAAATAAGATAGGCGCAAGCATTAATAATAGAAGTAATCCTAATACAACACCACCTACCCATTTTAAAACTTTTTTATTCATACTAGTTAATTTTACTTACAAAATAACAAAAAAAAGAGTCATTCCAATCAAAAGGAATGACTCTTTTATCATAAATACCAAACGTTCTTTACTTCTAACTTAGTATAGAAGAACAACGTATAGGATTTGTTTAATTTATTCAATATTCAATTCAAATGGCATAATAGCTTGTACGCCTTTCATATTATTGAAGTAGTTTAATCTCTCCATCATCTCATAGTTCGCCTCCCCTATTTTCTCTTTGATCAACTGTTCTTCTGTTTTAATCATTGATGACCCTAAATAGTTTCTAAGTAAATCCTCAAACTTCATTTTATACTCAGGGAACTTCACTACCTTATAATTATCAATCTCAACTTTCTTAGCAGCATAAGCGATAGCAGCATCTAATCCACCTAGCTCATCTACTAGTTTATTTTTAATTGCATCCTTACCTGTCCAAACTCTTCCTTGAGCAATCTCGTCTACTTGAGCTACAGTTAGTTTTCTACCATCAGCTACTCTCTGTACGAATGTAGTATAGATATCTTCGATTCCCTCAGTCACTACCATTTTAAAAGCAGGATCTACATCTCTAAATGGGCTATAATTAGCTGCATTATCGTGTGTTTTAACCTGTTCTGCATTTACACCATATTTAGTCGCTAGAGACTTAAAGTTAGGCACCATACCGAATACTCCGATAGATCCCGTAATAGTACTTGGATCCGCGAATATACGATCTGCATTACAAGCGATATAATACCCTCCTGATGCTGCTAGATCTCCCATAGACACGATAACAGGCTTAACCTTCTTCGTTAACTCTATTTCTCTCCAGATTAACTCAGAAGTTAATGCGCTACCTCCAGGGCTATTCACTCTTAAGACAACAGCTTTTACCTCATCGTCTTCACGAGCTTTTTTAAGCGCCCTATTTATAGATCCCTCTCCGATATAACTAACACTACCTTCTCCATTTAAGATTTGCCCTTGAGCGTAGATTACAGCTATCTGATCAGAAGCACTATTCGCTTCACTCTTAGCGATTACGTCTTTCGTGTAATCTAAGATATCAATAGTATTATAATCTTTAGTTCCTTCTATCTTAAGCGCTTTTTTAATAGCAGCATGATACTCATCTTCATAAGCTATCTTATCCACTAGCCCAACTTTAAGTGCACGACTAGGTGTTCTAGCTTCTAAGTTATTCGCTATTGCATTTAAACTATCTACAGATACCTTTCTACTTGTAGCAATATCACCTACTATTGTCTCCCAGATAGACTTTAAAAATACAGTCGTCTGTTCTCTATTAGCATCACTCATTTTATCTTGAAGATATGGTTCTACCGCACTTTTATACTTACCGTGTCTCATTACTTCCATCTGCACACCGGTCTTATCTTGTAGTCCTTTTAGATACAATATCTCAGTAGATAAACCTTTAAAGTCTAATGATCCTACAGGATTTATATATACCGTATCAGCAACAGAATTTAAGTAGTATTCCCCTTGAGAATAAGTGTTCGCATAGGCTAAGACAAACTTACCACTCTTCTTAAACTCTTCTAATTTCTTTCTGATCTCGCGTTTCTGTACGATTCCTAATTGAGAGTCATCATTAAGAATAGAGATTCCCTTGATACGATCATCAGTCTTCGCATACTCTATCGCAGCGATTACATCAAAAACCCCATCTTTACCTGCATCACTAAACCCAAAGTCTTTATAATTAAACTTCCCTGCATAATCATACTTCACTCCAGATAAGTCTAAATTAATAACTGAACTATCTTTTACAGTTATCTTCTCTGAGCTACTACCCATCGCTGCACTTATCAAGATTAGCCCGAAGAATAATATTCCGAAGAATAAAAATAGCCCTACTAGCGTAGCTAAAACATTTCTTAAAAACCTCATATTAAAAACAATTTATCTTATTAGTATTCAAATTATAAAAAAAGTTACAGATTATACCCGTAAATTTGTATTTATTAACTGTTACAAAAGTAACGTTTATTCAATTTTCTTTTATTTACTTTGCCCCATGTTTACGCAAAATCAAATAGTATTATCAATAGGCTCTAATCAAGGAGATAGATTATCTAATATAGAGAAGTCTATCGAACTGATAAACAAGCATATTGGTACAGTCATAAAAATATCTCCTATTTACGAATTTCCTGCTTGGGGTTTTGAGAGTGATCCTTTTTTTAATTGTGCTATTTTAATACACAGTACACTTAACGCAGAAACGGTTATCCTAAAAGTATTAGAAACTGAACAAATACTAGGTAGAATACGCCCTCTTGATAAAGTGGGTTACAGTGCTCGTATTATAGATATTGATATAATCTCTTTCAACCAAGAAGTGTATAATACAGATAACTTATCTGTACCACATCCCCTAATGCAAGAAAGACAATTCGTACTTCTACCTGCAGCAGATCTAAACTTAGAATGGGAACATCCTATCTTAAAACAAAGTTTCAAAGAATTACTGAATAACTGTAAAGATAAAACAACTTTTAAGATAGTTGGTAACATTGCTAGCCCTTTACTTCAGTATGGTTTTACTAATGTCAACTTTATTGCTATCGAGGGGAATATCGGTGCCGGTAAAACGACATTGACTAACCGTATCTCAGAAGATTTTAATGCAAAGCATATATTAGAAGGATTCGCAGATAATCCATTCTTACCTAAGTTTTATAAGGATGCTACTAGATATGCGTTCCCTTTAGAAATGTCGTTCTTAGCAGATAGATACTCACAGTTGTCAGATGACTTAGCGCAATTCGATTTGTTTAAAGAGTTTATCATTGCTGATTATTATATATACAAGTCTATTATCTTCGCTCAAATCACACTAGAGGAGGATGAGTTTAATCTTTATAAACAAGTCTTTGAGATTATGTATAAAGAGACTCCGAAGCCTGACTTATATGTCTATCTATACCAAAACACGGGACGTTTATTAGAGAATATCCAAAAGCGTGGTCGTTCTTATGAGAGTGAGATACCAGGTACTTACCTAGATGACGTAAATCAAGGGTACTTTAATTATATCAAATCAATGCATGCTGATAAAGTATTAGTTATCGATATATCAGATATGGACTTCGTCTCTAATCAAGAAGATTATTTAACGATATTAGAAAAGATACAAAACAAACTAGGCAAATAGATATGAACAAACTTTTTATGATTATGCTAGGGGCTACACCTCCAGGTAGACATATAGAACAACATGATATCTACTTCGGCATCGGTAATGAGATTAAAGACCTCATCCCGCAAGTAACTAACTTTTGGAGTGAAGCAGGACCTAGGTTACATCTTGACGCATGGAGAGAAGTAAACACTGTCCATAACTATAAGATAGAAGTAGTCAATAAAGAAGATTATGTAAGTAATGATTTAAAGTTATTCTTTATTAATCTAGGTGGATATAAACCAGGAATCTTTGACGAGTTTCATCACACCTGCCTTGTCGTTGCGAATAGCCAAAAAGATGCTATCCAATATGTAAAGAACACTAGCTTCTACGAAGAATATAATTTACCTCCAAAAGGCTATAGTCACGTAGATAATAAATATGGTGTAGATGTAGATGATATCTATGAGATAACTGATATCTTAAACGAAGAACTAAAGCAACAATTTGCTCTTCAAATAACACCTTCTACAGAACCCCTAATAGAAGACCATATAGAACTAGGTTATATGAAACTAAGTAGTTTCTAACAGATATAAAAAAGCTCCAATGAAGAATCTCATTGGAGCTTTTTATATTATTTATGTTTACTAACTTGTAATTAAGCTTTAGCGAACTGTACTTCAGCGAATAACTTAATATCCTCACCTACTAATACACCTCCTGTTTCTAGAGCAGTATTCCATCCAAGACCAAACTCTTTACGATTAATCTTTCCTTCTAATGATAAAGCTATCTTAGTATTTCCCCATGGATCAGTTAATAACCCACTGTATTCTGCATTAAATACTACTTCTTTAGTCACTCCCTTAATAGTCATCAGCCCTGTAATAACATAATCATTAGCTGACTTTTTCTCTACATTTGTTGATGTAAAAGAAATATCTTCATGCTCTTCAACTTCAAAGAAATCTGCACTTCTCAAGTGATTATCTCTATCTACATTATTCGTATCTATTGATGCAACTTTAGCTATAAAAGAAATTTCTGAAGTCTCAAATCCTTCTTCTTTATTTATAACAGTAGAAGTAAATTCATTAAACTTTCCTGATACATTAGTAAACATCATGTGTTTTACTTTAAATCCTATCTCTGAATGTGTAGGGTCGATATTCCAAACTGTATTTGTCATAATATTTTTTTTTTAAGGTTATCACTACTTATTATCAGTAGCGTTTTGTATGGTACAAATGTATAGCCTCTTACCCCCTAACACACTTAATCTAAGTTAAGAACGTAATATTACTTTAAAAAATCAGTCTAAAGACTCACTACACTCCCCTTTCCTTATGCCTCTCTTCAACCGTAAAAAACAAGTTCTCAAGCATACGTGGAATACGTATTGCCTCACCTGTCTCAATACGCGAAGACACTAAGCTAATAGGAAACACAACTTCTTCTGTATCTTTATATCGCATCGCTAACTCTCGTTCTCCCACTTCTTCTACAGCAACCCAATTAAAGTCTAAATAGTAATACTGTAGTAACGTTCCTAGCATCAATCCTAACTTGGCTATATACTCTTTATCTCTAGGATTAAAGCACTGTTCATCAAATAGCCATTGTAGCACATCTAATGCCTTACCCGATTGCAGACACGTCTGTACCCCCTCTCTATCTGTGCCAAGTATATCACTAATGCTTTCTTCTATATATCTCTCCTCTTCAGCTGTGATAACTAAACACTCGTGGCTCGCCTCAAACATAAATCCAATAGTCGCTATCATCTTCTCTACTTCCTCTACGTATGACTTTTCTAACTCGGTGCCCGCTTGCTCTAAGTTAAAAACCAATTGTAATGTAAACTGTACATTTGTAAATAGAATAGTATACTCGTGTATATACATATCCTCAATATCATATATGTGTTTAAAATAACACTTATCTACTACCTCCTCTACAAAAGTATTATAGTCGCTCGCTTCCCTTTTCAACAAATCCAACTCTGTCTCAAAGTTAAATTCCTGTTCAGGTATCACCTTTCCTGTAAAAATATAGATATAAGGCATATATTCTTCCTCCTCTTTACATAGCATTACTCCATCATAATCAGGAATCTCTAGAATATATTCATCTAGAGCTAGCATCGCTATTCTTTCCACCCCTAAATCAACTAACTGCATATAATCTATTTTATAAAACTTTATAAATATAATATTTTATCATTAGTTAATAAAATACTGTTCAACAACATATTAACATCGTTATATATAAAAAGCCACCCTCTTGGATAGCTTATAATATTACTCCCATCTATAAATGATCTTGTACCACCCTACAGCTTTAGTATCCACGACTTCGATATTCGAAATACATTTATTATCTCTAGGCACTACGTCTTTAAGTGTATTAAAATCTCTCCTAACTTCTTCAAAAGGCTTAGTATCAACAGTTCTAAACATACTGTGAACAGCAGATAATTGTTGCGTTTTAGAATAATAACACGTCACAGTGTTATATACACAATTATAGTAGATAGGAATACTAATATTATATTCCTGCATATAATCCTCCTCCATAACCATCTTGATAACGTTAGTTAATTTAGCCTCTACTACCTCCTTATCTTCCCCTTTATAAAGAATGACTCCTCTAATGTTAATTGCACAACTACTATCAATCTGCATACGTTTATAGTCATTACTTATCCCTTTAGCTAATGACGAGCTTTTAGCTATCTGTCCCTCCTTTTTACAAGAAACTAAACAAATCGAAACTATAAAAACAAAAATAAAACACTTCATACTAACGGTTTATCACTCTTAGTAAATATAAAGATTAAACACCTACAAAAAAAGCCACCCTCTCGGATAGCTTCATATACTTTAAAAATTATAGTCTAATACCTTAAACTGTTTGTCTTTTTCTACAGCAGATTTGATATGACTAGTTACTTCTTCCATTAGATAATTAACATCTATATCTTCCCCATCCTCTATTCGCTTTGTGATCATACTAATGGGAAAACACTGCACTGCGTAATCTCTATACTGTAGCGCCATCTCTCTACCATACTCATCACTCACTACTACCCAATGAAAATCCTCATATTGATACGCTATGCAGCTACCAAATAACATTCCTAAGGCTTGATAATAAACTCTGTCATCCGCTTCATAATCTCTTCGCGTTAATATATCTTGTAAAATATGAACTACCTCGCCGCTTTCATATAACCCTCCTAATTCCTCAGTAGGCAAGTCCAATACTTTAGCTACTTCTTCTGTCAAGTAATAAAGATCCTCGTACCTCGGCTCTAACAATGGAAATTCTAAAGAGGATAAGGCATCAATACTCTTTATCATCTCCACTATTTCTTTCTTATAGCTATTAACCTCATCCATATCCCCTTGTCCCTTATTGGCTGTAAGTGATATCGCTATAATGTGCTCACCATACATCACTTCATAGATATGCATATACAAGTTCTCCGATGAATCCGTGTCATAAGAGAAATAACTCTTACCACTATGTGTGACAGCCTGTACATTATATTCCGTAGCCTTCTCCTTAAAATCAGTTATAATATCCTTTTGTGTTACTCCTTTCACACGTTCAAAGTAGATAACACTAATACGGATTACAGGTTCATCATCCCTTTCTCCCTTATACAACTGTATCGTTTGTTCATTTTCACTCGCTCCATAGTAATGACTCGGTGTTTTTATAATGGTCTGCCCATCTCCTATTTCGAATATTTTCATTGTGTTGTGTCTGTTTTACCCAAAGATATTATTTCTAATAAACATTTAACTACTTTAACCTGTTATATCTTATGATGAACTTAGCCTCAATAATTAAACACCTCATTTTTAACATCATTGCACAAAAAAAGCCACTCTTCTATAGAGTAGCTTTCTGTATTACCTTAAATCTGCAGATAACGTTCAAACGAGAATAAATTGTACAAAACAGAGCAATATTAGTGATTAAAGCACACTGTAGTGTGGTTTTAGAGCTAATTGAAGCTATGTAAAGTAGAATTTATTCGTAGTAAATGGTAGGTGCAGATTTAAGGTATTATACTAATAAATATATTCTTACATCTGTTGAAACAAGTCCCAAATAACGATTCCGGCACTTACAGAGATATTTAAAGAGTGCTTAGTTCCTAACTGCGGAATCTCTATCACACCATCACTAAAGTTAACTACCTCTTGGTTCACTCCCTTTACTTCATTTCCAAAAACTAGAGCATACTTCACTCCTTCTGTTATCTTAAAGTCATTAAGCATCACACTATTTTCTACCTGTTCTACTGACTGTACAGATACACCACTTTCTTTTAGTGATTTTACCACTTCTACCACATCCTTAGCATACTCCCATTCTACAGTCTCTGTAGCTCCTAAAGCCGTCTTGTGTATCTCTTTATTAGGTGGAGTCGCAGTAATACCACATAGATATACTTTCTCTACTAAAAAGGCATCACAAGTTCTGAATACAGAACCGATATTATGTAAACTTCTAACATCATCTAAAACTACGATAATAGGTGTCTTCTCAGAAGCCTTAAATTCTTCTACATTTTTACGATCTAATTCTTCATTGGCTAATTTGCGCATAGTCTACTTTATTTTTTAGCAAAAGTACTATTTATCAAATGGATATTTTAAAGTATTGCCAAAATAAACTGTCGAATATTCCTTTATGTTAGCAACTAAACAAAAAGTAAACAAATTCAAACATCTCCTTCTCTTCTTATAAAATATAAAGAACAATATCCCTGCTCTTTATACGTAATTTAAAACACTGTTTCTAAATTTGTTAGAACAAAACACCACACCATGACTAATAAATCACTAAATCAGTTAGCCTTATTAACTATACTGAACAATCTAGTATTTGTGGTAATCTTACAAGGCTCGCTTACCACAGAATTCATTAAGAATCCGAAGTATGTTATTATTGTTGAGATAGTTTGGATACTTTGTTTGACTGGGCAAATCTTATTGCCAACTATTATGTACACACTCTTAAAAGCCTATAAGGCAAGTGTACATAAGTTTCCTATAATAGCCATTTGTATATCTATTATATCAATAGCATTTTTTGCATTTACCGGAATACAATAATTAAATATAAACCCTGGATCACAGTCAACTGCTATACTAATTAGTTGATTGTGATTCTAGGTTTACATTGTATAGTTTGTTTTGAGTTAGTACCTTTGCAGGCTCATAAAAAACTCGTATGCTACGAAATCTCATAACTAGACTAATCACTTCTGCTGTAATAATATATACTACTAGATGCTTTATTGGCTTTTATGTTGGCTATATTCTATTCTTAAAGTATCCTAATTATGAGATATTATGGACACTTATTTCTATTATTCTAGTCATTTCACCTGAGGGAAAGAACTCTAAGAAGTTATCTATCGAACGCTTTAAATCTAATTTAGTAGGATCGGTAGTAGGTTTAGTCTGTCTAGAGATACACCCTGAATCAAATCTTTACATTAGCTTACTCGGTGTATTCTTGACTATTATGACCTGCTATTTTTTCAAGATTCTCGATATGGCACGCGTAGCTCTAGTTGCCCTTATTATTATCTTAGTACAACCACACACCGCTAGCTCTGTAGAGGCAACACCACTATTTAGATGTCTAGCAGTTACTTTAGGTTGTCTTATTGGGTTGACCATAACAGTATCTACCTCTATGATAATTCGTCGATTAAAGAAATACTATGGTATCCCAAGAGATTAGATAGTAGTGATTCTGATTATTTGGGATTATATTTGTATTTTGAAATACAAATTGACGTTATGACCTCTAAAGCTAAAGCTCCCAAAGAAACACCATTAATGAAGCAATACAACGATATAAAGGCTAAGTATCCTGATGCTTGTCTATTATTTCGCGTTGGGGATTTTTATGAAACTTTCGGTGAGGACGCGGTCAGAGCCTCTAAAATACTAGGAATAACACTAACGAAGAGAAGTGCAGGATCACCAAGTGAAACAGAATTAGCTGGTTTCCCTCATCATTCTATTAATGTCTATCTACCTAAATTAGTTAAAGCAGGACTTAGAGTTGCTATCTGTGATCAGTTAGAAGATCCTAAGACTACCAAGACTATTGTCAAAAGAGGTGTAACAGAACTAGTAACACCTGGTGTAGCATTAAATGATGAAGTACTGCAATCTAAGTCTAACAACTTTTTATGTGCAATACACTTCGCTAAAAAAACCATTGGTATCTCTTTCTTAGATGTATCTACAGGTGAATTCTTAACCACAGAAGGTAATCAAGATTATATCGATAAACTACTTCAGAACTTCTCTCCGAGTGAAGTATTAGTTCAGAAGAGTAATAAGACACATTTCTTACAGAACTATGGTTCTACCTATAATCTATTCTTATTAGACGACTGGGTATTCAAGACAGACTTCGCGTTCGAATCTCTAACTAATCACTTCAAAACAAATTCATTAAAAGGTTTTGGTGTAGAAGATCTAGAAGAGGGAACTATCGCCTGTGGAGCTATTTTATACTACTTATCAGAAACACAACATACTAAACTAGAGCATATCTCTTCTATACAACGTATCGCTGAAGATGCCTATGTATGGATGGATAGATTCACGATAAGAAACCTAGAGTTATATAACAGTGCTAATCTAAATGCTATTACACTACTAGACGTAATAGACAAGACATTATCTCCTATGGGAGGGCGTCTACTTAAACGATGGTTAGCCTTACCACTTAAAGACACAAAGAAGATCATCGATAGACATAATATCGTCGAGAACTTAAAGGAGGATACTGAGTTGTTAGTTCTATTCCAACAACAAATAAAGAAGATATCAGACTTAGAACGATTAATCTCTAAAATAGCAACAGCTAAAGTATCTCCACGTGAACTAGTGTATCTAAAGGATTCACTAGATGCTATTATTCCGATCAAAGAAATAGCGCAGAAGAGTAGCAATGACTCTCTAAAGCAAATGGGGAATACACTACACGGCTGTGAACTACTGAGAGACAAGATAAGAACTACGATTAGTGAGAATGCTCCTGTGGCTATCGCTAAAGGAAATGCTATCGCAGAAGGCGTTAACCAAGACTTAGATGAACTTCGAAAAATCTCTACTTCTGGTAAAGAATTACTAGAGGCAATGGAACTTAGAGAAAGTGAAAAGACAGGTATTCCATCACTTAAGATCTCATTTAATAACGTGTTCGGGTACTATATCGAAGTGCGTAATACACATAAAAACAAAGTTCCTACTGACTGGATACGCAAACAGACTTTAGTCAATGCAGAACGCTATATCACAGAGGAATTAAAAGAATACGAGACCAAGATACTTGGTGCAGAGGAGAAAATATACAAGCTAGAGAATGAACTATACGATGCCTTTGTAGCATGGTGTGCACAATACATCAAGCCTGTACAACTCAACGCCAATCTAGTCGCTCAGTTAGATTGTTTGAGCTCTTTTGCTCAACAGGCTATTGAGAATAACTATGTACGCCCTGTTTTAGATGATTCTTACGAATTAGATATCAAAGACGGACGTCACCCTGTTATCGAAAAACAGTTAGCTTATGATACCCCTTACATCTCAAATGATGTGTATCTAAACAATAAAGAGCAGCAAATCATTATGATTACCGGTCCTAATATGTCTGGTAAGTCTGCTATCTTAAGACAGACAGCGCTTATCGTATTATTAGCACAGATGGGAAGTTTTGTCCCGGCGAAGTCGCTGCGCATGGGAGTAGTTGATAAGATATTCACTCGTGTAGGAGCTAGTGATAATATCTCTATGGGAGAGTCTACATTTATGGTAGAGATGAACGAGACAGCTTCTATCCTAAACAATATTTCTGATAGAAGTTTAGTATTACTTGATGAGATTGGTAGAGGAACAAGTACCTATGATGGTATCTCTATCGCATGGGCTATAGCAGAATACCTACATCAACACCCTGGTAAACCTAAGACGTTATTCGCGACACACTATCACGAATTAAATGATATGTCACAGAACTTCGACGGCATTAAGAACTATAATGTCTCTGTAAAAGAGCTTAAAGACAATGTACTATTCTTACGTAAGCTAGTACCTGGAGGTAGCGCACACAGCTTTGGTATTCACGTAGCGAAGATGGCAGGAATGCCTACTACTGTATTAAAAAGAGCAGAGAAGATGCTAAAACAGCTAGAAAAAGGTCATTCAAAAGATCCTCAACAGCCACTAAAAGCAGTAGAAGATGATATTCAACTTAGCTTCTTCAACCTAGATGATCCACTATTAGAAGAATTAAAGGAGGATATCTTAGCTATAGATGTGAATAATATTACACCTATAGAAGCAATAATGAAGATCAATGAATTAAAAAAGAAACTAAAATAAGCCCGTATATTAATACAAGGAGACTTTATAAAGTCTCCTTTTTTTGTTTCAAGCACTAAAACTTAAAAAAATACAAAAAGTCAGCATTTGTATATCAAGGAGTTAAAAAATATCTTTCTTTTTTTGTACTATTTGATTTGGAGAAACGAAAAAACATCCTATATTTGCACTCGCAATACGGAAGTAAAGCAATGTTCTTATAACATACGCGAAAATAGCTCAGTTGGTAGAGCGCAACCTTGCCAAGGTTGAGGTCGCGGGTTCGAATCCCGTTTTTCGCTCAATACCATGCTCGAGTGGTGGAAGTGGTAGACACGCTGGACTTAAAATCCAGTGGGTAGTAATGCCCGTGCGGGTTCAAGTCCCGCCTCGAGTACTAAACGGGAGAATTGAATTTTTTGTTCATTTCTCCCGTTTTCATTTTCAGCTATTTCATTATTTATCAATAGGATAGACCTTACTAAAACATTAATTCTATCGGTTCGATAAATTTCCCCATCAAAAACTACTTTCTCTGGAAAGATTGAACCTATTATTCTTCTTTTCATTGATATATCTGCCTGAGCGTAGAGTGTACCTATGTTTGCAATTACTTCTATTGCTTTATTCAATATTTTATTAATGTCAATCTTTACCTTACTGTTCTCTTTCATTAATTGTGTTTCTAACACTTCAAGTTCTGCTTTATTCGATTTTTTGATTTCAAGATAATCCTCATCGTCAAGTGTTCCACTTAATAATTTTGTTCGCGCCATACTAAGTTGAGCGTTTAGTCTTTCTATCTCGTTTAGCAGTGTTTTCTTTTGATCAATTGGATTCTTTAATATCTTGTTATAGGTATCTAACAAATGTTTCTTTAAACGGGTTAAAAACGCCTCGTTTAATTGTAATTGATGTAATCCCTCTTCAAATAATAAGTTTGCCTTGCTTGCACTATGTCTAAACCCACAAGAGCCTATACAGTGATAGTAATAATAACTGTTGTTTCTACCCTTTGATAAACTACCTGTTAAGTTTCTACTACACTTAGGACAAACTAAAAATCCCCTTAGTGGTAAATTCTCATCTGAAAGTACTTTTGTATTTGGTAATTCCTTTCTTACTTTTCCATCTAACACCTCTTGAACTTTATCAAACAATTCTGTTGTAATTAGTGCTTCATGTAGTCCATCGACAAAGTGAGCTTCTTCGTCTTTGTGTTTAGGTATAAATATCTTGCCACAATATAAAGGATTGCGAATCGCTACGTGAAAAGCACTCTTACTAAGACTACGAGGACTAAACTTATTCATCTCTAAGCGTATTTGATTAGCTGCTAATAATCCCTTAGCGATTTCTTCAAAAGCCCAGACTAACGCTTTAGCTTCTAATTCCTTTACAGCGATATACTTTGTTCCATCCTCTTTACTCCTGTTTATATATCCAAAGGGAGCTTTACCCATCAATCTTCCTTCCCTCTTAGCTCTTCTCATACCGTGATAGACATTAAGTGCTCTACGGTCATTCTCTACCTCTGGAGCCGCTAAGTAAATCGCAAGCATTATTTTATTTTCAGGAATTGATAAATCTAAGGGTTGTTCAATAGCTTGTAATTCGATGCCTAATTTGGTTAGTTCACTAAGCATTTGATACGCATCACCAGCATTACGACTAAACCGATCCCACTTGGTAAATAACAACAAGTTGGTTTTATTGCTTCGCTTACGCAATTCTTTCATTAATGCAATCCAAGAGGGACGATTAAAACTTTTAGCTGAATGATCCTCTAAGATAACCTTGCCTACTTGAATATCGTTTGATTGGCAAAAGCGTCGAAGTCGCTCTTCTTGATCTCTTTGAGAATAACCTTTATCAGCTTGTTCATCCGTTGAAACACGGATATACAAATCTGCTATTTTCATAAGTTAATTATTTAATTTGACACAATTGTTTTGGTTGGAAGTGTATAAATATACAAATAACTTACTCTATATCAAAGTATTCCTTAAACACAAAGCGTGTTAATGTGTACATAAACTCTAATACAATAGCGGTTTCTTCTTCTGTTAAATCTATTCCCTCTTTCTCAAAGTAAGTCCTCCCCTCTTCTATTGGGATTTTTGGAATTTCAAGTTTTGTTCTCATAATGTTGCCTTTTACTGAAAAATAGCCAGTGGATTATCTCAGTATGATTCTTTGGCAATCATAGGTCGTACTTGGTGCTGTACTGTACCCTTATTTCACGAAGCCGAATTAAATTTCTATTCTTACAGGATATTTTATAACTTTACCTTTCAATCTTTTTTAATCTTTGGCTTTATTTTGAGCCTGCTTAATTCTGCTAATTAATTATGGAACATAAAATACATCAAGGAAGAAATGTAAAGCGTTTTAGAGAAATGCTTGGAATCAAACAAGAAGTTCTTGCTTTTGACTTAGGAGAAGATTGGAATCAAAAAAAGATATCTGTTTTAGAACAGAAAGAGGTAATTGATAATTCACTGTTACAACAGATTTCTAAAGTGCTTAAAATACCTGTTGAAGCATTTGAGAATTTTGATGAACAGCAAGCGATTAATATTATTAATAACACAATAACTAATAATGACAATGCAGTAATGCATGCTTTATATATAAATAATGCAACAATTAATCCAGTTGATGCAATTGTACAGCTACACAATGAAAAGATTGCCTTGTATGAGCGTATGCTTAAAGAGAAAGATGAGATGATGAATCGTTTAGAAAAGTTAATTCAAAGCAAGTAGGAAAAACTTAATTATACCACGAAAGCTTAACCTAATGGTTAGGTTTTTGTCTTTTATTACCTTTAAAATCAGTATATTTAAAGTATGAAAAAGGAACAGAAACTAACTGATATTTCATCTTTAAAAACTCAATTATTTTGGGATACTGATATTAATAAGCTTAATTATCAGAAAGCATATATTCCAATTATAGCACGTGTAATTGAACGTGGAGATCAAAGTGAAATAGATGAAATCGTTCGGCTGTATGGCAGAGAAAAGGTACTTCTTACAATATGTAAGGAGATTAAGTTCTTACCTAATTACGCTATTGAAAGAGCTATTAGATTTTTTCCTGAACTTAGAAAAGAAGAGATGCTTTGTTATCAAAACAGAAAAGGCAAATCTTATCATTGGATATAAACAATAAAAAAAGGTAGAATTACTATGGATGGTATTCTACCTTTTTCTTTTTAGATAGATATTTATCTATAACTGGCAGTGTCGCGTACTTGTATTAACAAGCAAGCTTCTAATAATCTGTGAAAAACGAGCATTGACACATCACTATCATACTCTTTGTTAGATGCATTACTAGCCATTGTTGCTAAAACTAAATTGAAAAAAGAGTTCGTTATGTTATCTAATGTGAACTGCTCAAAAACACTTTTAAAGACTAAGTAAGGATTCTTAAACTCTTGTTCACTTACATATTTCATTTCTTGCAGTTTTTCTTCAGATATTGTTGAAACAGTAAGTTCTTTCTCTCTAAACACATTAGGGTTCAAAAAGATTCGGTAGCTTGCTTTAAACAAGGATTGTAAAACGGTTAAATCAAAAATAACTTCCGACACCTTTGCCTTATCATACATTTTATCACTAAGTAAATACCAACAGTAATTGCGAATCTGTTCTTGAAAATAATCTATATCAGCAAGATCAGTTAACCAGTCTAATAGTTCATAAGGACACTCTATATCTTCTTTTGTCCATAAATGAGATTCTAAAGTAAAATCGTACGTTTTCATATTTATTGTAGCCTTTTAAATATTAACCAACACGCATCAAGTATCTTATATAAATAGATTGGAGGGATTTGGTACTCCACGTAAAAAGTTTGTTTTTCTTTTAAAGCATCTTGTATATAATCAGCCGACAAAAAATCTAAATCCTCTAAGCTAACCATTGTAAAGATATTCTTGAAGGTCATATAAGGATTTAAGTATTCTTCTAATGTGAGAGTACCTAAATAGAAATCATTAAAATCATCTGTTTTTTTGACTGTTAGATTTCGTTTTTCAAACCCTTTAGGTTTTTTAAAAATTGTATAGCATGCTCTAAATACAGAATGCAGAATAAAAAATATATACACCATTTCTCCAGCAGTTCCTTCATACCGCTTTTTTATTTCTAGCACATAGTATGAACATTCATTTAAAAAAGTCTTATAGTTTTCTAAGCTGTAGGTAGAGAACATTTCTTCAATAATACTATATGGACATTGGATATCATCTTTTGTCCACAAATGCGTTTCTAAGGGAATTTGTACTTTTTTCATAATCAAGTCTTTAAGGTTTATATAAAAATACCTCCCCTTGTGTTGGTAAACTATTCTATATCACGGATAAAATATGCATTTAATCAACCTGAGTATTATCTTGGTCTGTATTTAATTCAACAATACAAGTCATTAAATCAATAAATATGCGTATCATTCCAAACCAAATAATAACTTCCTTATTATATTGCATAGTAGGATTATCATCAAGTACATTCTCCTTTTCTAACACAGATATATCTTGACTGGAAAACAAGTCAGTTATTGTCTTGTAATTCTCTTTACCTACAACAAGAATAACAAGATTGTAAATGTGATCCATAAAATACTCGAAACCCATTATGTTTATAATCTTTTCTATGGCATATATTCTAAAGCTATTTTTCTCTAATACTTCTTTTTCATGTTTTTTATAATCAACTAACTTACCCTCTTTGATTAGTTCAAAAGCACAACATATAAGTAATTGTAAAGCCATTAGTGTATTTACAACTTCAAACTCAAACTTACCAGTATCTTCTAATTCAACTTCCCGTTTTAAGAGTTTTTCAATCCCGTATTCTTCAATATATTTAGGATAGTTATTGTAATGCTCCATTACAATTGGATTATTTAATACAAGTAAGATATTATCTATCATTTGCAATAAAACCATTTCATCTTCACTTATAATAGTCACCACATTAACAACTTGCTCTCGATTGATTATAAGCCTTTTAATATTCTCTTTATTAGTCATAATAATATAATTTTAGGTTCATAAATTTGATCTCTTTACACAGGATAAACTATTCGTTTAGGAACTATAATATCCTTTATTCGAATAGATTACCGTAAATCAAGGTAAGACCTTGCAGTAGTTAACCTTAAATACTGTAATTATGAAATCAATCATTAACAACCTTTCAAGCTTGAAACTTTCAAGCGAATTAAGACATGAACTTGAAGATTTAATCGAAAAAAATTTAGTAGGGTTTATTTTTTATTCGCAGAAGAACTTGCTCAATCACCCTATTATTACTCTTTGTTTTTATGATACTGTTGAACTAAATAATATCCGTAGAAGCAAATGGATTACTAAAGGGATTAATCACTACCAAGCAAATATTTACTGTTTGTGTATCAAGGACTTTTATCAATCTGATTCTTTTCAGAATATAATGTATTCAACATTAAATTGCCAAAAAGAAAATCTCGTTTATGGTTCTTTACACGATAGTGAACCATTATTTAGTTTGCACCAATCTAAACAGAAAGAAAATGATTTTGAAAGCTTTGTTACTAAATGGTTTGCTAAGCATTACAAAAGACACACTAAGTTTTTAAAGTCTTTAAAAAAGGAGTTGAAAGCTAATCACATAGATGAACAATCTGCTATGCTTGGTATAAAGCAAGTAATTCAAGATACTAAAGAAAGAGTTCAACCTATATTATCAGGGAGCATTCAGTGTAATACTGCTTCTTTTCTAAATTTCGTATTTAGCCATTGCTCTACTGTTCAAGATGTTTTTAAACAAGACTTTGATTTTTATGCGAGAGATATGACTTCATTATACAGAGAAGAGCTAAAACCAAAGAAAAATGCTGAACAGATAGAACCCTATGAAAAACCATTAGTAGGATATTTACTTAAGATAGCTCAGGATTTTTTAGAAGCGATGTACGTAGAAATACCACATAGAATCCTCACTAAATATAAGCTCATGGTAAACAAGCAAAAGCTACTCTCTTTAAATAATCCCAAACAGATAACGGAAATACAAGAAGAACTTGAAGAGCGGACAAGAAAAATACTTTTGAAGTATAAGAAGGTAGAGTCATTTTATCTAATAAAAAGACGAACTAACGATCAGGTACTCTTAAACTCTGATGATTCTACTTCTCATAAGTTACATTTACTATTACTAGCAAATATTGAGACGTTGCATATTAATGAAGAGGGTAATATAAGACAATACGTTTCTTTTCATACTGAGGATTTAGTTGATGTAACCGTAATCCTGATTAAAAAATCAAATTGGTATTTGCATATACCTGTTTATCATTCTTTCTTTAAACAGAATCTCACAAAGGAGAAACTTTGGATTGGAAAGCCTTTAATAGCTGAGAATCCAGATTTAGAAACGTTTCCACTAAGTGAACTTAAACTAAAGTTTTGGGCAGAGTGCAAATCAATGCTTAAACCTATTGTGAAAAGACTTAGTTACCAAATAGAAGGCTGTCAGAGCGATGCAGATGTGATTTTTTATAAGTATACCTTACAACAACTTTTAATGGCTATACTCTTTGCTAAAATGGATTATATGCCACAAGTACACACTACAAGTTATTTATGGCGTTTAATTCAATGGTATGCTCCTGAATTAGGTCTTGTAATTGACTGTAATAAGGAGATAAAAGAAATGTTATTTGAGAATTATACATGTCTTAGAAATTATCCTAATATCAAATACCCAACGGTTAAATACACAGATGAACAGATGAACAGAGTTTATTATTTCATTGGTAAGCTTTATGATTTTACTAAAGAATGTTATCAGATTAAGGATTGAAATACATTGATTATAGTTTTATTTTTATTAATAATTGCACAAAGTTAGGCAATGCCTAGCGGTTCGCTAACAAGAAATTCCCCCATAAATGCTTGACTAAAGTCTTCGCTTTATTGCGTTGCTTCTTGCGCTCGCTAAGTCATTACCAATTGTGGCTCCATAATTAATTTAAAAATTTAATATTATGGAAACTACAGTTTTAAACGAAGAATGGCTTATCGCCGCAGAAGTAGAATTGATTTACAAATCAAAAGTAAAGGCTTCACAGAGACCTCAGATTACATCTTCTTACAGTGCCTATCAAATAGCATTAAAAGCTTGGGATAGTAATAAGATTGAATTATTAGAACAGTTTAAGGTACTTATGCTTTCAAACAACAATAAAGTACTTGGAGTATTAGAAGTTTCCTCAGGTGGAATAACAGGTACAATAGTAGATTTAAGAATCATTTTCTCCGCTCTTTTAAAAGCGCATGCAGTGGGATTTTTGATTATACACAACCATCCGTCAGGAAAATTAGCTCCAAGTGATGCTGATAGACAAATCACAAGAAAGATTAAAGAAGCAAGTAAAATACTTGATATTAATCTTTTAGATCATTTAATTATAACAGCAGAGAGTTACTATTCTTTTGCAGATGAAGGCATCTTATAAGGTGCCTTTGTTTTTTTAAAGATGTAAAACTGTAAATGCACCTTTACAGTTTTACTTCTTTATTTTTTTTAGTGAAATGCTTAAAAGATAGGTTTGTTCTTTTCATTAAAGCTTGTAGTTATCTGCTGTTCGAACTCATTGAAATGATGCTCTAATAGATTATATAAATAAGCATAGATAGTAAGTTTATCTTCTGCGATGACCAGAACAATACGAGAAAGTATCTTATGATGCTCAGGATCTATATACACCGATTTTCCATGACGTGCTGTGCTTTTAACATCTTTAAAAAAGAGTTCTTCATAATTCGTTGATTCGAATTCTTTAGTAGAGTTCTGTTCTTTTTTTACACGTCTTTGTTTCTTTGGTTCATCCACAGTATTTTCCTCTTCATCTCTTATACCAGGAGCATTGAGTTCAGCCTCTGTAAATCCATTAGGTCTCAGTCCATCCACCATTAGTGCCATCATGGCTTCCTCATCAATTCTAGGTTTCTTTTTGAATTCTTCTTCCATAATTTCTTGTTTTTATATCTGTTTATAATTCTGTCCTTTTAGTTATAACTCCTTTGTATCAGACATCAAACTGTATAAAGGTTTTATCAATAGTCTATTTATGTGTTTAATCGTTGGGAGCTATGTAAAGTCATAGCTACGATATTGCGTTTGTCCAACCAAAACATTGATTAGACAAATAACCAGAGATATAGACTATCAGTCTTATTAAAGGTATTTAAGCGATGTACTTGGCGTTCATTGCCTTGCTTATAAATAGCTGTTATTCAGATATTATTATTGAATTTTACAACTCTATCAATATGTTTTGAAAAAAGCAAGCGGGACTTGGGCAGAGCCCTAGTCGCTTGCCTTTTTACTGACGTTGCAAAGGGTTAGAGTATACTTAGGGTATACTCTGGGGCTTTCAGCCTTGTTAGAGATGTAATTTGGGTATACTTAGGGGTATACTCTTTTTAAGATTAATGAACTAAAAAAGATTTAGTATGAAACAAGTAGACACAAATAGTATTCGCTTTTCTAAGGCAGTCAATGAAAAGCTTGATAAGCTCGCTTTTGGATTTAAGCGAAGTAAGAAAGAGTTGTTTACCCAGATGGTTGATTACTTCTATCGAAGCAAGAAGGATCCATCAGACTTTGGTGACGAAGTTTTAAAAAGAGAATTATCCTCAGGTATAAGTAGGATCATCTCTTTTATAAGGCAACAAGAGAAAGATTTCCTATTGCCAAGCTTTACTGATGTGGGTCTTATAAAAGTTGCTATCGCTCATAATAATGATAAGCTTAGTAAGATTGATAGTCATTTAGTGAAAGAGACTGAGATAAGCTCTACTAACCTAAAGAATAGTCAAAACCTGCTAACAGCTATTAAAATGCTAATAGGTTATCAAAAACAAAAAGAAGAACTTAAAAAGCAGTTTAGTGAGCTTTTAGAGTATTATATCCTCTCTCGTGAGGAAATGGGTTGGACAACTACTAATGTAAAAAAAGAACAACTTGTAGAGCATGTAAGGCAATCTTTAAATAATATGTAGCTATGTTTATTAATATCACAGATTCAGAAACGGGGAACAACAAAGGCAGCTCCGCAAGACTTGTTAGGTATTTAGAAAAGGAAAACAAACTAAAGGCTGATAACACAGAGAAAAAGCTTTGGTTTACCAGTGATAGATTTGATGTAACCCATCAAGAAGTCAGAGTAAAATTGGACAATAATGTAGCCAAGCTTTGTAAAACAGATGATAAGTTCTTCTTAGTAAATATTAATCCCAGTGAGAAAGAGATTCTCTTTTTAAAACAAAAGTATGGAGAGGATTTGTTACAGCAGAAGCTAAAAGAGTACGCTACTGCTGTTATGGATGCTTATGCTTTAAATTTTAAGAAGGATGGTATCAAAAGTAATAAAGACCTTCTTTGGTTTGGAAAGCTTGAACACTTTAGATATTACGCCAATACGGATGAAAAGGTAAAAAATACAGAAGTGAGTGTTGGAGATATAAAAGAAGGTGAACAAATTCACTTACAGATTATTGTAAGTCGCAAGGATATAACCAATAAGATAAAGCTAAGCCCTAAGAATAATTCAAGGGGTAAAAACCAAGAACACTCCGCTAAGTTTGGTCAGTTTGACAACCTTGCTTTTAAAGAAAGTAGTGAGAAGCTTTTTGATCAGATGTTTGGGTATCAAAGAGAAATTAAAGAGAAACTTGTGTATTCTCTTACCATGGATAAGGGAGGTATTAATGACAAAAAAGTACTTAATGTATTAGAAAATATCGAAGGTAATTTGGATGAATCTAGTAAAGAAGAATACTTTCAAATTGTAAATAATATTTCACTAGATTCTTCATTCGATTTTGAAAGCTTTATTAATACAATGGAATTCAAAGGATTGGGATTATTTACAAGTCTATTACTAACAGATTACAATCAGCACTATCAAAATATACCACTGTATAAGAACAAGTTAAAAAGAAGAAAGCGCTAAGGCCTTTTTAAAAGTTCTTATTATTAGACCTTACTTGTAATCTTCACTTATTGTATTTTTTATCTATAGTCTAATAATATTGCTGTTTTTAGGCACAAAAAATAATTCTTATTATTTCACAAATAAACAAATACAGTACAAATTAAAACACATCAATTCCTATTTATTTATTATAATAAACACAAAAATATTATTTTTTAATAGATTTCTTTAATCATGTAATTTAAAGTTAATGTTATATTAAATTTAACATAATTAACCTTACATAAATAACATGAAAAAACAATTACTCTATACTTTTTTATTAAGTGTTTCTATAGCTAGTTACTCCCAGAAAATATTATGGGAACAAACACTAGGAGGAAACAACTCTGAATATCTACTCGATATGATTCCAACAGCTGATAACGGTTTTTTACTTGCAGGAGCAACTCAATCTCATAAAGGAGGCGATTTGAGTAAAGACCGCAGTAGCAATTATGACGCTTGGCTTTGGAAAATGAATTCTAAAGGCAAGAAAGAATGGGATCTGCGCATAGGAGGCAACGGAGATAACTATCTTAAAAGCATTGCTCATACTTTTAAAGATGGAGGTTTTATCTTAGGTCTTACCTCAAGTAGCACAAAAGACCTATATAAAACAGAAGAGTTAATTGGTCAAAGCGATGCTTGGATTATAAAACTAGATGCAGCTCGTAATGTTTTATGGCAAAAGAGCTTTGGAGGCGTAGAAAAAGAAGATTTAATAAAAGTCCTTCCGATTGTTGGTGGAGATTACTTACTTCTTATTAATAGTAATTCTTCAACTGGAGGAAATAAGTCTGTTTCTTATTACGGAGGTGAAGATATCTGGGTTGTTCGAATAAACTCAGAAGGGACTATCAAATGGCAGATGAGTTTTGGAGGAGAATATGACGATATCGCCTCAGATGTAATACAGACAAGTGATAAAGGTTTTTTAATTGGAGGATATAGCAACTCTGGTATTAGTGGTAATAAGACAAGTGAAGCATTTGGTAATAATGACTATTGGGTGATTAAAATTAGTGCTGATGGAAAGGAACTATGGCAAAAGTCATATGGAGCAGAAGGAAATGATCAATTAAAGCAACTACAAGAAGTCTCAGAAGATAGTTACAGACTTTATGGAATATCAGATTCAGGTGTAGGAACAGCTAAAAATAGCGGATTGCAATCAGAGGTAGATTATTGGTCATTAGATATAGATGGTCAAGGAGAGGCTAAACAAGAGCTCGCTTATGGTTATGGTTCTCGCAATTTTATAAGTAATGGTCTAGTTAAAGACAATGGTACAATCTTACTTGGAGGAACAACACTAGAAAAAACAAAGCAAGGAACTAAAGTAAACTTTTTAGGGACGCTTCTTAATAAAGAAGGAGATGTTATCTGGGAGAAAAGTATTTCTGGTAAGGGAGAGAATGTGCTGTCTAAACTGATAGAGACTAGAGATGGTGCTTATGTATTTGCAGGAACCTCAGATTCAAAACCAGATAGAGAAAAAAGTACTCAAAGAGGAATGAATGATTTTTGGCTTGTTAAAGTTAAGGGAAAAACTTCTGATAAGGATAAGGATACAGAAGAAACAAATAAGGAAACAAACAAAGAAAAATTAAAGATAGAGGCCTTTCCTAATCCTGTTGTTACTTATACTAATGTGGTTATTCCTATAGAATACAAAGCAGGTGTTTTAAAACTCTATGATATAACAGGTAGAATGCTGTATCACAAGACGATTAAAAATCAAACAGAACCACTTAATCTAAGTGGTTATCCAAAAGGAACCTACATTATATCTGTAAAGACAGATGCTATAGAAGGTGGTGTTAATGTTGTAAAAGAATAGATTATGATAAAAAAAATACTTTTAGGTGCCTTAATTACCTTAAATTTAGTGACTCTAAATACCCACGGACAAATAAAAAAAACAAATCCTGAATTAACATTATTTAGTAGTGGATCAGTAAATTCTAGTATGCAAACTAACTTAGGGAGTAACTCTTTTAGCCTTAATTTAGTTAATAACAAATTTCATAATATGAATTTCAGTATCGATTTACAGTATATTAATGGAAATGGAAGTAAGGTGGAAGATTCTCCTTCAGAAGTGGGACTTGGATGGTCGATTAATTCAGCAGGATATGTTCAGTTAACTGAAGGTTATTATATGCCTAGTGAAAGTGAAGAAACACAAGTATTATACCCAATTTTGGATTATCTACAACCTGCAAATTGGAGTACCGTAGATTATTTATCATCACTTTTAAATTTTACACCATCTAGCAATCCTTGCGCTATAAAAAATTCTAAAAGTTTATATAATGACTCAAAGTCTTTGATAAGTAATGTTTTTTCATTTAATTTCTTTGGTTATTCAGGAAATATTTTTTTTGATGAAAATAACGTTCCGAAACTTCAATCTAATAATAATCAATGCTTAGATGTAAAATTTGAATTTATTTCTGATTTACCAGAAAATCAAATAGGAGAAAAAGTAGACTACAACAAAATAAAGTTTAAAATTAACAGTCTAAAGGGGTATAAAAACAATGATCTTTATTCAAAACACTATAACATAGGTCATTACCCTGAACTAGCAGATGATTTTGTAAAGGTAAAAGATATTGAAGTAGGACGCATTACTTTCTATGATTGCCAAGGAAATCAATTTATTTTTGGAGGAACAGCAAATTCAATAGAATTAAGTAGGCGCGGTCATAATTTAATGACAAATGAGTTAACTATTCATAAAATATCCGTTAAACCAATTAAATGGAATCTCACCAAAGTTATATTAAGTAATGGAGAACAAATTAATTATAGTTATAATAGAGGGGATGTTATTTATAAATCAGAAAGTTTTATTGATTTTAAAGAAGGACATTATTATGTAAATAATGCATCAACACTAATACATGGTCACAGATATTTTCAAGGAGTTTCTATTAATGGCTCTATTATAAATCCATCTTATTTAAATTCTATAAACTATAAAGATTATAATATACAATTTGAATATTCAAAAAGTAAGCAGTTATTGAGAAATTTAAGTACATTAATTGATAAAAAAGTAAGTCATAACAAAAGTATTTTTTTCTTTCTCTATAATGATATACGAGGTACTGATTTTAGAAATGTTGATTTAAATCCACTTCAATTAAGTACTATAAAAATATCGAATAATAATATCATTACAGACAAAATAAGTTTCGAATATACAAAAAACAATATCGAAAGGCTAAAACTTCTATCTGTAAACAGACAAAACAACAACCAAAATTATCAATTTGAATATGAAAAAACCATGTTACCAAATTATGATAGTTTTAAAGAAGACTATTATGGTTATGCTAAACTAAACTCTAACCCTTCAATTATAAGAGGAAATGTATTTTCAAATTCTGATGATGAAGAAACCATTTCTCGTAATTCTAATATGAATTTTGAATTTAAAAATGATATTAACAAGAGAAATGAATATATTAAAAATAGGGAACCTGAAAATATTAGTAAATATCCAGAAATATTAAAAAAGGTAATCTATCCTACTAAAGGATATTTAGAATTCACATATGAAGCTAATAATTATAGTAAAGAAGCTATAAATTATCCTTTTGATATAAAGAACTATAGTTTAAACTTCAATGGAGGAGGTGTAAGAGTTAAGAACAGAAGTGAATATGATTCAGATGGTACTTTACTAACTTCAATAAGCTATAAATATGTTAACAATTACAATAGTAATAAACAAACAACAGTTTCTTCTGGTGTTTTAAATCACAAACCAACTTATTTTGAATATATTAAGAGTAACCAAAATTTAAATGGTTCTTGCACTAATATGCCAACTATTAATAATCTGGATTATTGGAATTGGTCAAGCAAAGATATTTTTCCTGCCAATTATTTAAGAGGAAATCATTTAACGTATAGTGAAATAGTAGAAATTGATGATTTTGACAATAGCTATACAATTTATAACTATTCCAATTTTGATAATGGTGTACACGATTTACCAATAATAAACTATGTATCTACTTTTAATCAATATTTACGTGATGAAAATAATAATCAAAACAGTAGTTGGAAAAATTATGATGTTATATCAAAAGCTATTTTAAGGGGATTGCTAATTAATACAAAAATGTATGATACCTCTTCCAAATTAGTTAAGGAAATAAATTACAAGTATAAATATGATGAATCTAATTTCATTCGAAAAATAACAAAAAGGAATGAAAAATTATATAACTCAGCGTCAGGAGATCTTGAAGGATGGTTGTTTATTGCCTCAAAAATTTATGTTGGAACTCCTTTATTAGCAAATAAAGAAGAGATAGTGTATGACAACAATAGTGCTCAGAAAAAGTTAGAAAGCTTAGAATATCATTATAAATATAATCTAATAACTCAGAGAACAGTATTATTTAATGATATAAAACTAAGGGAAAAATACAAGTATCCTTTTGATTATAACGAAGTTAGCTATAAGAATATGATTCAAAAAAATTACATATCTCCAGTTATTGAGAAAGAAAGTTTTATTAATGATTTTCTATTTAACAGAACCATTAATTCTTATACTATCAATTCTTCAAATAATAAGATGTACGTTCCAATACAAGTTGAAGAATATGGAAAAAACAATACTTTAGATAATACTTTTTACTATGATAAATATGACAATATTGGTAATATCTTAAGTCAAACTAATAATGATGGTACTAATATTCTGTATTTATGGAGTTATAATAAAAATAAAATAGTAGCTGAATTAAAAAATATTGATTACAATTCTTTAGTTAGTCGATTAGGCGAACAATATTTAATAAACATCTCAAATAGAATCTCTTGGACAGAGGCTCAAGAAATTGAGTTTAATACTAAGTTATTATCTCTTGGCACAGATATTTTGTTTGAGACGGTTTTCTATAATGATAAAGGTTTATTAAAGAGCAGATACTCTAATGGAAGTTTAGTTTTTACTTATACATATGATACATTTAATAGACTTACTCGTGTTACTGACGGGAAAGGGTTTATTATATCTGATTATGATTATAATGTTATTTATTAAAATAATAAAATATGAAAGCATTAAAGAACATAATAATATTTCTATGCAGTTTCTTGATTAGTAGCATAGGACTAGCTCAAACAACCTCAAAAAACTATATCAAGTCTATCAAATATCTTGAACCTGTAAAGGAAAATGAATTTGATACACAATTAAATGCGTTTGTAACTTATTATGATGGATTAGGCAGACCAATACAAAAAGTTGCAGCACATCAAAGTAATAATAGAAACGATATTGTCCAACATTTAGAGTATAATTTAAATAACTTAGAATCTAAGCAATTCATGTCTATTTCAAAAGAACCAGGAATTGATAATAGTAATACAACTCTAACTGAACCTAAATTAGGAAGTGATCAATATTATATTAAAAGAGATAGTAATGGAATAACAAAACCAACTAATGATACAAGTTACAAAGTTTATAGTGGCGATATTACTTCTGGTACAATAATAAGCTATGACGAAAAAATTGTTGATGGTACAGCTAGAATATATAAAGATGTAGGATTAATTACGGAACGTTATTATGTAGTAAATACTTATACAGTAATTAATGCAAAAATAACTAATGCCCATTTAAAAGATGGTGTAATAGAAAGTGTTGTCTCAAATAGATGGATACAACAAAAAGTTGATAACATTTTTAATATTACAATTTATAATGCTAGCCTTCGTGGTGTATTATTAAATCCAATCTTAGGACCATTTGATAAAGAAAATAAAGATGGGGATGTAATTTATAAGAATAATAGTAATTACGTTTTAGACATTAATAAAGCACTACTTTTTGGTAAAATTTATAATATTGATCTAAGTAGTTCTTTTGCACAATTAGGAGATGAAGAAACTGAAATGATTTCAGATCCCTCGCAATTAATTCTTGGTTTCTATGATGGCTTTTCAAAATTACCTCCTATTACTTTACCACCTGATATTTTAGAAAGATTAAATAGAAACTCAGGTCATTTTTTACAAAATGCAGAAAATAAAACTATTGACTACTATAAGACTCCTAAGTATCAGAACACAACTAATCCTTACAGTGAGACGCTATATGAGAAGTCACCACTTAAAAGAGTATTAAAAACAGGTGCTCCTGGAGAAGATTGGAAGATAAGTGGTAAGCATACAGTTGATTTTTCGTATCGTTTTAACACAGAAAATGAAGTAAAATACAGAAGTGTAAATGCTTCTTTTAATACAAGTAAAGGATTTTATGATTACAATACTGTAAGTAATGTTGGTAATGGTTTTTACCCCGCAAACTCTCTTTATGTAACCTCTGTATCTGATGAAAACGGCAATGTAACAGAGGAGTTTAAAGATCAAGAAGGAAAAGTAGTCTTAAAAAGAGTCTATAACAATATTCAAGGACTTCCAAAACTCTTTAATGCAGGCTCTAATACTCCTGTGTCAAATCCACTTCCTAGTGTAAGTAATATACTTGGTGATGAATTAAAAGGAAAGTCAGTACAAGATGTCATAGATAACCTTGATAAAATTGTTGATAACCTAGAGAAGAATGCTGATAAGGAAATTAATAAGGCAACAGATACAGCTAAGAACTTACCTAATAACACTTTTAAATCTTCTGGTGCAACCACAGGTACAGAAGAGACACTAGACACTTACTACATCTACGATCAGTATGGGAATTTATCTGTAGTCACTTCTCCGCTGTTAAACGGTGATGTTACTTTAGCGAATGTAGAAAAACTAGGTTATCAATATAAATACGATACAAAGAATCGACTAGTTGCTAAAAAATTACCAGGAAAATCATGGGAGTATATGGTCTATGATAAAGGCGATAAACTTGTGGCCTCTGGACCTGTGTATGATCCATTTGGAACAGAAACTAAAGGTTGGATAATAACTAAATATGATGCGCTTTCTAGAGTAGTTTACAGTGGTTTTTACTCTGCTACAGCTGTTAATGAAACTGGACGAAAGACTTTTCAGGACAATGTAAATACGAGCACTGTATCTTTTGAGAAAAGAGCTGGAGCTACTTCTGTTGATGGAGTTTCTATAGCTTACACAAATACAGTATTTCCAAAAGATGGTTTAACGTTATTATCTGTGAATTATTATGATGATTACTCTTATCCAGGTGCTCCATCTACTCGCGTTACAACTGTAGAGGAGCAAGCTGTTATACAAAATGTTAAAGGACTACCTACAGGAGTTTGGACAAGAGTAATTACAAAAGCATCAGAGCGTTTAGGTGATTTAAGTTATATCTTATATGATTACAACAGTAGACCCCTTAAAAGTTATACAAAGAATTACTTAACAGGGTACACAGAAGTAGACACTAAATATTCTTTTACAGGTCTGCCTTTAAAGGTTACTACTAAACATCAAAAAGATAATTCAACTCCTTTAGTTACTGTATTAGAAGAGTATGTTTATGATCATGCAGAAAGACTACTATATCAAACTCATAAAGTTAATAGTCTAGCTGAAGTAGTTGTTTTTGAAAATGTGTATGATGAACTAGGAGCTTTAGAGAAAAAACGCATTGGAGGAAAACGCTCTAATACCACTCCAACAGCGAGTACATTCTTACAAGAATTGCAGTATAAATATAACATAAGAGGATGGCTTACAGAGGTCAATAACGCCAGTAATATAAATCAAGTAAACAATGGTAAAAGCTCTTTGTTTGCTTTAAAGCTTAATTATAATAAACCAGAGCAAGGTCTTACAGGAATAAAACCGCTTTACAATGGTAATATCTCAGAGCAAATCTGGACAAGTGGTATAGACAATAAAAAAAGAGGTTATGGTTATGTGTATGATGGTGTAAATAGATTAATCTTGGGTTCTTTTAAAGATCCTGATTTAAACACAGTCTCTAAAGCTAATCTATATGATGAAAAACTAGAATATGACAAAAATGGGAACATTTTAAAACTAGACAGAAATGGAGCTTCTCTAGCAGGAGTAACAACAGCTATCGATAAACTTAGCTATGGGTATGAAGCAGATAGTAATAGGTTATCTACAGTAAGGGATGCCAGTGGTAACCTAGAAGGATTTAAACAAGGGAATACTACTGGGGTGGATTACGCTTATGATGATCTAGGAAATCTTACTAGTGATAAACACAAGAAAATAACTAAGATCAAGTATAATCACTTAAATTTACCTGTAGAGATTAACTTTGGAACAGATAAAATAGAGTATCTTTATACAGCATCAGGAGAGAAAACACAGAAGAAAGTAACTGAGAGAGGAGTAGTTACACTAACGGATTACTTAGGAGGATTTCAGTATGTAAATAGTAAACTTAGTTTTTTGCCTACAGCAGAAGGATTCTTTAATGCAGAGACTAATGCTTATGTGTATCACTATAAAGACCACCTAGGTAACGTAAGACTGTCTTATAGTGATAAAGATGGGGATAATGCGATACAGTCTAATGAAATTATAGAAGAGACGAACTATTATCCTTTTGGACTTGCTCATACGGGCTATAATCAGAAGAATGATGCTCTGATGAAGGATTATAAGTATCAATACAATGGCAAAGAGAAACAAGAGGAATTAGGGCTAAACTTCTATGACTATGGAGCTCGTAACTATGATGCTGCTATCGGTAGATGGATGAATGTGGACCCGCTGGCGGAGGAATTTGATGAATGGACACCATATCATTATGTACACAACAATCCGATTAATTTGGTTGACCCGACAGGGATGAGTGCGCAAGGCCCTCAAGATCCACCAGAAGGGAAAAGTGAAGTAGCAGTTGATGGAGGAACTTTAAATGAGATTGTAATAAATGTTGTAGGTAAAGTTTCTGAATTTACTAATGGGGCAAGTGATGGATTCAAAGGAGGTTGGAATAGTACAAAAAATTTTGTTAGGAGTTTAGGGACTGAAGATGGATGGCTAAATCTTGTTAGATCTCAAGAATTAATGTTTAGCCCTGCAACAAATTCTAATGGGGATTCATATTTAAAAGAAGAAAGAAAACAAATATATAACTCAGCAAAAGAGACGTTTAATAATTTAGACCAATTTACTGCATATGATTGGGGATATGGAGTTGGATACACATCTGAAAAAATACTAGAAGCTTTAGTTATAAAACATACTACAGCTAAGATGGGGTCTATAAATTATTTTGGATCTCGAGGAGGGTATGGATTATTTGGGAAAAAGGGGTTAAAAATTGGAAACTACAAAATGGAATTAATGTATTCTAATCCTTCTGCTGGATTTGGATCAGGAACTATATTTTCATTAAAGCAAATGAAGAATGGAGGAGCATTATTTCGTTTAGATTATGGTATATTGCATAATACAAGTAATATGGGGCTACATTCAACAATTAGATTTTATTGGGGAGGTGTTAAATATGGTAATACAGCCCAAAGAACATGGTACCCTTCTTCTTTTCAAGCTCCTTTTTTTAAAACCTTAAAATAATGAAATATATTAAAATGCATAAAGAAAATTTATTATCAGTAAAATCGGATAATATTTTACTTAATAGTAGTACTTTTATTGAGATCTTAGAGCTTTTTCATAAAGAAGCTCATGGAGCTTTTTATATAGAAGGAAGTAGAGAGACGTATGAATATGACACTAGTGTGATAAAATGTCAAATAGAAAAAACTCTAAAAAATGGAAAAATATTACAATATTCTGATTTTGAAACTATAATAAGTGGAGTTAATATAAACAGTGAGTTAATATCTGTTTTATGGAGATTTTGGTTTGCATATGAGCATGTGATGATTTGTTTCTTACTAGATGATATAAATGAAATTAATTTAAAAAGAAATAGTTGGTATGAAATTACAGAGCGTTATAAATCATATGTGTTATTTAAAGGAATAGAAGAAGATACTATTTTGATAGGTAAAAGCGAAGAACTAAATTTTGATTTTTTAATGTAATTCTTAAAGATAGTCAAAAGGGAGGTATTATACCTAAGAATAGTATAGAGATACTGTTTTGTATTATGTGGAGCGAGTCATCTCCTAAGACTGATGAAAATTTATCATGATACTTTTAACTAGATACAGGAGTAAATTTGTATATTCATTATATTAAAACGATTCTAATCATAGTTTAAAGATTTCGTAATTAGGTACTCATTTCAATTTAAAAAAAGCGAACATCCCTATTTATAAAGCATACGGAATAAAAGTGGCTAACCCTCTTTAAAAAAGAAAAACCTACACCTTAATTTAGATGTAGGTTTTACATTTAAACTTATTCCTGAAATAATTCTTGAAAACATTCAACATCTTTAATAAAATTGTTCGATATTTGTCTCTTTGGGAGTACAGAAAATCCTAAGTTAACTCTTGGGATTTTTTTTTGCCCCTATAGAACTATCCCCCCCTTAGATAGTTCTGTTACAAGTAAATTTCTTTAACTCGGAAAACGCATTAGTCATATAGCGTAATTTAAATCTGTTTTAGGTTCACATAGTGCACACATCACATGGTTTAACATACTTATATGTCTATTGCGCAGTTCGAGTGTAATTTTTGTTTCTTAAATGATATGAGTGCATTCGTAATTAGTTTAAAAGATAACGGAAAGTATAAGTACACTTTTGAGCACAGAAGAGGTAAGACTCTTATGACTAGTGTAGAATACCCTAGTGTAGAAGCTGTACAAGCAAATATTCAATTCCTCAGAACCAACTTCGATTCTTTAAACTTCATCAAATTTAAAACACCTGCAGGCAAACATTTCTTTAGATTAGCTATAGATAAAAAAATATATGCTAACAGCAGAAGATTCACTACTGAATTAAGATTTGAAAAAGCCATAGGAGAGATTTCTTCTAACTTTTCTAATGCCGAAATACTAGATCTTTCGTTTGATATATTCGGGGATTTTCCCTCAGATGATATCTTTAACGCAGAATAGGTCTAAGTCTTATAAACACTAAGAAACTGATTAACAACAGCTAGTCATTTTTATTCAAAAAAAAGCAACAAAACACTTGCCTAATAAATAAAAAAGACGCTATATTTGCACACGCAATCACGATAAGTGTGCGGTCAATGCCAATTGAGCTCGAGTGGTGGAAGTGGTAGACACGCTGGACTTAAAATCCAGTGGGTAGTAATGCCCGTGCGGGTTCAAGTCCCGCCTCGAGTACCAAAAAGGGATCAATCTCAAAAGTTGTGTTTATGCATAAAGTTTAGTCAATCTGTATAAGAAGAAGTCAATATCTCTTACTCCTCTAAATTGAGCCCTGAATGCTTTAATTTTGGCATTA
>NZ_NSGJ01000038.1 GCF_002286775.1 Myroides sp. N17-2
CGTTGAAAAACAAAGCAGTAAGCACCGTTACCAAATCGTTACCTGACTTCTTTGATTATCTCTATAAAAGCTTAGTATTCAATCGATACAGCTTTTTCCTGAAAACTTTAAAATATAAATGTATGTTTTTTTGATTTATAAAAGAAAATAAGTTTCAACTGTTATAGTTTAAGAATAAAAAACAGATATTTGAATAGTGTTTTTTTTAACTAATCTTGTTTAATCTAATTAATTTCACATACTTCATAAACGAAAAGAATGATTGAATTAAAGAAAATGCTAAACCATCTATTCCATTTAGAAATCCTTTCTTAAAGAAATAACAACGAATAAACGCTACTAATCCATTAAGAACGGGTTTAAATGCTGATACTTTTTTGCCGTTTTCATATAGCTGTTGTGCTGCCCAAGTTGAATATTGATTTTTCTTATCAATAACTTGTTTATAAGACTCCCAACCATAGTGTAATATATGTACATTGACACTTTTCTCATTGGTACTTATTATATACTGATGAGCCATATGGGCAGAAGGATGAGCAGTTTTTTTATTAAAAAATCTCACTTTAGCATCTGGATACCAACCAGCATAGTTTATTAATTTTTCTCCTAAGAAGTTTTTAACTCTAAATTTAAAAGCATCATATTGGCTACTTTCATATTCGTTCTTTTTAATAAATTCTAAAGCATCAGTGTCTAGAAACTCATCTGCATCCAAGTTCATTATCCAGTCATTTTTGCAATATTGTAGACCATGTGTTCTCTGAGGTCCATCGCCTAAAAAGGCTTGAGAGTATACTTGAGCTCCTTTTGCTTCAGCTATTTCTACAGTTTTATCTTTACTATTAGAGTCTATGATGATTACTTCATCACAATATTGAAATAAAGCGTCAATACATTTAGCGATATTCTTCTCTTCGTTAAATGTTATTACTAGTCCACTTATTGCCATTTGTTTTGTAAGGTGTTAAAAAAAAACTAATTAAGGTGATTTTGTTAATGTAGTTTATTCCGATTCGTCGTTAGGTTAATACGTCTGGTTAAAAGTATATCTTTTAAATGAAATTATTTGACTTTTAGCATTTTTTTAGTGTTCTAGTTAAGGATTATTACCTGTCTAGCGTATAGTTTAGTAGAAGAAAGATACTTTGTTAATTCAATTAGTGATGTTGAAATAAACCAAAACAGCCCCTTGAAATAACAAGAGGCTGTTGATGATTTACTTTATTGTAAGTTGATTATTTTTTACTCGATGATTGAAAGATTGGATATATGCTTTAATGAATTTCTCCATTTCATTCCTCTTTGCAACTTCTGTATTCATTAGATTTTGCTTAAGTAATGGATCTTTTTTCCAATTGTAAAGACCTAATGTTTTCTTACCATCAAAGGCTAGATAATAATCTCCTTTCTCGTAATTATAAATGTTATCAAGATAGTTTACTACGAAATCTTTATCAGATTTATACGACTTACCGTAAGTCACTACTTTAGTATTTATCTGTAAGTAATCCATTAAACTAGGCAAGATATCTATCTGCTGAAAGTTCTTTTCAACTTTCTCAGTAGTCATATTTGTATCTCCAGGAGCTAAGAATAAGATAGGTATGCGGAATTTACCTACATTCGTTTTCCATTCCTCTTCTTGAGGCTCAGCACAGGTATGGTCAGCTGTGATGATAAATATCGTATTGTTATACCAGTCTTTTGTCTTAGCAGTTTCGAAGAACTTCTTCAGTGCATGATCAGCGTAAGCGATAGACTCGTGGATATCTGCTTGTCCTTTAGGGAATTTTCCTTTGTATCTATCAGGGATAGTATATGGACTGTGTGAAGATATCGTAAATAAAGTAGTGAAGAAAGGCTTCTTAAACTCATCTAATTTCTTTGCATAAAATTGTAAGAATTCTTCATCGAATATTCCCCAGGCACCATCGAATGCCTCAGGACCTTCGTATTCGTTCTTGCCATAATACTCTTCAAATCCTGCTACATTTGCATACTGATCGAAGTTCTGACTACCATTAAATGCTCCGTGAAAGAACGCAGTATGATACCCATATTCTTTTAGTACTTTAGGCAGTGTGTATACATCGTTTAACGCATAACTAGATGATATGAACGTTCTGTTCATTAAGCTAGGTATACTTGAGATTGAAGAGGGTACAGCATCTATAGATACTTTTCCATTTGCAAAAGCATTTTCAAAGAAGTGACTGTTCTGAGCTAATGAATCCATAAATGGAGTTAATCCTCTATTCATAGTCTCTCTACCAAAGCTTTCTACGATTAATAGCACAACGTTCTTTTTGTTGATACTATCATATCTAAACTCTTGTACAGGGTTAAATATCTTATCTAATTCTGTGTCTGTATAAAAGTGTACTTCTTCTAGATTTTCACTTTTCCCCATTGTCTTAAGTACTGAGAAAGGAGTGTTTAATACTAAGGCAGTATTCTTAAGTCCTCCGTATTGAGAGGCATCTACTAAGCGTATTGGTTTTGGTTGAACACCACCACGACCTAATACCAACATTATTCCAACCACTAATATAGTGATGATGGTATCTTTAATATTAAATCTACTATTTTTAATCTTAAAGTTAATCTTGCGGTATATTAACCAGAAGAATAAGAAAGATAAAAACATAAATAGAGGAATCCACCAATAGTCAAAGATGAAGTTTTTTAATAAACCTGGTAACTCCTGTTCCATACCACTAGCAGTAATGAAAGCATACGAACTACGACGTCCTATAAACTTAAAGTATTCGTAATCTACATAGTTTAAACATAAGAAGAAAATATTCACCAAGAAGAAACTATAAAATAAGAACTTCTGATATCCTTTATTTGATTGAAACTTACCTGGGAATAAATGCAATAGTGCAAATCCTATATTAATAAATCCTAATGCAGCTAAGTCAAAACGTACTCCGCCTATAAAGACTTTTAAATCCCACGGATCTAGTAGATGTGCATTATAGAAATAAAAACCTATTCTACACAGTTGGTAGAAGAAGAAGATTAATAAAAACCTCTTGAAAAACAAGAGACAGTTTTGAGAAAATAATTTACTCATAATGAATTTTAAAAAAAACTTAGTAATAAATAAAAAACAGAGCACTCTAAAGTGCCCTGCTTAGATTTTATATATTTAAGGGATGTTACACTGCTACGTTATACTCTCTAAGTGCATCATTTAATGATGTCTTAAGATCTGTAGATGGTTTTCTCTGACCGATGATTAAAGCACATGGTACTTGGAATTCACCAGCAGGAAATTTTTTAGTATATGAACCAGGGATTACCACTGAACGCTCAGGTACATATCCTTTTATTTCTACAGGAGTATCTCCTGTCACATCTATAATTTTAGTAGATGCTGTAAGTACTACATTAGCACCTAATACAGCCTCTTTACCTACGCGAACACCTTCTACTACGATACAACGAGATCCGATGAATGCATTATCTTCAATGATTACTGGAGCCGCTTGTAATGGTTCTAATACACCACCAATACCTACACCACCTGATAAGTGAACGTTTTTACCGATCTGTGCACATGATCCTACAGTAGCCCATGTATCTACCATCGTTCCCTCATCTACATAAGCACCGATATTTACATAAGATGGCATTAAGATAACACCTGTAGAGATATACGCTCCATGACGAGCCACAGCATTAGGCACTACTCTGATACCTTTCTCAGCATAATTTCTTTTTAGTGGCATTTTATCGTGGTATTCGAAGATACCTGCTTCTAGCGTTTCCATCTTTTGGATAGGGAAGTATAGCACTACTGCTTTTTTAATCCATTCATTGATTTGCCATTCAGTACCTTTTGGTTCAGCTACACGCAATTTACCACTGTCAATAAGCTCTATAACTTCACGAATAGTATTTTGAGTATTTTGATCTTGTAAAAGTGAGCGGTCGTCCCACGCTTTTTCGATTACTTCTTGTAAGTGCGTCATCTGTATTAGATTGAGGTTTATTAATATATAATTATTGAATAGCTTTGATTACAGCCATTAAGTCTTGTTCTGCTAATCCTTGTCCACTAGCGTTGGCATATGCCTGCTCTGTCGCCTGTGTTAATGCTGTATTCCATCCAGCATCTTGTGCTAGTCGGATATCTTTTAGCATAAACTTCAGTGGAAATGCAGCAGGATATTCATCGCTAATCACGGCAGGAGTCTTTATCTTGCTCATTCCAGAACCACAAGCACTGTCATTTACTATCGCAGTCATCAGCTCTCTGCTTACACCATTTTGTTCAGCGAATAATACAGTCTCTGCGAGTCCCTGTACTACCACCGCCATATAGTAGTTAATCGCTAGTTTAGCCTTGCTACCATTACCTGCTTCTCCTAAGTAATAGTGACTTTTTCCCATTATTTCGAAGAATGGAATAGCACCTTCATAGACTTCTTTTTCCCCGCCGACTAAGAATAGTAGAGTTCCATCTATCGCAGGCTTCACACTACCAGATACAGGCGCATCTAGATAATGACCACCTTTTAGTTGGATAGCTTTACTAATATTAGTTGCTAGGTTAGGAGAGATTGTACTGCTGTTGATAAATACCTTTCTCGAGATATCATTAGTCACTATCTGATTAAACATATCCTCTACTATAGCATCATCAGGTAAAGTTAAGAATATGATATCTGTATGCGTGATAAAATTATTGATATCATCTAAAGGTGTTGCTCCTAAAGCAATTAATGGAGAAGATTTAGTTATATCTCTTCTGTAAAAGTTAACCTTGTATCCAGCTTTTAAAAGATTAGTAGCCATCGGAGCTCCCATATTCCCTAGTCCTATCCATCCTAATGTTTTCATATCTCTTAATTTTTGTATTGAGGTTAACGATAAAGCAAATATAGCGATAATTTTTTTTTGGATTAATAATCAGATTACTTACTCTTTACCTTAAATAGCAAAAAAATAATCCTCTGTATTCTATCATCCCTATCTATTATCAAAATCAACTATAATACCAATCTCAACAAATAATCAATCAACCTAAAACAAACAGCCCAACCTCCATAAGAAAGGTTTAAGTAAATGAGTAATGGTTAACCCATCAAAACTCAAATTTGCATCAAGCTCAAATATCTCTAAAGTCAATGAATAATAACTGAAGTATAGCTGGAGATTTGTTCGATAAAATGCCTTTCTACTCGACTATTCTCGAGGTATTCTCGACGAATAGTCGAGCAACTTGCTATTAGTAGTAGTGTTTATAAGGGATGAGATGCATATATGGCAATAGTGATCTTTATTTTAATTTTGTTTATTGTGTTTATTAGTAAGTGTTTGTGTTGATTTTTGGTGAAAAAAAAGTGAAGTATTTTTTTTGGTATTGTGCATTATTTAGTTGATTTAGGAAGGGATTAGTAATAAAAGAAGTGGAATAAACTACTAAAAGAGGTCTAAAGAAGTTGTTTTGAACCAAAAAACAAAAAAAGATAGAGTGAGTTTTTAAGAGAGTAGATGGGGTAAGTAGTATTGCTAAAAGGAAAAAAGTAGACTGTTAGTGCTATTTGTTTCTGAGTGATAGAGAATCACTGTTGGTAGTAAAAAGAGAAAATACAAATAAAATACTCGGAGATTGAAGATTATATTTGCCTTGTAGTTTAGTAGATATGAAGAATATAAAATGGGAAACATTAGAGCGATTAAAAGATAGTTTTGAAGAATTCGAGACAAGGGATCGCTATATCTATATGCCATTTATTAATACGAATTACTATCCTGCTGAGCCTTATCGCTCTAATTATTATGGGATAGGACTATTAGAGTCAGGGGAAATTACCTTCTATATTGATCTGACGGAATACACGATTACGGGACCTGCTATTATTTTTGCAGATACTATTTCAATTAAACGTTGGGATAAGGCTGGTACTAACTATGAGATGAAAACTATACTCTTCTCAGAAGACTTTCTGCAAGACAAATTAGTGGAGAGTAATGTGTTGACTTCATTCTCTGATTTGTCAAGTTTAGGGGGATGTGTGACTCAGTTAAGCCCCTTAGAGTTTGATCGTTTTGAGACGATGTTTAAGGTGATTGATTTGAACTATGATTCGGCTAGTCCATTTCACGCTGAGGTAATACGTGGTGTGGTGTACAGTATGGTCAATGAGGTGGCTTATCTCTATGAGAAATATGGCAATGCTACTAAGCATCTTCACAACCTTGCTCTTCGTTTTAGAGAAGCTGTTGGCAAACAATGTAAAGAACAAAGAAGTGTACAGTATTATGCTGATTATCTAAACATACACCCCAAATACCTAAGTCACGTCATTTCTTCAGAGACAGGACTAACGGCAAGTGAATGGATACAAAACCAAGTTATCTTAGAGGCAAAGATTTTGCTTCAAGATAAGAACCTATCTATCGGAACTATCACTGAGATACTGCACTTCAGTGACCAGAGTACCTTCGGTAAATACTTTAAAAAATATAGTGGAATCAATCCAACTGCGTATCGCCATACTTTATAGATAATATTCTATAAGGTTCTTCTAATGTTATGCTTTTTTGTTCTAAGAAGGCAATAAAGAACTATGTATCTAAATGATTATAACTTACTTATTGGCTAAATATTAAGTATTTAGAATGATTATAGTTAAAGTTTACAAAACCGACATATTGAACATCTATACCGAGTTATTGGGCTTGTCTGTTCTTCTTGATAGGAGGACTTTTGCAATAGAATGTTATTCGTGAAATACCTATACGTAAGTAGCGTACATATACCTAAACGATATGATTTAGAACGGAATAATCACGCTATTAGTACTTAGGTAAGAGCCATCTTGATTTCTATAATCTTACCTTTTGACTAAAATTGCTACTTTTTAGCCCTTTCACTTCGAACCTTTAGCGAATACTTTTGCTACGTTAAAAAAAGGTATTATCACTAGTAACGCAATAGTTCAATATTTAATAAATAATTAGAGATGAAAAAAACATCTACTTTTTTAGGTCTTACTGCAATAGCCTTATTATGGGCGTGTCAAGATAAAAAACAAGAGGGAGAATGGGGAGCTGAGGGGCCTGCTGAGCAGTATCCTGTCCTGTCTGTGAAAACAGAAAAAGCCAATTTATTTACAGATTACCCCGTAGTACTACAAGGAATCAAAGACGTAGAGATGCGTCCGAAGATAGACGGGTTCGTAGAAGCGATCTATGTAGACGAGGGGCAAACAGTGAAGAAAGGGCAGCCCTTATTCAAAATATACGCTCCTCAATATCACGAAGAGAGTATGGCTGCGGTAGCGTCTATTAAGAATGCGGAGGCAGAATTAAATAATGCGCGTATGCAGGTAGCGAAAGCGAAGCCGTTAGTGAAAGAGGGAATTATCAGTAATTATGAATTAGAGTCGGCAGAATATGCACAGCGAAGTAAGGAGGCTCAGTTAGCACAAAGCAAAGCAAATTTAAATAACGCACAGGCTAATGTGGGATACACGCAAGTAGTAGCTCCTTTTGATGGAGTGATAGGGCTGATCCCTTATAAAGTAGGAGCTTTAGTAAGTAGTGCTTCTCCTGAAGCATTAACTACAGTATCCGAAATTAGTAGTATCAATGCGTACTTCTCGATGAACGAAAAAGAGTTTATTGACTTTATGCAAAAAAATGGAGAGCAAACAATGCAACAGCGATTAGCAAGCCTTCAGGAGGTAACATTAATCTTAGCAAATGGCAGTGAATACAATCAAAAAGGAAAGATTAACACAGTGAGTGGGCAAGTAGATCCGCAGACGGGTAGTGTGAACTTTAGAGCGATATTCACTAATCCACAAGGGCTACTGCGCAGTGGGAACAGTGCTACTATCCGTGTATATGAAGAAGTAGCAAGTGCTATCCTCGTTCCTCAGAAAGCAACATTCGAAGTACAGGGTAAACGCTTTGTATACGTGGCAGATGCTACAGGTGTAGTGAAGAGTACCGAGATTAGTGTGTTAGAGAAAGTTCCGAATAGTCAATATTTCGTAGTCACTAAAGGACTTAAATCGGGAGATAAGATCGTAAGTGCTGATATAGGTGGACTGAGAGAAGGAACTAAGATTAAAATGTAAGGGAGAAGAGATATGCTAAGAAGATTTATAGAGAACCCTGTGTTATCTACTGTGATATCTATTATCATCGTGATACTTGGGTTATTAGGATTGTATTCATTGCCGATTACACAGTATCCTGAGATAGCGCCACCGACAGTACAGGTGACCGCTAATTATCAAGGGGCAAATGCTGAGGCAGTGATGAAGAGTGTGATTATCCCGTTAGAAGAACAGATTAACGGGGTAGAGAATATGGCTTATATGAACTCTAAGGCGAGTAATGATGGGTCGGCTGTAATCACTGTTACGTTTACACAAGGGGCAGATGCTGATATGGCAGCTGTGAATGTGCAGAACCGTGTGAGTCAGGCGATGAGTCAACTGCCGGAGGAGGTGATTAAGCAAGGGGTGACAACGACAAAGCGATTGAGTAGTGAGATATTCAGTTTCTTAATGTATAGTTCGGATAGTAGATATGATCAGGCGTTCTTAGAGAACTACGCTCGTATTAATCTATTGCCTAAGATTAAGCGTATTAACGGAGTAGGAGATGCGGCTATCTATGGAGGCCGTGAGTACAGTATGCGTATTTGGTTAAAACCTAATGCGATGGCATCTTATGGGCTAACGCCAAGTGATGTAGTACGTGCCTTACAAGAGCAAAACGTAGAAGCAGCACCAGGTAAGGTGGGTGAGAACAGCAAACAGAGTTTTCAATATGCTCTTAAATATACAGGTCGCCTTGAGACACCTGAAGAGTTCGGTGATATTATCATCCGATCTAACGGTACAGGTAAGATACTTCGCCTTAGTGATGTGGCAGAGATAGACTTAGGAGCTTACTCGTATGCGATGTCAATGACTACGTTTAAACAGCACGGTACTTATATCGCTGTTAACCAGGTAGCGGGGTCTAATGCTCACGAGATTATTAAACAGTGTGAGGCGCTGTTAGCAGAAGCAGAGAAAGACTTGCCTGCAGGGGCGAAGTTTGAAGTATATGCTAACTCAAATGACTTTTTATTAGCATCTATTGATAAGTTGATTATGACGTTGATAGAAGCGTTCATATTAGTGTTTATAGTTGTATTAGTATTCTTACAAGATTGGCGTTCTACATTGATACCCGCTATTGCAGTGCCAGTAGCTATCGTAGGTACGTTCTTTTTCTTAAACTTGTTTGGATTCTCTATTAACTTATTGACACTATTTGCTTTGGTGCTGTCTATTGGTATCGTAGTGGATGATGCTATTATCGTAGTTGAGGCAGTACATGCCAAGCTTTATGAAGGAGCAGAGAGTGCAAAAAAGGCAACTATCAGTGCGATGAGTGAGTTGAGTACAGCAATTATCTCTATTACTTTAGTGATGTCGGCAGTATTCGTACCTGTGACGTTTATCAATGGATCAGTAGGAGTATTCTATAAAGAATTTGGTATTACGTTAGCCGTAGCTATTTTGATTTCGGCTATTAATGCCTTGACTTTGAGCCCTGCCTTATGTGCGATAATGCTTAAACCTGAGTCAGGTGTACATCACGAGAAAAGAGGTTTTGTCAATAGGTTTAAGGTAGCATTTAATAGTTCTTTTGACAAGATGACTAACCGCTATGTAGGCGTATTAGGCTTCTTAAATAAGAACAAATGGTTGTCACTAGGAAGTATTGTTGTTTTTGGGGCTGTGTTTGTCTTCTTGACGAAAACTACGCCAACAGGATTTGTACCTAATGAAGATAGTGCTTCTATCTATGGTAATATTATTCTTGCTCCCTCTACTTCATTAGAAGAGACAGAGCGTATCTCTAATCAGATAGACAGTATCGCGATGAGCATACCAGAAGTCAAGTTTACCTCTCGATTAGCAGGGATGGACTTCTTCAGTGGTAATGGTAGTTCGTATGCTGTAGAGTTTATTAAATTGAAACATTGGAAAGAACGCCCTAATCCAGAGCAAAATATTCATAAAGTAGTAGAGCAATTATTCGCCAAGACTGCACATATTAAAGATGCAAATATCGTATTCTTCGCTGCACCTACCTTACAAGGTTTTGGTAACAGCTCAGGTTTTGAAGTACAACTACAAGACAAGACAGGTGGAGATTATAAGAAGTTCGAGGAAGCTATCGGTGGGTTCTTAGGAGCGTTAAACCAACGTCCTGAAATTATGTATGCGACTTCTTCGTTTAATACTAACTTCCCACAGTATGAAGTATCTGTAAACGTAGCGAAAGCTAAAGAAGCGGGTGTGAGTGTAACGGAGGTATTAACTACGCTACAAGGGTATTTAGGAGGTATCTATGCAACTAATTTTAACCGATTCGGTAAACAATATAAAGTAGTTATACAGGCTGCTCCTGACTTTAGAGAGAATAAAGAAGCGATCGATAGACTGTATGTGAAGAACGACAAGGGAGTAATGTCTCCTATTACAACGTTCATTGATTTGAAGAAAGTATACAGTCCGGAGTTCTTGACACGTTTTAACTTGTTTAATTCAGCCTTTGTTAACGGTAGTCCTAATGCAGGCTATAGTTCGGGTGATGCTATCCGTGCGATAGAAGAAGTAGCTGCTCAGACCTTGCCAAAGGGATATGGGTTTGAGTATTCAGGATTGTCAAGAGAAGAGAGTGGTAGTGGTAATCAGACGGTGATTATCTTCATTCTATCGATCTTATTTGTGTACTTCTTATTAAGTGCGCAGTTTAAGAGTTATATCTTGCCATTGGCAGTATTGTTCTCGTTGCCGATAGGGTTAGCAGGAGCATTCATCTTCGCTAAGATCTTCGGAATAGAAAACAATATCTTCTTACAGATTAGTTTGATTATGTTGATTGGTTTATTAGCAAAGAACGCTATTCTGATCGTAGAGTTTGCCTTGCAGCGACGACAGTCAGGACAGTCTATAGCAGATGCGGCGATAGAGGGAGCACGTATCCGTCTAAGACCAATCTTGATGACATCCTTTGCGTTCATTTTTGGATTATTGCCTTTGATGATGGCAAGTGGAGCGGGTGCATTGAGTAATAAATCAATTGGTACTGCAGCAGTAGGAGGAATGTTAATCGGTACAATAATCGGGGTATTAGTTATTCCGTCTTTATTTATTGTATTCCAGGCTTTACAAGAGAAGATCAGTGGAGCACCTGTTATAGAAGAGGAAATAGAGTAAGTGATAGTGTAGGTATGTGAGAGCGTACCTACATTTTATAAAACGTATAGTTTTTCGCTACGCGGTTATTCTTTTACTTTTTTTCTTGATAAAAAAAGTAAAGCAAAAAAATCAAGGCTGTAATTCCAAAGCGGTCAATTACGATACAAATTCTTAAACAAAATTAACTCGCTGGCGCTCAAACAGAATTTTGTTTTGCAGAATTTGCATCTATTGACACTCGCTTTTTCGTTAAGGCCAAGAGGGCTTCGCAAGATTAATTAGTTGAGATAGACTAGTCATTTGGGGAGCTTTAGGTTAGTTGGTTTTTAGGAAGGGTATGGTGTTGTAAAAGCTTTAGTTAGAGCTTCGCAAGATTAATTAGTTGAGGTAGACTATTCATTTTGGGAGTTTTAGATTAATTGGTTTTTAGAGAGGATAGAGTGTTGTAAAAGCTTTTTATTAAGCCTTTAGAAGTTTGAAAGAATACGATTTAGGTCAGAATGATAAATCAGAACAATAATGAAATGGACATATAATATATATATAGGTGTATTAGTGGTAGGTATGTTGGCATCGTGTCAATCTACTACTCGTTATCACCAACAAGATACAGCACCTCAGGAGCTATATCGAGAGGCAAAAGAAGGCGATACGTTGAGTATGGGGATGATGCCTTGGCAATCTCTGTTTAAAGATGCGCAACTACAAGCCCTAATAACAGAGGGAATTGAGAATAACTTAGACTTAAAGATGGGGATAGCCCGTCTGCAAATTGCTGAGTCTATGCTTAAACAGTCTAAGGCTGCTTTCTTACCTGACTTAAGTGTAGGTGGAGGAGTTAAAAGATCTCGTTTAGCATATCCGCAGGGCTTTGGCTTTGTAGAGAATGCAACACAGTATGATATATTCGCTAATACGTCTTGGGAGATCGATATTTGGGGAAAGTTAGCAAGTGGTAAACGTGCCGCTGCTTATCGATTATTACAGTCTGAAGCAGGACAAAAAGCCGTACAGACACAGATAGTGGCTCAGATAGCGGAGTATTATTATCAGTTATTAGCGTTAGATCAGCAACAGACTATTATTGAAAAGACAATAGCGAACCGCAAGATAGATGTGCAGACAATGCAAAAGCTGAAGGAATCAAACGTAGTAACGGGGGCTGCTGTAGTACAGAGCGAGGCGAACTACTATGATGCTGAGGCTACACTACCAGGAGTAAAACGCAGTATAAGAGAGGTAGAGAATGCCTTAAGTGTATTGTTAGGGAAGTCAGTAGGTACGATAGATAGAGGAGTGTTAGGTAATCAAGCTTTGCCTATAGAGCCTAGTATTGGTGTGCCTGCAAGCTTGTTACAAAACAGACCTGATGTAATGGCAGCTGAGTATGAATTAGCGGCTTACTTCGAAGATGTGAATGTAGCGAAGAGAGCGTTCTATCCAGCATTGACAATAACAGGTGGAGCGGGATTCTCAAGTTATGAGTTTAAGGATTGGTTTAGTTCGACAGGATTCTTTGCTAATATAGCAGGTGGACTATTACAGCCTATATTCAACAAGAGATTAAACAAAACGAGATTAGAGGTAGCGAAAGCGAGTTATCAAGAGAAGGCACATAATTTTCAAAAGACAATGTTAGTAGCAGGGCAAGAGGTGTCGGATGCTTTATACGCTTACCAGATGGCAGGAGAACAATTAGCAATGAGACAACAGCAGGTCGATAAGTTGGCTTTAGCAGTTGATTACACGAAGAAATTGTTAGTGTATCACTCGTCTACGAATTATACAGATGTACTAACATCTGAACAAGCTCATCTGTATGCTCAGTTAGCACATAGCAACGACCAGTTATTAGAATGGCAGTCTGTTGTTAAGCTTTATAGAGCATTAGGAGGGGGCTGGAGAGAGTAATTTTTTTCTATTTATATAATTGCTAATCGAGTGACTCAGGCATTGAGTTTTGTTTAAGTGTTCATTTTTTCGAGCATTCGATGTAGCTAACTTTAAGTTTTTAAAACAGCTCATTTTATAGGTAACTCATCAATATGCTAATTTGGGAGTTACTATTACATTACCCATACCAATGTATAGAATGAGATGCTGATAGACTAAAGTGTTTAGGTAAGTAATTACCTATGAATTTTTACTACTTTTTAACCGAGGGCCACATCGATAGATGTGGCTTTTTTTTTGGTTTGAATAGTGTTATTTTATTATAGATTGTTGTGTTATATTTATGGTATTGAATATAAATTGGTAATTATGGCTTATGATTTGAAGTTTTTTAAACGAAAGGAAAGTACTTTATCAGGAGATGATGTATTGGGGTATTTGACTGAACATTTAAATTTAAATGAGAATGGAAGTTGTTGGTATGCGGAAGTAGGAGCTACAGAGGCTTACTTCTTTTTTGAAAACACAGAAAATATAGATGATAGCGAAGGAGAGGATGATGAGTTTGAAGGTTTTGAATCTATTAATATTAGTTTTAGTTTAAATTTTATAAGACCTGATTTCTTTGGTTTTGCTTCGTTTAATTTTGTTAATCAGTTTATTAATGATTTAGATTTATACATATATAATCCTCAGAGTCCATCTGAAGAAGAGCTACCAGTTAAGTATAGTGAGGAAGAACTGTATAAGGACTGGTCAACAAGAAATGCTTCAATCTCATCAAATTATTTTAAAGAGTATAATTTAAATTATTATCCCATAGATAAGTCTAATTACTTTTATGAATATAATTTACGTTTAGAGGAGTTTCAGGATACTTTAGGGGACAACTATAATGTACCTAAAATGTTCTTTTATAAAACATTTAAAGAAGATAAGTTATGTACTGGTGCTGCTTGGATAAGGGAGCTACCATCTATATTGCCTAAGGTAGATTATGTCTTTGTTTTAGTAGAGCGTTGGAGGTGGTTTAAGAGAACCGAAGAGCTTAAGGTAGTTGCGTATGGTGTTTTTATAGAAGAGATGAAGGATTTATTAGAAGAATATGAATTCGAAAATTGTAAGATTATGAACACTAATTCAGTAAAAAAAGCACAACATATCTTGAATAATTTGGCGTATGAAGGCTGGGTTAAAGACTTTGGTAAATCTATTCGTACTGACTTAGTAGTTAATGTAAAAGAGGAATAATAGACTCGTGATGTTTTAATAATATGAATTTGTTATTCATAGCCTTAACAGAAGTGTTCAGTAGCTTAATAGTTGATTGTATAGTCGGAAGAAGAGTTGTTGTAATATAATAAGGGATTTTGGAAGAAACTCTTTTAACCCAAAAATAAGAAAGCGAATCTAACTTCTAGATTCGCTTTCTTGTTTTTAAAAAGATAGCTTGATGATTCTATCTAGTTTAGCTTTGTCTATATGAGGGCTAAATTCGTTGTATAATTCGTGTTTTAGCAGGGATACGATAGAGAAGAAATCAGTAGTTAGTACTAAGTAATACTTCTCTACTTTATCTATAGATTGGTTCTCTGCTATTTTGATTTGTTTACTTTCTGTCATAAGATTACCTACGTGTACGAGTATTTTATCGAAGGTCTCTGCTGAGGTATGCATCTGTAAGAATCCAAACTCAAAAATAAGATCGTGTAAATTATTCACTTCTTTCTCTATCTTCTTTCCATTAGATAATCCAGGGCTTAAAGACTCACGCTGAAGGATAGTATTTAGTTGAGTTAAGAACTGAAAGAATACTTCCTGTTTCTTCTCGAATACAAGTAAGTGGCGTTCTCTCGACTCCTCACTTTTAGTCTGTCCTTGAAGTAATAATACCGTGATAATAGCTGTAATTACTACCCCTAGTAAGGTACCAAAGAATTGACCTGGTAGGGAAGCAAGCTCAAATATTTCAAAGGTTATGGCTACGATAAAGAAGATAATCGTACTCGTGATTATCCCTATTCTTTGCCAATTGATTTTGTTTTTCATAATTTCTTTTAAATGTGATAAGTTGTAATCATTTGATGAGGTGGTTTATATAATATAAACTTCTCATAATGACAGGTTGTTGTACTAGAAATGAAAGTACAACTATTTGTGATATAAAAAACACTATATTTTCTTATGTGTCTTTCTAAAAGCAGACATACTCAGTGTTTCGTGCTTTTTAAAGAACTTGTTTGCGTGACTTTCATCTGTAAACGTAAATTCAGAAGCTATTTCACCTATTCTAAGATCGCTAAACAGTAGGCGATGTTTAATCAGCTTAAGTCTATAGGAGATAATATACTGCTGCATAGTTTCTCCACATTGATTTAAAAAATAAGCGCCGATATAGGATGACGCAAGTCCAAACTTATCTCCAATGACCTGAGCGGTGAGTAGCTTTAGGTCATAGATATTCTGTTGGATATATGCGATGATATCTAATATACGCTCATCCTTAGTTTCTAAGTTTTTAGGAGTATAGTGCATTAGATTACGAGTAGCGATAATCATGATGGCATTAATATATTGTCTCTGTAAATCACAGTTATAAGCTTTTGGGTTTTGTATACTCTGGATTAAGTTTTGTACTATTTGATATATTACTTCTTTATCTTCCTCATCAGTTATGATAGAAGTAGATAGATGTGAAGCGTAATAAAGGACACATTCTAGATGGTTAATAGTTAAAGCACTAGACTGTTTAAGATATTCGTCATTAATACGTATAACTAAGAATTCAGATTGCTTAGTTAGATCAAAAGAGTGTTTGTCTTCAGGTGTAATTAAATATAGATCTCCTTTCTTAAGTTTATTCTTACTATTATTAACGATGTGGTAGCCTTCTCCAGATATTACAAATACAAACTCAAAAAAGTTAAATAATCTATTCTGTAGAGGGCAAAAATCAAATTTTTCACAGAAGACTTCAAAAGGTTGATAGATATTTTCTCTTGCCATATATATACTGATTTATAATTAAAATGTACCTATTATTAAGCTTGGTATCAGTTTATTTTTGTGTAAAAGTAATTATTATATGAAAGCAATTGTGTTAAAAGAATTTGGAGGTGTAGATAAGCTTCAAATTCAGGATATTGATATTCCTGTTTTAAAAACTGGAGAGGTATTAGTCAAAGTAAAGGCATTAAGTGTAAATCCTGTAGATACTCTGACTAGAGCAAATAAAGTAGAGATTGCAAATCTCTTAGAGCAGTATGATCCTATTATATTAGGTTGGGACTTTTCAGGTGTAATAGAGGAAATAGGAGATCACGTACAAGAGTTTAAAGTAGGGGATGCTGTTTTTGGTATGGTAAACTTTCCAGGGCACGGTAGAGCTTATGCAGAGTACATCACTGTCTCAGTAGATCAAATAGCGTTAAAGCCTAGTAATATAACCCACGAAGCGGCAGCAGCTAGTACATTAGCAGCATTAACAGCTTGGCAAGCGTTTACGAGTTATGGCAAATTAAGACCAAATGATAAAGTGCTCATACACGCCGCATCAGGTGGTGTAGGGCATTATGCTGTGCAGATGGCTAAGTATCTAGGCGCATATGTGATAGGGACTTCCTCTGCTAAGAATAAGGAGTTCGTAATGGAGCTAGGCGCAGATGAGCATATCGATTATAGAAGTGTAAAGTTTGAAGAAGAGGTATCAGATATAGACTTCGTCTTAGAATCCATAGGAGGAGATAACTTCCAGAAGTCTGTTAAGGTGCTTAAAGAGTTCGGGACTATGGTCGTTCTACCGTCAGGATATACAGAAGAGGATGAGGTGGCTGCTAAGGCAAAACAGCTACACGGCAGTCACTTTATGTGTGTGTATTCTAGCGCTCGAGATATGAAAATCATAGCGGATCTGTTAGGAAAGGGAATTATAAGAGCTCATATTAGCCATATTTTTGACTTTAAAGAGATGGATAAAGCACATTTACAACTAAAAAGTGGAAATACTGTAGGTAAGGTGGTTGTGTGTATTTATTAGAGTAAATATAATATTCAAACAATATAAGACATTATAATATTTGATTATAGTGTCTTTTTTGTTTTAAATATATTGTATTTTTTATTTATAATTATGTTTATTGTGATTGTATTGTTTGTGATTTGTGTTTATTAGTAAATAATTCTTTATTTTTTTATATTTGGATTAGTTGAAAGAGGATGTTTTATAATTTAAATAATCAAATAACAATACAATATAAATGAAAAGAATTCCCTTACTAATATTGCTTGGAGTATTATCATTTTCGTGTAGTAACGATGATGGCGGTGGTAAAAAAGAAAAACCTGTAGAGAAACCAGACTATCAGCCTAAAGTTTTAATTCCTTTTGAAGAAAGAGGATTATGGGGATTTAGAGATCCACAGGCTAACGTAGTAGTAGTGGTACCTCAGTATGAGGCTGTAAAAGACTTTGATGAGCACAAGATCGCTAGAGTAAAGAAGAGCAAATTATGGGGGCTTATAGATATGTTAGGTAAGTCAGTTATCTCGCCTACTTATAATGATATAGAGAATTTTAGTGGACAAGGATATGCTACCGTAGTGAAGCTTGAGAAAAGCGGAGTAATAAATACAAAGGGAGAAGAAAAGGTAGCGCCAGTCTATGATAAAATCTTTGGGTATTATGATAAGCAGTATGTAAAGGTTGAAGCAGAGAATAAATTTGGTATAGTAGATAAGGATTGGAAAGTGGTAATAAAACCTACTTATACGAAGATTCGCGAGTTTGGAACTGATGGTGTAAATGCAAATCACATTATCGTAGAACAAACTAAGAAACGTGGATTAATCAAAAAAGAGTGGAAAACAATAGCAGAGGCAAAATACGATAGTATCACTAAGTTTGATGCTAAGGGAGTTGCTTTTTTAATTGATTCTTTAAAGGTAGGGATGGTTAATGCTGAAGGGAGATTATTAGAACCCAAATATGATATAATAAAAGAGTCTAATGATGAGAAAGAAGTTACCTATAAAGTAGTATTAGCAGAGAAATGGGGATTATTAAATAAAGATTGGAAAGAGATCATATCACCTCGTTTTGAAGCTGACTTTAAGATATTTGAGTTTGATAAATCGGGATACGCTAGATTACACGTAGGGGATAAATGGGGATTTATAGATAGTAATCACAAGGTCTTGTTAGAGCCTATCTATGATGAGATAACGGAGTTCGATATACAAGGGTTTGCTAGAATTAAAGTAGGAGAGAAATGGGGAGTCATAAATAGAAGTTTCAAAGTACTGTTAGAACCTATCTATGATGATATTATAGGGTTTAATGCTGAGGGATATGCCCGCGTGATTAAGGATAAAAAACTTGGAGTGATTAATAAAGATTGGAAGATAGTATTGCCGATAGAGTATGATAACATAGGAGATATCTTACCTTATGGGATGACTAGACTTACGCAAAATGGCAAGTTGGGTCTTGCTGATAAGGCGTGGAACGTGGTGTTACCTGTGATGTATAAAGATATTAAGATGACAGATGATAATGGTTTTGTGCAGATTAATAATGATATAATAGGACAGGATAATGCCATTGGGTTATTTGATGTAAAAACACATAAAGTATTAGAGCCAGTGTATAAAGCTATTGGAAGCTTTGATAAGAATGGATACGTTTTGGTTCAGAGTATTGATAGTAGGTATAATCTGTTAAATAAATCTTTAGTAGAGGGGCTTAATGAAAGCTTTGCGAGTATTAGTCTTTTAGAAGAAGATAATACATATAGGGTAACAAAGGGAATTTATGCAGGTGTTTATAGTAATGCGTTAGTAGAATTAGTTAAAGCTGATCGTTATATGAAGATATTCAGCTTTGAGAAAGACAATAAAGCTGTAGTAGAATCAGGGTTAGGTAGAAGAGGATTAATTAATAGACAGTGGAAAGAAGTATTAGAAACGAAATATTACTTTATCAATGAACCAGATACTAAGAGAAATAGAATATTAGACAGTAAGGATAAAGAAGGGGATTTACCTCTTTTTAATTTCTATACAGATGGAGGGAAAACGTTAGAGTCAAATTATAAAGAAATCAAGGTTAATTATGAGAATGGTGTGATCTTATTAAGAGGATTAAATGGTAAGTATGGTTTTGCTAGTGAGAACTTAAGTGTGGTGGTAGATGCCGAGTATGGAAAGGAGTTTGATTTCAAAAATGCTTCTGTGTCTCCATTTGAGCTAAATGGACAATGGGGTATTATGAATAAGTTTGGAGTTAAAGTTATCTCTGCCACTTATGATCGTATAACAGAATTTAGTGAAGACGGCTATGCTAGGGTGATAAGAGGAGGTCTTTATGGTTTTGTGAATAGTTCGGGACTGTTAACAGTAGAAGCAAAGTATGAAATGGTAGATCAGAAATTGATAAGAGATGGTTTGTCTAAAGTGAGATTAAATGGATACCCGATGATTATTGATTACACTAAAGGGACAGAATTATTTAAACCAGGTAGCGTAAGTGATGTAGATAACTTGTTTAATGGATATGCTTCATTCGAAATAGGAGGTAAATGGGGAATAAAGAATAAGGATGGTAATGAAATAGCGAAAGCAAAGTATGATAAGATAGATCGCTTTAATAATAGTGATAATACGGTGAGAATGTACGCAGGAAGATATGTGGGGGTAATGAATGCGAGAGGAGTGATTATAATAGAAGCAAATACTTATGAGTCTATAGGAACATTTAGTGGAGGAAAAGCTTCTGCTAGTAGAAATGGGACTACAGTGACGGTAGGTTTAGATGGAAAAGAAATATAGGTTAACCCCATGATCAGTGTTAGCCAAATACTACAAAGCACTTCGAAAGGAGTGCTTTTTTTTGTAACTATATTGATGATGTAAGAAGTGATTTGTAATTATAAGAGCTAGACATAGACTATATTTAGATATTGAAGTATTATGTCAGCTAGGTATTTGTTAAGGTGTTGATATTGATAGTCTTAATTTAGATAAAACTACCTTGGTTATTTGTTTGAATCAATGATTATTCTTAAATTTAGTAAACCTTAAATCTATAGGTAAATGATAACTGTGGATTATAAGGATAAAGATAAAGTTAGCAAGATATTGATGTCAAAAAGTGACTTTATTAGAGAGTAGGTGTCTAACTTAAATCCGTTTATTATGAGACAAAATGTTCCAGTAGCCGAAATTATGACTAAAGAGTTAATTACTCTTACATTAAGTAATAGTCTGTATGATGCAGAAAAGTTGTTTAAAAAACATAATATTAGGCATATACCTATAGTTAATGAAGGGAAGCTGATAGGTGTACTTAGTTATTCAGATTTGCTTAAGATTAGCTATGCTGATGTATTAGATGATGAAGATGATTTAATGGATGTATCTTCTGTAGTATATGATGTATACTCTATTAGTCAAGTGATGGCTAAAGTTGTTGTTAGTGCATTGCCTACTGCTACTATTAAGGAAGTAACGGAGATATTGGCGAAGCAGAGTTTTCACTCTATACCTATAGTAGATGAAGAGAATAATCTATTGGGAATAGTGACTACCACAGATTTATTAAAGTACTTTTTAAAACAATATCAAAATTAGAACAAGTACTCTATTATAGAGTTTAAAATATGTAAAGCAGGATAAATCGGTCGAAAAGTTTTTCCACGCCTATAAAAATGAATTTCGTTAGAGATAGAGTACTATAATTGCTCATATCTATTAATGAATTTCATTTTTTTTTATGCCTAGAAAATACAGAAAATCTACATTTTGTGATTAAAACATCAGTGAATGTGGTTTTATATTAAAAAGAGAGTGAATCTGTTGAATATGTTCGCTTAATTAAGGTTTAAAAATTTATTTAATTCATAAATGATTAAAAAAGTATTAAATGCTTAGTTATTTTTGTGTTTTATTGAGATGTTTTTTATATTTGATACAGTGATACAATAGTACTACAGATATGAAAAGAAAGACAATGTTTGACTTTGCGAAAACAATACTAGAGAATGTTAGTTTTGATCCAAAGTTATTTTATAAAGAATTGCAAAAGGCTATTCAAAATCTTTTACCATACGACCTAGAGCAATTAACTGATTGGGTTAGCGGATATGTAAAAGAGAAGCCTGAGCTTAGTGACTCGTTAGAATTAATTAAGATTTAAGGTATAAAAAGCACTTCTTATAGAGTTGTTTTTTTTTGTTCTAAAAAACAACTTAATAAGACAATTAAAAGAGTGTTTATTTATTGAAGTAAATAAATTATTATTTAGTTTTAATTCAGGATATTCATTGATTAAATCTATAAAATGAGAATGCAATATTAATTGCTAAAATTGTATTAAAGTCTAAAGTAAAAATATGAAAGGTATTTCTAAATGAGTATGTTTACTATGTAGTAAGATAAAAAGTTACAAATATGAAAACACGTTTAATGTTTGATTTTGCAAAGACAATATTAGAAAATGTGAGCTTTGATCCTAAACTATTTTACAAAGAACTACACAAGGCAATTAATCATTTGTTGCCATATGATGTAGAACAATTAGGAAAGTGGGTTAGTGGATATGTTCAAGGAAAACCAGAACTTCAAGAATCTTTAAATTTAATTAATGTTTAAATATAATATGAAGCACTTCGAAAGAGGTGCTTTTTTTGTGCCTAATTCTTCCATTCTCTTTTATTTAAGGGCAATGTCACTTTCTCTAGCTTCATTATTATAGCAGACTTCTAGAAGGTTTATTACTGAAATAGTCCTTTTTACATTGGAAACCTCAATGAATCTGCAGATAAACTACAGATGAGAGCAGATATAAGCTCCTCACTCTTCATTCATTTTATTAGGAAGATATAATGAAGTTTTTTTGATTTTATAAATTTAAGGTGCTAGCAATAAACTAAGGTGTATAATTTTTTTTGGTTTTTAATATGTATCTTTGCAAAGTATTGATTTTTAGTATTCAATAGCTTTTTCTTGGCCAATCTTCAAGGTCAATATTTAAAAATAATCAGAATAACATACGTTAATAGGAAGGATAGCTTTTTTTATGCAACCTTGGTTCGAGTGAGTCCATAGTGAGTCCATAATGAGTCCATCGTGACTCCATTAAAAGGGCTGTTTTAATGGAGTCATTATGTATTCACAATGCTGTCAATATAGTTTCATATAAGGCCACATAACAACTTCATAACTAGGTATCGATAAATAAGGGAGTTTGCTTTTTCTTGAGAGAAGTAATAAGATATATAATCCTTAGAGGAATTAAAAAACATTGATTTCTAATGAAATAGAAATCAGAATATGAAGCAAATGTATGAAAAATAAGTGTTAGTACAAGTTATATGTATGATTAGAATTATTGGCATATTGTTTGTTTTATATGTAGTAAGAAACAGAATTAGAAGACTATACATGCTGATATAAAGATATTAGTCAAGTGAGTTTTTTAAGAAGAGTAAGAACTTTACTCCCCCAAAGAAAGGTTGTTTACCATCGACTTATATTACCACTGATATAAGTATAGTCTTTAGTTTTGTTTAAAAACATATTGATTAGTTATCATATACATTGATTTAAAATAAGAAGATAGAATTTGTTATTCTGTTTTTGCTTACCGTAATAATAAAAAAAGCTCCTAGTAAAATATCTTTTACAGGAGCTTTTCTATTTTGTATAATTGCTTTGTAGTATTTGGCTAATGCTGAATGTGGGTTTAAGTAACTATGTAATTCTTGTCCGGAGTGATTAACTCAGGAGGAGTCATATCAGATATTTCACTTAAAGAATAGGCTATATTTGCACACATTTGATCTAGTGCTAAGTCATTTTCTTCTTCTCCGAAAGGCTCTGCTATCTCTGCAACTACAGCATCTAAGGCAATAAATGTATATGCAACGAAGGTTACGAAGAATGGCATAGCCCATATAATAAGATCTATCAAGCCAAAAGGAAGTATAAAACAATATACATATACTGTTCTGTGTAGGATAACAAAATATACGAAAGGAATCTTAGTATGTACGATGCGTTCGCAAGCTCCCAATACAATAGATAGTTCATCTATATTCTTATCTATTCTAGCCTGTGTGATTGTATCTAATCTTCCTGCGCGTTGCTGAGTAGCTATCCACTTCGTTAATTCATTTAAGATAAATGAAGGTTTGAATTTCTTAGTTAGCATAGCCTCATACACATCTTCTTTAAGATAAGGACGTACAGTGTCATAGTCTATTTTAGTTCTAAGCTGTTTATTAAGTAGATAACAAAAAGCTATAATCAGATTGATTCCTTCTTCTTTATCTTTCTTAGTAAACTGATTGTTTTCTTCAATGTAATTCTGAATTTGAAAAGCGAGAGATCTAGAATGGATGACTAAGCTTCCCCATTGTTTACGGCCTTCCCAGAAGCGATCATACGCTGCACTATTACAAAAACCTAAGAAGATAGCCAGAGAAATACCTATCAATGCAAAAGCACCTACATTTAGTGGTATAATCACATCAGGAAATAAATAATGTGCAAAGTATACTATCCAAGAGAATATAAAAATAGCGATTAGGGTAGGGAATATTTTTTTAAGAACTGAACCTTTCCAGATAAAAAGCATTTGAACAATATGCTTTTTGTTTCTAACGATCATAAGTATTGTTTTTTAGAATGACAAAGTTAAAGTGAAAACATAAAAAAAGCTACTTATTTTATAGATAAGTAGCTTAATATGATGTCCTCTAAAAACATCAAAACAACAATATTTTATATCTAAATACTATCCTCTTTTACGAGATAAAGCATAAAGAATACATATAAATCTCTTTATAGTATGTAGTAAATATATAAATAAGTTTTGTTTTTAACAATTTTTTTCGATGATTATATTAATGTTTTGGTAATAGTTTTTATAATAAACTTAAAATCAGTAAGGTAAAATAGCGTTAAAAGGTAAGGGGAAAGTAATAAAAGTTATTTTGTCTAAGGTTTATCTGTAAAATACTTACTTTCGCAGTAAATTAAAATTAAAGTTTAAAATAAATGAGTAAAAATCAAGACAAAGCGGAAAGACCCATTACATTGCTTCAATCGTTAATACCTGTTACTATATTAGTAGCGTTATTAGCTATTAACGTGTATGTATTCCGGGATGATGCTCTGTCGGGCACTAATCAGTTCATTTTACTTATTGGTGGATCTATAGCTGCCATGGTAGGGCTTTATAATAGAGTTAGCTATGATAAAGTATTAACTCAGATTATAAATAATGTTAGAGATACTTCTGGAGCTATATTTATTCTTTTATTAGTAGGAGCATTATCAGGGACATGGCTGTTAAGTGGTATTATACCGAGTATGATATATTATGGATTACAGATATTACATCCTGCTATTTATTTGCCAGCTTGTTTAATAATTACATCGATTATATCTATTGCGACAGGTAGTTCGTGGACTACATCGGCAACAGTAGGTATCGCATTAGTAGGAATCGGTCACGCTTTAGGTATGCCTATTGGTATGATAGGAGGAGCTGTGATTTCGGGAGCGTACTTTGGAGATAAGTTGTCTCCATTATCAGATACGACTAACTTAGCACCTGTGATGGCCGGTACTGATTTGTTTACACATATTAGATATATGTTGTATACTACTGTTCCTACGTATGTTGTGACATTAATCTTATTTATAATATTAGGATTAGTTTATGGGACAGGAGGAAATGTAGATACATCAGCTACGTTAAATGCTATATCTGACACATTTAATGTAACACCAGTATTATTCATTGTACCAGTTTTTGTTGTGTTCTTGATTGTAAAAAAGGTACAACCAATAGCCGCATTATTAATCGGTACCTTATTAGGAGCTGTTTTTGCATTAATTTTTCAACAGGATATCGTAGTTCAAGTTTCGGGAGGAGAGACTTTTGATTTTTATAATGCATATAAAGGAGTGATGTTAGCCTTGACAACTGATATAAGAATCTTATCACCTTTAGAAAGTTTAAACGGATTATTCGAAGCAGGAGGTATGGCTAGTATGTTGAATACAGTATGGTTAATTCTATGTGCTATGTTTTTTGGAGGGGCGATGGAGGCGATAGGAGCATTGCAGAAGATCTCTACAGCACTATTAAATATAGCGAATAATATGTTTGGATTATTTGCTAGTACTGTAGCAAGCTGTCTAGCGATTAATATAATGACATCAGATCAGTATCTGTCAATCGTCGTACCAGGGAAGATGTTCTCAGATGCTTATAAAGCGAAGGGGCTTGCGCCAGAGAACTTAAGCCGTACGTTAGAAGATTCAGGTACAGTTACTTCTGTGTTAATACCATGGAATACTTGTGGAGCATATCACTCGGGAGTCTTAGGTATTCCTACGATGACATACCTACCTTATGCATTCTTTAATTACTTGAGTCCATTCGTAACGTTGTTATATGCGGCATTTGATATTAAGATAAGACGAATATTAAAGAAGGAGTAAGATTATCCTTAAATCTGCAACTAACATTTACTGCGAATAAATTCTACTTTACATAGCTTCAATTAACTCTAAAACCACACTACAGTGTGCTTTAATCACTAATTTTGCTCTGTTTTGTACAATTCATTCTCGTTTAAATGTTATCTGCAGATTTAAGGAGTATCTTACTATTGATATATGAGAGGCAATGAATTCACTAGTAGTGATGTTCATTGCCTTTTTTGTTAATTAATATTTTTATAACAATAGATGCTTCTCGATTTTATATAAAAAATACTATCTTTAGAGATATCTAAAAAAAGTAATTAGATTTACTAGGTATAGATTTTACTTATGTAAGAATAAGAAACAATAATCATAATTAATAGATTTAGTGTTTAAGTCGACTTACATTTGTAAAAGAAATCAAGAGAGTATTAATAACTTTAAAAATAAATATTATGTCTTTAGTAGGTAAAAAATTTCCAAACATCACAGTTGACGCAATGTCTGAAATGGGAGATGATTTAAAAATCAACATCTTCGAAGAAGCAACAAAAAACAATAAAAAAGTATTATTATTCTGGTATCCAAAAGACTTTACATTCGTATGTCCTACAGAATTACACGCTTTCCAAGCTGCATTACCAGAATTTGAAAAAAGAAATACTATTGTAATTGGAGCTTCATGTGATACTAACGAAGTACACTTCGCTTGGTTAAACACAGCAAAAGACAATGGAGGAATTGAAGGAGTTACTTACCCTATCATCGCAGATACTCAAAGAAACCTATCTTCAGTATTAGGAATCTTAGACATCGAAAATGAAGTATACAATGAAGAGTTAGATTCAGTTCAAATCGAAGGATCTAATGTTACATATAGAGCTACTTATTTAGTAGATGAGTCAGGAAAAATCTTCCATGAATCAGTAAATGATATGCCACTTGGAAGAAATGTAAATGAGTACTTAAGATTAATCGATGCTTACACTCACGTACAAACTCATGGTGAAGTATGTCCTGCTAACTGGGAAGAAGGAAAAGATGCAATGAATGCAAACAGAGGTGGAGTAGCTGATTACTTAAGCAAACACTAAGAATAAGCTTATAGAGTCTGTTTATAATTCAAAATTCTAAACAGGCTCTTATATTACTAACACAAAAAATCAAAAAAAATGCTTTTAGAACTAGATAAAGATAATTTACAAGAGATTGTGAATTCAAATGAAAAAGTGGTTGTTCAATACGCTGCATCTTGGTGTGGTAATTGTAGAATTATGAAGCCTAAATTTAAAAAATTGGCAACAGAGAAAGAAGATATGACATTTGTAATTGCAGATGCTGAGAACTTCCCTGAGTCAAGAAAATTGGCTGATGTAAGTAACTTACCAACTTTTGCTACTTTCGTTAATGGTAAGTTAGTAAACCAAACTCAGACAAATAAGACTGAGGTATTACACGAATTAGTAAACGAGATTGTATAATTTCATAAATAGTATAAACAATGAAGTTACCAGTTATCAAGCATTTGACTCAATTTATTGAGCAAAATGATCAAGATTATATTATCGAAACAATAGAAGTATTAGAAAACCTTACAGAAGTTCCTTCTCTTAAAGACGAGGAGTTAGATGTAGTAGGAGAGCTTATTTCGAATATGTATGGAGCACTAGAAGTTCAGAAGTTAATGAAGGAAGGGGCTACACAGAAAGAAGCATTAAATACTTTTATGCAAAGAGTTTTAGGATCAATTGATAAATAAAACTTCTTGTAATCATATAAAACCACACTTCGGTGTGGTTTTTTTATTTATTGATATTAGATTAAGATGTGATTAAGGAGTAGTTGAGGAGATATAAAGAAAAAATAAAATTGCAATAAAGTAATTGACTTAATAAAATAATCAACCATTTTGTATTTTGCTAATATATCTATCAGTAATTAGCGTTTAAATGTATTGAATTTTATCTATTTTTGTATAACCTAAAAATAAAACAATATGGCGACTGTAACATTAAAAGGTAATCCTATACAAACAATAGGAACATTACCGAACTCAAGTACTAAAGCTCCAGCATTCACATTAGTGGGAGGGAACTTAGGAGATATAACATTAGCAGATTATGCAGGAAAGAAAGTTATCTTAAACATATTTCCTAGTGTTGATACACCTACATGTGCTACATCAGTTAGACATTTTAATCAAGATGCTTCTAAACTAGAGAATACAGTAGTATTATGTGTGTCAAGAGATTTACCATTTGCTCAAGGACGTTTCTGTGGAGCAGAAGGAATTGCTAATGTAGTGATGGCTTCTGACTTTAGAGATGGACAATTCGGAAAGGATTATGGCGTTTTATTTACTGATGGTCCTTTAAAAGGATTGTTATCTAGATCTATCGTTATTATTAATGAAGAAGGAACTGTTATTTACACAGAACAAGTAGCAGAGACTGCAGATGAACCAAATTATGCAAAAGCGATAGAAGCTTTAAAATAATGATGTAAACTTAGGGAAGGTAGTAGATAATTCAGCTTATAGCTTTTGACTATTGCTTGCTCTATGTTAATCGGTTTATAGTTATATAGACTGTTATAAGGTTTTCTTATAGCAGTCTATATTATTATCTTTAATTGGTAACGAACATTTATGACGAATTAAGTCTACTTCACATAGCTTTAATTAGCTCTAAAACGCATCACAGTATGCTTTTATCACTAATTTAGTTCTGTTTTGTACAATTCATTCTTGTTTAAATGTTATCTTCGGATTTAAGGTATTAAAAAATAGGTAAAACAATATAGCCATATTGTCAATAAAAACTGAAATGGAAAAAGAGAATACTACTAAAAAGAAAACTGCACAGTCAAATAATACCAGTAAGAAAGTAGATACTACGATATATATCAATTCTAGATTTATATCTACTGTATTAGTCATTATTTGTGGAATAGCTTTAACCTTAAGCTTTATTTCGTATATGATTACAGGCTTTCACGATCAAAGTAATTTAGAATTATTAGGAGATAGAGATGTTGATGTATCGAATTGGCTTGGTAAAATAGGTGCATATTTAGGGCATGTTTTTATTTATCAAGGATTCGGAGTAGCTTCTTTCTTCTTTGCTAAGATGTTAATACAGTCTGGGATATATGCATTCTTTACTATTCCAGCACGTAGAATTAAGAAAGTAATCTTTTGGGATTTGTTCTCGATGTTGTTATTGTCTGTATTTCTAGGTTTCTTTTGGAGTAACTATCCATTACTTGGAGGAACAGTAGGATATGATTTAAACTTATACCTAGTAGACTATTTAGGTACAGCAGGTACAGTATTGTTATTGTTTTTTGTTACTATTGTTTTTGCTTTATTTAGATTCAAATTATCTCCTGCAGCCATTAAAGCTGGTTTAGAGAATATACCTACTTATTTTAAGAAGATTAAAAAAGATCATATCGAATCATCTATTGACTTTGATAAGAGTGAAGTATCAACTACACATACTAATCCTAATCCAATAGGCAATGTAGTAGCGAGTACAGTAGTGCCGCCAAAACAAGAAACACCTATCAAGGAAGAAGATTTTAGCATATATGAGGAACCAATCGTTGAGTCTCCTAAATCTGCTATAGTCGAACAGAAAGATATCAAACCAACTATTACGAATAGCTCAGAGTTGGTATTAGATCACAACACGCCTAAAAATAGTGAACCAAAAAGCAATCCTACTGTAGCTAAAGATTCTTCTAAAGACTTCGTTATTGAAGAAGTAAAAGAAGAAGGAAGTTTAGAAGAAAACCTAGCTGCTAAGTTAGTACAAGACTTTGGGGAGTTTGACCCTACATTAGAGTTGTCTAATTATCAGTATCCATCTATCGAACTTCTGAGAGAGTATGCTGGTTCAGGTATTACTATTAACCAAGAGGAGTTAGAAGAGAATAAAAATAGAATCGTAGATACACTGCGTAACTATAAGATAGATATTGCGCAAATTAAAGCAACAGTTGGTCCAACAGTTACGTTATATGAAATAGTTCCAGAAGCAGGTATTCGTATTTCTAAGATTAAAAACTTAGAGGATGATATTGCACTTTCATTATCAGCATTAGGTATTCGTATTATCGCTCCTATTCCAGGAAGGGGAACTATCGGTATCGAGGTGCCTAATAATAGCCCATCGATTGTCTCTATGCGCAGTGTTATTGCTTCTCCTAAGTTTCAGAGTGCTGAGATGGAGTTGCCAGTAGCGTTAGGGAAGACTATTTCTAATGAGACATTTGTTGTTGACTTAGCGAAGATGCCACACCTTTTAATGGCAGGAGCAACAGGGCAAGGTAAGTCTGTAGGGTTAAATGCATTACTAACGTCATTGTTGTATAAAAAGCATCCAGCAGAAGTTAAGTTTGTATTAGTAGATCCTAAAAAAGTAGAATTAACTTTATTTAATAAAATAGAAAGGCATTATTTAGCTAAATTGCCTAACTCAGAAGAGGCTATCATAACAGATAATACGAAGGTTATAAATACACTGAACTCTTTATGTATAGAGATGGATAACCGTTATAGCTTATTAAAAGATGCTATGGTGAGAAACATCAAAGAATACAATGAGAAGTTTAAGCAACGCAAATTAAATCCAGAGAATGGACATCGTTTCTTGCCTTATATTGTATTAGTCGTAGATGAGTTTGCGGATTTGATTATGACAGCAGGTAAAGAGGTGGAGACTCCTATCGCACGTTTAGCGCAGTTAGCTCGTGCCATTGGTATTCATTTAATTATCGCAACTCAGAGACCATCTGTGAATGTTATTACAGGTATTATTAAAGCTAACTTCCCTGCACGTGTAGCATTTAGAGTAACTTCTAAAATTGACTCACGTACTATCTTAGATCAGCAAGGTGCAGATCAGTTGATTGGTAGAGGGGATATGTTGTATACACAAGGAAATGAATTAGTACGTGTACAGTGTGCTTTCGTAGATACACCAGAGGTAGAGAAGTTAACAGAATATATTGGCTCTCAGAAGGCTTATCCAGATGCATATATCCTACCTGAATATGTTGGAGAGGATGGAGGTGCTAATCTAGATATAGATATTGGTGATAGAGATGCATTATTTAAAGATGCCGCAGCGATAATAGTAACGGCGCAACAAGGTTCAGCATCTTTATTACAAAGAAAATTAAAACTGGGATATAATAGAGCAGGAAGATTAATTGATCAATTGGAGGCTGCAGGTATTGTAGGTCCGTTTGAAGGAAGTAAAGCACGTAGTGTGAATATACCTGATTTGATGTCCTTAGATCAATTCTTCGACAATGAAGAAAACAACAATTAATTGGAAAAGATGAAAAAGATTATTGCATTTATAGGTATTGTATTGTTCACTTTGACAGCAAATGCTCAAAGTAGTCAACGTGCAAAGAACTATTTATTAGAAGTAACAAAAAAGATAAATGGTTATGAGAATATCTCGATTGACTTCTCATTTAATCAAAAGAACGAAAAGAATGCGAAACAGGACTTTGACGGAAAAGGACATTTAGATTTGAAGAAAGACCTGTATAACTTGACTTTTATGGGAATTCAGAAGATTTATGATGGTAAGAAGATTTATACTATCTCTCCTGAAGATGAAGAAGTGACTGTCTCTAAATATGACGCGAAAGCAGTAGATGGAATATTACCATCTCAAATGCTTACGTTTTTTAATAAAGGATATGACTTTCAATGGGATATTCTCCAAAATGTGAATGGTAAGAAAATTCAATATATCAAGTTAATACCAACTGATAAGAAATCAGTTATTAAGGAGGTTTATTTAGGAATAGATTCAAGTACAAAGGATATTTATAACAAGATACAGGTTAATAAAGACGGTTCTAAATCAACATTGACGGTTAATTCTTTCAAAACAAATCAAGCAATGTCGAAAAATCACTTTACCTTTACACAGTCGTTGTACCCTAATTATTACATCAACAATATAGATTAGAATATTTTTAAGTGAAAATACTTGACCGTTACATTTTAAAGAGTTTTATATCAACACTGCTGACAGTGTTTGCTATTTTATACTTCATATTTATCCTACAAGGAGTTTGGCTATTTATTTCAGAATTAGCAGGAAAGGATCTTGACTTAATAGTAGTCGTACAGTTCTTATTGTTTTATTCTCCTAAGATGGTACCATTAGTGTTGCCATTATCTGTTTTATTAGCGTCTATTATGACATTTGGTAGCTTTGCAGAGAACTATGAGTTCGCTGCTATGAAAGCGTCAGGTATATCTCTTAAACGAGCTATGCGTCCACTGTCTATTTTTATATTTATACTTGCAGGTATATCTTTTTGGTTTGCTAATGATGTAATCCCTAAGGCGGAGTATAAGTTCCTAAATCTTAGAAAAGAGATTATCCAGACTAAGCCAGCTATGGCTATAGCAGCAGGGCAGTTTAACGATCTAGGACAGGTGAATATTAAGGTAGATAATAAGACAGGAGATAAGGGGCAGTATCTTGATAATGTAACGATGCACGTGAAGTCTAATTCGGGTTATGAGAATAAAACTGTAATTAGATCTGTTAATGGTGAATTAGAAACAGAAGAAAGCTCAAATATCTTAAAGCTTCATCTATTTGATGGTAATTACTACGATGATGTGGCTGCTAAGAATTATGAAGAAGCGAAGAAGTACCCTTTTATCAAGACTCATTTCTCTAAGTATACAATGAATATTGATTTGAGTAGTTTTCAGAATGAAGGTAAAGATGAAGAGAAGATTACTAATACGTATGGAATGCTTAATATTAAAGAGCTAAACTATACGATAGATTCTCTACAAAATGCAATGAATAAGGAGAAAGCGTCTAATGCAGATAATTTGACATTGAGGTTAGGTAATCTATTATCAGTAGATAAAACTCATAGTGTAGAGAACGATTCTATTAAAAAAGCTGAAGCAGATAAGAGAGTTGAAAAAGCGGGAAGTGATATCCTAAAAGGATTTACATATGATAATCAAAGCCGTATATTACAGTCAGCTATAGATTATACTAATAACATTAGTTTTAATGCAGAGAGCAATGATCTTTCTATATTAAATCAAGTAAAGAAGATTAATGATCACTGGTTGGCGTTATACGAGAAATTCGTAATAGCCTTCTCTTGTTTCCTTATGTTTTATATAGGAGCACCATTAGGAGCTATTATCCGCAAAGGAGGGATTGGGTTACCGATTGTATTTGCTGTAGGTATTTTTATTACATATCACTTTATCAATACCTTTGGTAAAAAGATGGCACAAGAGGACGGAATTATTCCTTTCTTAGGTGGGTGGATAGGATCACTAGCACTTACTCCTTTAGCTATATACCTGACCTATAAAGCAACTAAAGATAATGGAGATGTAAACTTCAGTCTATCATTAGATACATTTAAAGATTTATTCTTCGCTGTAAAGGCGCGTTTTAGAGGTAATAGAGAAGAGATGAAATCAACAGAGAACAACAAAAAACAACTATAATAATGTCACATAATCACATTCAATTAAACACTATCGAGGAAGCAATCGCAGATATCAAAGCGGGAAAAGTAATCATAGTGGTAGATGATGAGGATCGTGAAAACGAAGGTGATTTTATCGCCGCTGCAGAGATGGTAACTCCTGAGATGATTAACTTTATGGCTACTCATGGAAGAGGACTTATCTGTGCTCCCCTTACAAAGGAAAGATGTCAAGAACTAGACTTGCATCCAATGGTTAATAATAATACAGTACTTCATCAAACAGCATTTACTGTTTCGATTGATTTAAAAGGACACGGATGTACTACTGGTATCTCAGTATATGATCGTGCTAAAACGATAGAGTCTTTAGTAAAAGAGGAGACTACAGGAGATGATTTAGGTCGTCCTGGTCATATTTTTCCTTTAATAGCTAAGGAAGGAGGAGTTCTTAGAAGAACTGGTCATACAGAGGCTGCAGTAGACTTAGCTAGATTAGCGGGTTTTAAACCTGCGGGAATCTTAGTTGAAATATTAAATGAAGATGGTTCTATGGCTCGTTTGCCTCAGTTAATGGAGGTAGCGAAGAAGTGGGACTTGAAAATTATATCTATAGAAGCTCTTGTAGCATATCGTATGAAACACGATAGTCTTATAGAGAAGAAAGAAGACTTTGAGATAGATACTAAATATGGTAGTTTCAGATTAAGAGCTTACCAACAGAACACAAACGGACAGGTACATATCGCTTTGACTAAAGGAGATTGGAATGGGGAAGAAGCAGTTCTTACTCGTATCAATTCTACAATAGGTAATAACGATATCCTTGATGCTTTAAGTGGAAAGTTGAGTATTCGTATGGAGAATACTTTTGCGAAGATTAATGAAGGTGATAAAGGAGCAATCTTATTTATCACGCAAGAAGATTACAGTGCTAGTCTTTTAAATAGACTTGCTATGCTAAAGAGCACTGGAGCGAAGTTAGATCTTGATACTCCTAAGTTATCAGGAGACGAGAAAGACTTCGGAATCGGAGCTCAAATACTTCACGATTTAAATATTTCGAAAATTAAATTACTGTCAAATTCAGCTCAAGGTAAAAGAGTAGGAATGACAGGATATGGTCTAGAGATAACAGAATATATACAGTACTAATAATTCAAATAGTACTTTATAATACAGAGGTCTTAGTAAGTTTATGCTTATTAAGACCTTTTTTTATTGGTATAAATGTTTACTGTAGAGTAGGTTAGTTTTAGTAAGTAAAAAAAGTGTATTTTTTAGTGTATATTTTTTTGCATTTCTAAAGGAAGTGTCTATATTTGCACTCGCAATACGGAAGTGAAGCAGACCAAAGGAGAAATGGCAGAGTGGTCGATTGCGGCAGTCTTGAAAACTGTTGACTGTAACAGGTCCGGGGGTTCGAATCCCTCTTTCTCCGCGAAATTATAAATGATAACTTTTAAAAGTTATCAAAACAGCTTAAAACCTATGATTCTCAATGAATTATAGGTTTTTTCTTTTTTAGCCCTATCGCATTTTTTTCAAAAATGCTCATAAGGAATCGCGTAATTCATGGCACAGAGAGAATGTTCTGTCTTGCGCCACAAAAATTAGCTGAATCCTAGTGATAGTAAGGGGTTAAAGAGATTTACATCTTGATTTTTGAGTGTTTTAATTCGACATTTATTACTAATTTTAAACAGTTGAATTATGTTAGAAAAACGCTTATCAATTAGTTTTTTCCTTAAAAAAGGAAGAGATGGAGGTGATTTAAGGATGGTTTACCTTAGAATCATTGTAGATGGAATCGCTAGAGAGACTTCCATTAGCCAAAAATGGGATATCAATAGATGGAACCAAAGGGCAGGTCGGGCAAGTGGCACGAAAGAAGATGCTAGAACTCTTAATTTTCTATTGGATACAATCGTATCTAAGATTAATCATTACAAATTAGAACTTGTAAGTAGTGGGCAACCTATTACAGTCTCTGTATTAATGGACTTTGTTCAAGGTAAAGGGTCTGATAAGAGTAAAGTCTTAGTTGAGTTTCAAAAGCACAATGATGAAATTTTGGAACTAGTTCCTAGAGAGTATGCTCCTGGTACCTATGAGAGATATGTAACAGCAAGATCTCATGTAGGAGAGTTTATTAAAAAGGTATACAATAAGGATGATATTGAGTTCAGAGAGCTTGATCATGAGTTTATCCTTGAATATGAACACTATTTAAAGACCGTTAGAGCGTGTTCTAACAATACGGCTATAAAGTATATATCGAACTTTAAGAAGATTGTTTTAATAGCTGTTGCAAAAGGAATTATTCCTTCTAATCCTTTTGCACAATACAAGCCTAAGAAGACTAAGCTTAATAAAAAGCCTTTGAGTAAAGAGGAGCTTTCTATTTTAGAGAAAAAAGAGATTAATAATGAAAGGCTATCTATTGTAAGAGATGTGTTCGTGTTTCAATGCTACACTGGACTAGCTTATATCGATGTGTTTCAACTTCAGAAAAGTGATATTACTAAAGACTCAGAAGGTAATTTATGGATAAGAACCAATAGACAAAAAACGGATGCTAATATTACTATCCCATTGCTTCCTAAAGCTATTGAGATAATGGATAAGTATAAAGACCATCCTGATTGTATTGGAAAAGATGTAGTTCTTCCTGTTCGTTCTAATCAAAAGATGAATGCCTATCTAAAGGAGATTTCTTCACTATGTGAAATTAGTGAGCTAAATACTCATAAAGCAAGAAGAACTTTTGGTAGTACTGTAACTCTTGGCAATGGGGTACCTATTCATGTGGTAAAAGAAATGTTGGGTCATCACTCTGTTAAACAAACAGAGGAATATGCACTAACTGAAGAGGAAGCTATCAAGAGTGAAATGCAGATTTTAAAAGGCAAGTTAGAAGGGCAAGCTACTAAGAGAACTGCAGAGTATAAGAGTTTAGTTGAAAAACTTGAATCACTTGATCTTGATCAAGAAAAACTAACTCAGTTAATAGATATTGTAACTAAGTTAGTTTAATAGTAATTACTCCCTCGTACAATCTAAGCTTTTATGCAATAATTCAACTGTACTACGCATGTCAGGGTGATACGAGGGAGTATATTTTATATAGCCTAATTCTTGGAGATCTTTTAAATATTTATGATAAGTAGGAAGCGTATTAATATGAGCGTATTTCATTAGTTTACGCCTGCTTATTCTAATTAGTTTACATTGCTTTTGTACAAATGCAAACTGAACAATCCCAAGAAGTAAAGCAAAATGCCAAACATTAAGCTTAGCATCATTTTTAAGCTCCACTATATAACGAAGTAGTTTATTTGATATACACATAACACTACTCCTTAAAAAGATTTTCAATATCCGCTCTATTGTAATAATAGGAACCAAGTATTTTTCTATATCTAAGCTTTCCACTAATACGAAGTGTTTGTAGGGAAGCTGCTGAAATACTAAGTAATTGCCTTGCGATTTTTGTCTTTACCCATTCGAATGAAGTCTCATTTGATTTCTGACTAAAGAATTCTTTTAATTCTGTAATGATTATTTGACTAAACAGCCTTAAATCTTCTTTTGTGATTTGATTGTCCATAATAGTTGTTTTTAGGTTAAACAACTAATTTATGTGGAGAATAGGAATGCTTAGTATTACTGGAATAATAAAGAAGAGGTTGGCGTTAAAATGAGATGTTGATTTACAAAATGAATTGCAAACCAATATTAATTTTTAGTTGTGGCAGGATTCGAACCATCCCTCGTAAATATCTTTAAATCAATCAATTGTCTTGTTTGTGAAAAACCAACTCACCTAATAGCTCACCTTGGTAAATTAGGTTAAAATCAAATATAATGATTTTAAATGTATTAAAAAAGTACTAAAAGTTAAATACTAACCTGTTTTTTTGATTGATGGAAGCGAATATTTTAGTAAAAATATTAGTTTTAGCCTTTGTTTGTTTTTATTTTGTTTTTCAGTGTTTTGTTTATTTTATATTATTAGTTAACTAATTTAATTTGATGTATTTTGTTGTGAAATGATATACTAGTTATGGTATTATTGTGTTGTCGGGGTGTGTTTTTAGCTTTAATTATATGTTTTTAGACCTAAAAAATTGAACTATTTTAACTCTCTAGGATAATACCTATAATTTTATTATTCTCGAATTTAAATTTCATTTGTTCATGTTTTAAATTTGATTTTATTTCTTGATTAACTGTTTTAGGATAGTATTTTATTCCAATACTAACGAAGGGCAAATTGAAACTCCAAGAAGATCTTATTTTAGAATATTTTGTAGATTTTTCTTCTTCTAGGTGTTTTTTAAAAGAAAGGTATTTGTTGTAGTTTTACTAATATTAGTTTAATGGAGTAAATAGGTGTACTTGTATTATGATTAATTTTTAAAATATTTATAGACTAAATTTATTGAGGTAATGATTGAGAAATTGGATCAAATAATATCTAAACTTTCTATAAGACTGAGAGATGTAAACAATGGGGCTTGTATCGGAACAGGTGTAATATATTATTTAGATGAGTTAAAGGAACAGCTTTATGTATTAACTGCATCCCATTGTTTGTTTGATGATGGAGATGAATTTTTAATACAGAGAGACGAAGTGTATGTTGATGTTTTACAAAAGGATTTAATTCATTATAAATCATTAAAAACTACTGTAAATCCTAATTTATTATTTAAAGAAAAAAACAAAGATGTTGCAATGGATGTTGGCGTTAAAATGAATTAGAAATCGATAATAATTTTTTATTTGTGGAAGAATTCGAACCACTTCTTATAAATATTCTTGAATTAAATAATTGTTTTCTTTATGTATCTCCGTTTAGTGTCATACTGATAATTTATAGGTTTAAGGAACTGATCATATAAACAAGTAACTAGTTAATATACAGTAATTATAAAAATTAGTCTTATCTAGTTTAATGGGATAATTACAACATTAGACCCCTCTTATTACATCAAACGGACATACATTTTTCTTTTGTTTAAAACCAATTTATCTAATATTTTACTTCTAATTCTAAAAAAAACTAATAAATCAAAGATAGTAGAAATTGTTTAGCTTAGTAGTTTTCTAAAAAAGAACGTTTATGTTCTTTTTAGTCTTTTAGTTTATTTATTAACACAAGATTAATTTGTATTTAACTTTAGATAATATTGAGGTAAAGATGTTAAAAAAGTTAAATATAAGCATGAATTCATAGAAACAACTGTTATATAGTAGGTGCTAAAATTAATTTTTTATTTTTGACTTTGTAAATTATTTATAACATTAAAAAAAGAAAAATTATTTTTATGAGCCAGTCAAATCAGACCACCATTGAGAGGATGGTATCACCCATACAACGATTTATTAAACAAGAAAAGTCAGGTGGTATAGTATTAGGGATAAGTGTAATTATTGCACTTGTATTAGCTAATTCCTCGTTAAAAGAACATTATCATCATATTTTGGAATATAAGTTTGGTTTTCAATGGGCAGGAAATAGTTTTTTTGAATATAGTTTACATCATTGGATTAATGATGGATTGATGGCTATTTTCTTTTTTGTTGTGGGCCTAGAACTGAAAAGAGAAATTGTAGCAGGAGAGTTATCTAATCCTAGAAAGGCAATGTTACCTATTGGAGCGGCATTAGGAGGTATGGTTGTTCCTGCGGTTATTTACTTTGCCTTAAATCCAAACGGAGAGATGTCTAATGGTTGGGGAATTCCTATGGCAACCGATATTGCATTTGCTTTGGGGGTTCTTTATTTATTAGGAAGTAGAATACCTTTAACATTAAAAGTGTTTCTAACGGCATTAGCTATCGTTGATGATTTAGGGGCTGTACTTGTTATAGCTTTCTTTTATACTTCTGAGATTTCAACTTTGCATCTATTATTGGGAGCTTCCATTTTAGTTGTTATGTATTTAGGTAATAGAATAGGAGTTAGAAATATATTGTTTTACGCTATTTTAGGAATAGGAGGGGTATGGACAGCGTTTTTATTATCAGGTGTCCACGCCACTATTGCTGCAGTTTTAGCAGCGTTTACAATTCCTGCTAATGTTAGAATTAGTGAAAAAGTATTTAGTGAAAAGATACAAGGACTTTTAGATAAGTTCAAGGCAATAGATCCCGATAATACTAAACCTATCTTGACTAATGAACAATTGCATATTTTAGAAGAGATAGAAAAAAGCACCGCTTGTGCAACACCGCCTTTACAGCGTTTAGAGCATATGATGCATCCTATGGTTACTTTTTTAATTATTCCTATTTTCGCCTTAGCCAATGCTGGTGTATCTTTAGCCATTGATCTTGATCATTTGTTTAGTACAAATGTAGCTCTAGGTGTAGCACTTGGTTTATTGGTCGGAAAGGTAATAGGAGTAGTAGGTTTTACGGTTGTTTTGGTAAAATTAAAAGTAGCTCCTTTTCCTAAGGGGATGAATATTAAAACTCTTTTTGGACTGAGCCTTCTTGCAGCTATTGGTTTTACCATGTCTTTATTTGTAACTTCATTAGCCTTTACAAGCGAGGAATATATAACGCAAGCCAAGATAGGTATTTTTGTAGCTTCTATCTTTGGAGGTGTGATAGGTTACTATGTTTTGAGTAGGGCAAAGCAATAACATTAAAAATAATAGTAGATGACAAATAAGTTTTTTGATTACATCAATCTCCATAAAGGCGAAGAGAAAGGGGAAAAAGTTTTAGAAAACATTAGAGCTAATATTGCCTTTAAAGGAGCTAATTTATGGATTTTAGCTTGCGCCATTATCATTGCATCTGTTGGGTTAAATGTAAATTCAACAGCAGTAATTATAGGTGCCATGTTAATTTCTCCATTGATGGGACCAATTGTAGGTGCTGGCTTTGCCTTAGGGACTTATAATTTTTTATTGCTAAAAATCGCAATAAAGAATTTAATCATTGCTACTATTGTTAGTTTATTAGTTTCTGCTATTTATTTCTACGTTAGTCCTTTTAAGGATGTTCAATCTGAGTTATTAGCTCGTACTTCTCCAACAATTTATGATGTTTTGATTGCTTTTTTTGGAGGTCTTGTTGGTGTTATCTCTATTACTAGGGTTGAAAAAGGAAATCCTATACCAGGAGTTGCTATTGCTACTGCATTAATGCCCCCTTTATGTACAGCAGGATATGGGTTAGCTACATTTAATATAAGTTATTTTTTTGGAGCTTTTTACCTATATACTATTAACTGCTTCTTTATTTGTATTGCTACTTTTTTTGTTATTAAGTACTTGAAATATCCAACATCATCTACTTTAGATACCCAGAAAGAAAGACGTATAAGATATGGTATTAGTATGTTGATTATTGTTATGATTGTACCTAGTTTCTACTTGGCTTATACGTTATTCGAAGAAAAGAAATTCACAAAAACTGTTGAGGAGTTCATTAACTCTGAGTTTAATGATAGAGGGTATACTGTGATTTATAAAAAGATTAATTATAATACTAAGCCCAAAAAAGTAGAACTTGCTTTTTTGGATAAGAAATTGACTGAAGAAAATATTTTACTCTACAACAGGTTATTAAAGGAAAGAGGTCTAGACAATGTAGAGCTGACATTTAAACAAGATGAAAAGGATATTAAATCAGAAATTTTAAATGAACTCAGTAAGCAAGATCGATCATATGCAGAGAAAGATATTATAATTAATGACTTAAAAAAAGAACTGTCTAAGTATAAAGTGGATGAACCTAATTTAATAAATGAAATTAATGTACTTTTTCCTAATATAGAAGAAGTCTCCATTGGCAAAGTAGAGCGATATATAAAAACTGATAGTATTACAATGAATTGGTTAGTTCTTTTTAATCAAAAAGAAAAAACAATGGTAGTAGATGGTAAGCTACTTAATAATTGGTTAAAAACTCGATTAAAGGCAGATACCATTTTACTTGTTCAAGGAAATAATCCTATACAGGAGAAAGGGAATAACCAGATAAAGTAAAAACAGTTATCTTCATTAAGGTCTGTTAGGAGGTAAAGACAAAAAGCAGATATAATATTTTTGGTAATAAGCGGAGTTTGCGTTACTTTATAGACGAAATTTAAATTGTAATTAAATAGAAAAAAGAGAAAGCCCTAGGACTTTCTCTTTTTAAAGACAACTAGTAAATAAGGAGAACTAGTTTAAAATTATTACAAGTAAAAAATTAAGAATGAGACTTTTTTATAATTAAAACTAAGTTTAAAGTTGTTATAAAAGAAGAAATGTTTAAGGGAATATATTAAAAAACAAGCTTTGAATACTGAACAAGTAAAATAGCAGTAGTTTAGAATCTTATAATAAGATATGGATATAGATATTAAGAAAAAGACATTTTTAAATTTTGTTGGACTTTTAAGAAGTTTTTTAATCAAGTGTTTTATTGGAATTGTTTTATGTAGTAGCATAGCGTTTTTATATACTAACTTTATTTTTGAGCAAATATTATTTGCTCCTAAGAACCCTAATTTTCCTATTTATATTTGGCATCGTTCTTTGATAGATTTTTTTAATTTGAGTTCATCATTGTATATGGAAGGGATTGATTTTGATATTCAAAATCGAAAAATGGAAGGTCAGTTAATGATCATGATTTGGACTAGTTTTACCTTTGGTTTAATACTTTCATTTCCTTGGATTTTGTATCAAATTTGGAGGCTCGTACAACCTAGGTTATATAAGAATAAGACAAGATATAGTGTGCTATTTGTAACAATGACAAGTCTTTTATTTTTTACAGGTGTCTTGTTTGGATATTTTATTATAGTTCCTCTATCTATTCATTTTTTTATGAATATAGAGATTAGTAGTATTGTCACTAATCAAATTGATCTTACTTCATACATTTCACTTGTTAGAACTACTTTGTTAGCCTCAGGTATTGTATTTGTACTACCTGTTATAATTCTAGTATTATACAAGATGGGGATTTTATCAAGAGATACGCTCAAAGGTTATCGCAGGTATGCTTATGTGCTTATTTTGATTGCATCTGCTATTATTACACCTCCAGATATCTTGAGTCAAGTTATTTTGGTTATACCATTAGTGATATTATATGAGACCAGTATATTTCTTTCAAAGTTTATGAAGTCTAATCTTATTGTAGAATAAAAAAATAGAATATGATTTATATTGTTAGCTTTTTAAATACCTAACAACATTTTAGTTGTATTTTGTTAAAGTAATAATTGAATTGTTTATTATAAACTAAAATATGCAATAGACTTATTATGATAGCTCCTGGTAGTAAGTTTAATGCAATGATATTGAAAAATTTAAAACTTTCTATCTGTTGGAAATTACTATTTAAGATTATTCTATTATAATTAATATCAACTTTTATTACTATAAATACTGCGATAGAAGCAAAGTGAAATCCATTCACTAAAAGATGTATGATGTATTCCCAACGCGGTAGTCCTCCCATAAATTTCCTACTATCTTTCTCTACATAAGCATCAATCAATAATGTGATTACATCTAAAACGATTAATATACAACCAAATAAAAACCAACTATTGTTTTCTATATTGATAAATACAGAAATAAGGATACCAGTGAAAAAAAAAGCTCTTAAAGTATGAGTGAAATGCTCAAATTTACTTTCTTTATGTTGATATAGTCGGTATTTATAAAGATGTAAAAATACACCATCAAATACAGCTAATAAAGAGTAGCAGATTAATAAAATAGATGATATGATAAAAGCTATTTCCATATTTTTAAGTAATTACGTGGTTATTTCTGATTGATATTCCTTAGAATATTAAGTTTTTGTATTGCAATATTACGATTTAATTACTATGTGTTTTACAGAAATTGAATCTATCATGTATAAATTTTTTTAATGAATATTTTGTCAGTTTAAATATTCATCGTAATATTGCGATGTGTATTTAAGTATAAAACAATGGGAGTAACAAAATCAGAATTATTTAGTGATAAAAAGAATAGATTATCGCTTATGTTTAAGGTTTTAGGGCATCCAGCAAGACTTGCCATTCTTCAGTATATTATCAATCAAGAGGCTTGCATTTGCAATGATTTGGTAGAAGAACTTGGATTGGCTCAAGCGACTATTTCACAGCACTTAAAAGAGCTTAAGAATAGTGGACTTATAAAAGGAACAATTGAGGGTAAATCCGTTTGTTATTGTATTGACGATTTAGTTTGGAATGAATTTTTCAAGGAGTTTGAATTGTTCTTCGCTCAAAAAATAGCATCAAACGATTGCTGTTAATATTTTTTAATTCATATCATCGTAATATTGCGATATTAAAATAAATTAAAACAGATAAAATATGAAATTATCAGAAGTAAAAGCCGTTTTAGGAAATTTAGATCGGGTAGATTTTCAATTTGAAGATGGAACATTTGTAGCCGAACATTTTCATGTAACAGAAGTAGGTCAAGTAACCAAAAAGTTTATTGACTGCGGGGGAACGATGAGAGAAGAGGTAAAGGTAAGCTTTCAATTGTGGAATGCAGATGATTATGAACACCGTTTAAAAGCGGGTAAATTGCTTCATATTATTCGATTGTCAGAAACAAAATTAGGTATTGTTGATGCCGAGATCGAAGTAGAAGTTCAAGGTAATGAAACAATAGGAAAGTATTTCTTAGCATTTAATGGAACTCACTTTCTTTTAAAAAATACGTTGACTGCTTGTTTGGCAGAAGATGCTTGTGGAATTACACCAAGTAATCAAGAAGCTCAAACGAGTTGTTGCGATCCTAACTCTGGATGTTGTTAATCGTAAAAAAGTAAAAGATGTATAAAACATTATCAACTACAATTAGTACTATGCTTGAATCACAAGTAATAAGTGATAGTAGAAAAGAAGTTTTAGCTCCCTTGGTGGCTTATATCCAATCTAAGGTTGATTCCAAATGTCCAATTCGAATCAATTTTATCTGTACACATAATTCAAGAAGAAGTCATTTGACTCAGATTTGGATGCAAGTAGCGGCTAGTTACTATGGTATTCCAAATCTTACTTGTTATTCAGGAGGGACTGAACAAACAGCGATGTATCCAATGGTTGCTACAGTTCTCAAAGAACAAGGACTTGATGTGTTTAAAATTGCAGAAGGAGAAAATCCTATTTATGCGATAAAGTATGGTGATAATGAAATTCCTATTATTGGTTTTTCTAAGAATTACGATGCAGTTTTTAATCCAAGTAGCGATTTTGCAGCGGTAATGACTTGTTCACAGGCTGATGGAGGTTGTCCTTTTATAGCAGGTGCTGAGCGAAGAATCCCTATTACATTCGAGGATCCTAAGGCATTTGATGGAACAGAAAACCAACAAACAGGATATTTTAATCGAAGCCTTGAAATTGCAAGTGAAATGTTTTACATCTTATCACAAATTAAAAAGTAAGTTATGCAAGTTAGAATGAAATTTTTAGATCGATACCTGACTCTTTGGATTTTCTTGGCTATGGGAATTGGTGTTTTGATAGGTAATGTATTCCCAAGTGTTTCTAATGTGATGGATAAACTGTCTATTGGAACGACCAATATTCCATTGGCTATAGGGCTAATCATCATGATGTATCCTCCACTGGCTAAGGTTGATTATAATCTATTGCCCATGGCTTTTAAGGATAAGAAAGTCTTAAGCTTATCTCTTTTCTTAAACTGGATTGTAGGACCTGTTTTAATGTTTGTTCTTGCTATTATTTTCATGCGTGATGAGCCTGATTACATGGTAGGGTTGATCCTTATTGGTTTAGCAAGATGTATTGCAATGGTGATTGTATGGAATGATTTAGCAAAGGGTAATAGAGAATATGCAGCCTTACTGATTGCATTAAATAGTGTTTTTCAAGTACTGTTTTATAGCTTCTTTGTTTGGCTTTTTATCAACGTATTACCTTCTTATTTTGGATTTGCTGATTATGCTATTTCAATTAAGATGAGCGATGTTGTACAAAGTGTGCTTATTTATTTAGGAATTCCATTTTTGGCAGGTTTTTTAAGTCATAAGTACCTAATTAAACTAAAAGGAGAAGATTGGTTTAAGCGTAAGTTTATCCCTTTTATATCACCCTTTACTTTATATGCTTTACTGTTTACCATTGTGCTTATGTTTAGCTTAAAAGGAGAACAAATTGTTCAGTTACCTATGCAGGTAGTTAAGGTTGCTATTCCACTTGTTATCTATTTTGTATTGATGTTCTTTGTTAGTTTCTTTTTAAATAAATCCATGCAGGTAGACTATGATAAAAATGCGGCTATTTCTTTTACTGCAGCAGGCAATAATTTTGAACTGGCTATCGCTGTTGCTATTGCCGTATTTGGAATTCACTCGCCCCAAGCTTTTGTAGGAGTTATCGGACCTTTAGCTGAAGTTCCTGTACTGATTCTACTTGTACGAGTAAGTTTATGGATGAAAAAGAAGTATTATTCAAAGTAAAATATAGCCTTTATGGAAAGTTTTGTAAATGATAATAAAGTTGATCAAAATGAGTATGATTTAATCCTTATTGGTGGTGGTCAAAGTGCTTTGGCTTGTGGGTTTTATTTAAGAAGAACACAAATAAAGTATTTGATTTTAGACCAGCAAGCTCAACCAGGAGGAGCTTGGATTCACGGATGGGATTCCTTGTCTTTGTTTTCTCCTGCTGAGTTTAGCTCTTTACCAGGCTTTATGTTTCCTAAATCAGAAAACTATTACCCTGTTCGAGACGAGGTTATTTCCTACATGGATGATTATCAGTCTAAATATGAACTCCCTGTAAAAAGATCTGTTCAGGTTATAGCAGTTTTAAAACAGGAGGGAGGATTTACTTTAAAAACTTCGATTGGCGATTTTAAAGCAAAAGCAGTAATATCTGCTACAGGAACATGGGCGAGTCCTTTTGTTCCTGTCTTTAAAGGTTTAAATCAGTTTAGAAATGAACAATTACATTCTGCCTATTATAAAAATGCTTTAGATTTTATAGGAAAAAAAGTATTGGTGATTGGTGGAGGTAATTCTGGAGCTCAAATATTAGCAGAAGTTTCAAAGTATACGGCTGTTACTTGGTCAACAATAGGAGTACCAGCTTTTTTGCCTGACGATGTTGATGGTAGAGTTCTTTTCGATGTGGCAACGCAAAAATATAATGAGCAAAAGGCGGGCAATGATCAGGTACAAGCAAAATATAATGTAAGAAGTATTGTTATGGTTCCCCCTGTTGTGGATGCTAGAGCTAGAGGTGTTTTAAATAGCAAAGGAGAGATTGAACGTTTTACAGAAACTAGTGTTGTCTGGAAAAGTGGAGAAGAAGAAAATTTTGATGTTGTTATTTGGTGCACAGGATTTAAACCTGCATTAAAACATTTAGAACCTTTGGGGATACTTCAACCAGATGGCAGAGTGAATACCAATGGTAACAGCAAAGTTGAAGGAATTAATGGTTTGTGGCTTGTAGGGTATGGTGATTGGACTGGTTTTGCTTCTGCAACATTGATTGGAGTTGGTAGGTCTGCTAGGAGTACAGTGGAAGAAGTTGTAGATTTTTTAAAGTTGTAAGAACAACTTTAGATAAATTGTTCGTATATTTACGAACATATTAATTTGATAAAGGATAAGGGTATGTTGAAAAGAGACTTAACAGAAAAACAAGTAGAGATAGCAAGAATAACGAAGGCTTTATCTCATCCTATACGAGTAGCTATTTTAGAGATGCTTGCTTCTCAGGAATGTTGTTTTCATGGAGATATGTCAGAGGTATTACCTGTAGCAAAAAGTACATTGTCTCAACATTTAAAAGAATTAAGAGAGGCTGGCTTGATTCAAGGAACGATTAATTTACCTACAGTAAAGTATTGTATTAATAAAGAGAATTGGCAAATTGCTAAGCAACTATTAAACGAATTTTTTGAGGATATTAAAAAGCCTTCTGAGTGCTCATAAAAAAATTTACCTTTAATGTTCGTAGTTTTACGAATTACGAACATTAAGAATTAGTAAAAATAAAAATTTAAATAACATCAAAATTACTATTTATGAAAACAACCTTTTTAAGCCTTATTTGTGTATTAGCTTTAGTTACTAGTTCATGTTCAAACAATAAAAAAACACAAGAACAAGATGCCTTAGTTGAGTCGAGCTTGGAAGTATTAGATCAAGAGCAACTCTTACAGGAAAAATCGGATAATACAATGGTCTATGTTTATTATTTCCATGGAAAGCAACGTTGTAAAACTTGTTTAGCAGTTGGAGATTTAACTAAGAAAACTGTAGAAGGGGCTTTTGCTAGTAATGAGTTAGTGAAGTTTATTGAAGTCGATACAAGTGAAAAGCAGTATAGTGATTTAATAGAGAAGTATGAAGTGACTTGGAATGCACTTATTATTGCCAAAGGCGATGATTCAATTAATCTAACAGAAGATGCTTTTGCAACAGCGCTAACAACACCAAAGGTATTAGAAGAGCTTATAGTTGAACAAGTTAATAAAAAACTTTAATGTTAGATGGAATTACTACAACAATTAGTAGACAGTTCTGATATTCCAATAGTAACTGCGTTTTTGTTGGGACTGATGACAGCTATTAGTCCTTGTCCTTTGGCGACTAATATCACAGTCACAGCTTATTTAAGTAAAGATATTACAGTTAAGCGTAAAGTATTATTTAATGGACTGTTTTACACCTTAGGTCGTGCATTTACTTATACTGTATTAGGTGTTATTTTCTATTTTGGAGCAAGTAAGTTTCAAGTAGCAAAACTATTGCAAAATGTAAGTGGTGTTTATTTGGGGATTGGATTAATCCTTATCGGTATTTTAATGCTTGATATTATTAAATTAAATATACCAGGAGTAGAATCACTAAGTCAGAAGGTAAATCAAAAGAACTTTAAGAAGAATTACTTCAATGCTTTTTTACTTGGTGTTTTATTTGCTTTAGCGTTTTGTCCTTACAGTGGAGTATTGTTTTTTGGAGTGATGATTCCTTTAATTATGGCGAGTGCTTCAGGATTATTATTAGCACCAGTTTTTGCTTTAGCAACGGGGTTACCTGTAATCATCATAGCTTTTTTACTTGCTTACAGTATATCTAATGTAGGGCATTTTTACAATAAGATGAAGAGTTTTGAAATATGGTTCAGACGTATTATATCTGCTGTTTTTATTGTTGTAGGTGTTTATTATATATATGTGAATTTATAAAAAAATAGATATGGAAATAATAGTTTTAGGTACAGGTTGTGCCAAGTGTAAGGTAACTTTAGAAACCGTAGAATCTGTAGTAAAAGAAGTAGGTTCTGATATCAAAGTTACAAAGCAGGATGATATTATAGAGATTGTAAAATATAACATTATGTCTTTACCTGCTTTGGTTATTAATGGAGAAGTTACTGTTAAGGGGTATGTTCCATCAAAAGAAGAAGTAAAAGAATTAATTAAAAAACATCAGATATGAAAAATGAAGTAAAGATTTACGATCCAGCTTTATGTTGTCCAACAGGGCTTTGTGGGGTTAATATTGATCCTGAATTAATGCGTATTGCTGTTGTAATAGAAAGCTTAAAGAAAAAAGGCATTTTAATTGAGCGGTTTAATTTACGTGACAATCCTCAAGTTTATGTAGATACTAAAGTAGTTAATGACTTTATCCAAAAAGAGTCTATCGATAATTTTCCTATTACTACCTTAAATGGAGTAATTGTTCTTACCAAATCATATCCAAGTAATAAGCAAATTTCAGAATGGCTTGAAGTGTCAGAATCTGATTTGATTGTTACAAAATAATCTAACCCAATTTTCAATTTCAGTTTAGTTCGGCATACCTAATTGTATGTCGAACAGGAATTGTATTGAATAAAAAAATAGTAGTTATGAGTAATTTTAAACTATATAATCCCTCTAATGAAGGATTTACAAAATATATTTTCTTTACAGGTAAAGGAGGAGTAGGAAAAACATCAATTGCATGTGCTACTTCCTTAAACTTGGCAGACAGTGGGAAAAATGTATTACTTATTAGTACAGACCCTGCATCAAATTTGCAGGATGTATTTGATATACCTTTGAGCAATAAAGTGACTAAGTTAAAAGATATTCCCACTCTTTCTATTTTGAATTTAAACCCAGAGCAAGCAGCTTTAGAATATAAAGAATCCATAATAGGACCTTATCGAGGAAAGTTACCAGAGGCTGTTTTATTTAATATGGAAGAGCAACTATCAGGATCATGTACAGTGGAGATTGCTGCTTTCAATGAATTTGCAGATGTAATTACAAATAAAGAGAAACACGATTTATATGACCATATTGTGTTTGATACAGCACCAACTGGGCATACGCTTCGAATGTTACAACTACCAGCAGCATGGAATACCTTTATTGATGAAAATACAACAGGTGTTTCTTGTCTTGGGCAATTGTCGGGATTAGGTGATCGTAAAGTAGTATATGAGCAGGCAGTGAAAACATTGAGTGATAAAAATAATACAACTTTATTTTTGGTGAGTCGTCCAGATGAAACACCATTAAAAGAAGTTGAGCGTTCATATAAGGAGTTACTTGATTTAGATATACAATCTCAGCGTTTAATTATCAATGAAGTGCTAGAGAATTTTGATCAGAATGATTCTATTTCAAGTAAGTTGTATAAACGCCAGCAAAATGCTTTAGAAAATAGAACTAAAAAGCTTCTTGATATTCCAACCTATTATGTTCCATTAAGATCGTATAATATGACTGGAATTGATAATATTAGAAATATGCTTATTTCTAATACAAGTGCAATTTTGACTGAAAATAGCTTAGACAAAAACGAGTTACAAGATATTGATGTATTGATAGAAGACCTTTTTATATCTAAGAAAAAAGTGGTTTTCACGATGGGTAAAGGAGGTGTAGGGAAAACAACAATAGCTGCTCGAATCGCTAGAGGACTGGTTAAAAAAGGAGTTAAGGTTCACCTAAGTACAACAGATCCAGCCAATCACTTAGAGTATGTAAATACAAAGGTAGAAGGGCTTACTGTTAGTCATATTGATGAGAAGAAGGTGTTAGAAGCCTATAAGGAGAAAGTTTTAGCTAAGGCAAGACTAACTATGGGAAACAGTGATTTAAGTTATATTGAGGAAGATTTACGCTCTCCTTGTACACAGGAAATAGCTGTTTTTGACGCTTTTGCTGAGATTGTAGCTATAGCAGATCATGAAGTAATTGTTATCGATACAGCACCAACAGGTCATACTTTATTGTTATTAGATTCAACTCAAAGTTATCACAAAGAAGTAGAGCGTACACAAGGAGATATTAGCGAGGCTGTTCAGAATTTATTACCACGTTTAAGAAATGAACAAGAAACAGAAGTAGTTATTGTTACGTTACCAGAAACAACACCTGTATTTGAAGCACAACGCTTACAAGAAGATCTTGCAAGAGCAGGTATACACAATAAATGGTGGGTAATAAACTCAAGTTTATATCTCACAGATACAACAAGTACTTTTTTAAAAGATAAAGCAAAAACGGAAGTACAATGGATTAATAAAGTCAATGAACTTTCTAAAGGTAATTTTGTTGTAATACCTTGGATGGAAAAGGTTGAATAAAGAAGTACTTTTTAAAAACATCACACTGAATTAGAATGATATACTAATTTAAGTGTGATGCTTTTGTTGGTCTCAGATTATAATTAAAACTATACGTTAAAGTAAATTTAGTTTCCAAAACCTTTTGGGATTTATAGCCTTGTGTAACAGAAAATAAAACTCAATAAGGAAAGTTTAGTTATATTCTTTTAAATTTAACTATTTGGCTTGTATTTGTTTTTTATACATGAGATATAGTATGCTCTAGTAAAATATTAGGAATTGTATTGCTTATAGTCTGTATCGAGGATACTTATATCAACAACTCCTTGTGCATTTTTGATTAATCTTCTACAGGATAAACTTAAATGTTTTAAATGAACTTGTTTATTAGCTTTAGCATATTTTTCAGTAAGTTTATTAATTGTTTCTATTGCAGACATATCTGTAATTCGACTTTCCTTGAAATCAATAATAATCTGATCAGGATCATTCTCTATATCAAATTTTTCAAGAAATATTGTAGTTGAACCAAAAAATAAAGGTCCATATATTTCATAATGTTTTATTCCATTTTTATCGATATATTTTCTAGCTCTTATTCGTTTAGCGCTTTCCCACGCAAAAACAAGAGCAGAAACAATAACTCCTATTAATACAGCTAATGCTAAATTATGCAATATAACTGTTATACTCGCTACTAGGATAATAACAAAGATATCGTGGCGAGGCATTTTATTTATTATTTTAAAACTAGCCCATTCAAAAGTTCCAATGGCTACCATCATCATTACTCCAACTAATGCAGCCATAGGTATTTGCTCAATTACAGGACCTGCAACTAAAATTATTAATAGTATAGAACATGCTCCTACAAGAGCAGAGAGTCTTGTTCTTCCCCCAGCACCTATATTTACTAGGGATTGTGCAACCATAGCACAACCTCCCATACCACCAAAAAATCCATTCGTAATATTAGCAATACCTTGGGCAGTTGCTTCTCTATTTGAATGTCCTCTTGTATTCGTAATTTCATCAACCATATTAAGTGTAAGTAAACTCTCAATAAGCCCAACTCCTGCCATAACAATAGAGTAAGGGAATATGATTTTTAAAGTTTCAAAGGTAAAGGGAATATTTGGAATATGGAAAGTAGGTAAGGAGCCTCCTACAGAGGCAATATCAATTACTTTTTTAGTATCAATATTAAAAAAGTAAACAAGTGCAAAAACAACAATAATAGCTGCAAGAGAAGATGGTATTACTTTTGTTACTTTAGGAAGTAAAATTACTATTGTAATTGTAAGTAAAGTTAATCCAATCATAAGATATAAGGCTGAACCTTCTAACCAATTTTCAACTCCATTTGTAGTAATTTTAAATTGAACAATTTGTGACATAAAAATGATAATTGCTAATCCATTTAAAAATCCATACATTACTGAGGAAGGAATTAACCGAATGTATTTACCGAGTTTTAATACTCCCACAAGTAGTTGTAAAAGTCCTGCTAATACAACAGCAGCAAAGAGGTATTCTGTTCCATAACTAGCTGCAAGAGCAATAAGTACTACAACAGTTGCTCCAGCTCCTCCTGAGACCATACCAGGCCTTCCTCCTAATATTGCTGTTACAAGTCCCATTAAAAAAGCAGCATATAAACCTGTCAATGGTGATAGACCTGCTAGTATAGCAAAAGATAAGGATTCAGGTATCATAGTCATAGATACCGCTAAACCAGCCAATATCTCATTTTTGTAATTGATTGGTTGACTAAAATCAAATAAATTGATTAGTTGCTTCATAGAAAAAAAATTAAATAAGTATGACGCTTTGTAATTTTAATTACAAGCAATAATAGATATGATATATGTACTTTTATAAGTATATATAAGATAAGTCCATGACAAAAGTGCCAAAGGAAATAATTGGATAAAAAAAACTATTAGCCTAAGATCAAGGCGGAGTAATTTGAGAAGATATTTTTACTGTTTTTTTCATAAGTTACAAAGTTATTGCTTTTTTATTGTATTCTGAAGACTTTTTTAATTTTTATTGGTCGCAGACTATAGTTAAAACTATGCACTTTAGTGCATTTAGCTTTCAGCTTCTAAAAATGTTTACCTTTGATATATGGAATATCAAGGCACAAATGGACACAGTGTCTCTC
>NZ_NSGJ01000039.1 GCF_002286775.1 Myroides sp. N17-2
CTACTAAAAACTCAGGTAAAATCATTTTTATAAACTCAATATAGTTTTCCACGTTTATTATTTATCATTACAAAGATCTGTAGTTTTTAATTCACACACAACTTTTGAGATTGATCCGGTATATTTACTATTTAAATGAATCATGATTAGTAGGATGTTTGTGGATAATTGTCTGAACCATGATTTATAGGATTATTAGGATTAATAAGATGTTTGCGTGATGTTGATTGTGGTTATTTGTTTGGACTGTGATTAGTAGGGTTATTAGGATTAATAAGATGTTTGTGTGATGTAGATTGTGTATGTGGTAAGAATATGCGGAAAGTATATCCGTCCAGATCTTATTAATCCCATTAATCAAGAAAATCAAGGTTCAGACAATTAGGTAGCAAGATTCAGGCATTATGCGGAAAGAGATTATGCGGAAAGTTTATCCGTCCAGATCTTATTAATCCCATTAATTAAGAAAATCAATGTTCAGACAATTAGGTAATAAGGTTCAGATAATTAGGTATCAATGTTTAAAATATAATTATATGGATATTAATCAAGTTACACATCAGATTATCGGAGCGGCTATGGAAGTTCATTCTACTTTAGGTAATGGGTTTCAAGAGGTTATTTATCAACGGGCATTAAACATAGAATTACATCAAAGAGGATTGTCTTTTGAGCGAGAGTTTGAGATGAGTATTGATTATAAAGGATATAATGTAGGGACACGTCGGGTTGACTTTTTTGTAGCAGGATGTGTGATGGTTGAGATTAAAGCTGTTGTTCAATTAGAAGATGTGCATTTAGCTCAAGCAATGAATTATTTGGAAGCTTATAAGTTAGAAACAGGTTTATTAATTAATTTTGGTAGTAAAAGCCTTGAGTTTAAAAGAGTGTATAATCTCACTCATCCTGATAATAAGAGAGTCTGATGTTAGGAGCGTAAAGTGGTGTGTCGGAAATACCGACATACCACTTTACTCAATAATTCGCAGAGTTTACGGTTTTCCGTACCTATTAGAAAAATAGGATACTTATTTTAGCGAAAAATAAATTATATTATGAGTGCTTTACGACTAAAAATAACCTTTAGTGTATTCTTTTTTACATATCTTCTTTTTGCTCAAGAAAATACAATTAACATAGGTAACGATCATTTACAATTGTATAAACTAATTAATGGAAAGGATGTAGTATTCTACGAAGTGCAGAATAAGGAGGTTCAGTTTCCTGTTATGGAGTGGAAGGAAATACCTAATCCTCGTTATGTTGCGTTAACTAATGAAGCGGAAGGTAATTATGCGAGATATAAAGAGTGGTTAGCTAAAAATAAAGCCAAGGAAGATGCGCGAACTAAGTTTGTAAATAAAATAGAAGAATATCTTAGTAGTTCTGATAGATATAAAGAGAAAGTGATACTGTTACAAGAAGCAGATAGTATTAGTAGAGCCTATAATTTTTTAGAAGGATTTGATGGTTCAGAGTTTAGAAATAAACAGTTTATTTATGATGAAAAGAAGAGACCAGATACAGGTTTTCTTAATGCGGTTTTAAAGTATCAAAGAGATTTACAGAATACATATTATGGAATAGGATATACTTACCAAAAAAATAATACTGGAGGATTTACAGAAAATCAAAAGTATCGATTTAAGCAATTAGAGGATGAATTAGAAAGGATGCCTAAAACAACAAAAGGGTTAGTGTTGTCAGAGAATTCTATAACAAAAAATATAATGGTGTATGTAGATGAAGATTATCCATTAAGTGATCTTACATTGAAGTTTACTTATAATTCATCAAGTGATTATAATTTGGTCTCAATTAATGTGGGAGAGTATCGAATAAAAGCTTTTTTTAGAGATCAAGAAGCCTATAGGATACACGAAAAATTTAAAGGATATTCGGAGATTTCTCCTATTCGATACGAAGTTATATTTTCTGAGGATAATCGCAGTTTTATAACAAATGCAAAAGACAATATATTGTCTTATTTTAAGTCTATAAATGAGATTGAAGGAAATCCTTTTTACTTTGTTAAGTCTACAATTGAACGTTTGAACTATTTTGCTAAAGTTAGAAATGATGGAGAGTTTTCTACTGCGTTAAATAAAAAGAAGATGACAGGAATGTACGAACTGCCTAATCTTTCTGAAGCTATTGATTATGATGAACTTAAATACATTTCTTTTAACTCTTTAGATTTAACAGAGAAATTTATAGTAAGGACACCTTTTAAGACTGATTCTGATATGGATTTGTTTATGATTATTCAGAGTCTTAGAACGAAAAAGTATTATGTCGTTAATAATTATTTGTTTAATCTATTTCAGAATTATAATCATATGGGAGATGAAGAGCATGGAAATGGATATATTTTTAAGAGAGTTCCAAAAGAAATAACAGCAGAAGAGAAAGCATTGTACAACAGATTTATGACATTAGTTAATCAAGGAAAGGCGAAAAGTGATCAGATAGAAAAGGTCTTAAAGAAATATCCATTAAGAAATATGAATGATGTGAGTAGAATCTCTAAGGTAGATAAACAGACATATAACCGATTACTTAAAGAAATGAGAAAAATTAATGACCAAGCACGTGATATATTAAATTATGAAGATGAGAATAAATGGTTGATTAATAAGTTGTCAATTAAAGAGATAGCTAAGTATGAACAGTTAGGACATGATTGTTATAATTTATTTGAAATAAATTTTTAAGATTAATAAAACCGAAGTACAGCTTCGGTTTTCTTTTTACTCAATAATTCGCATTGTTTGTAATTTTCTGCTTGTACAGGAGGTTAGATGATGGTATATTTACAACTATATGACTAATATAAGTGATGACAGTTTATAAATGATGAACATTTAATACTGTATAGCTTAACAAGTATTTCGAGAGATGAAACAATTAGATGATTTAATAAAGGAACTTATAGCTTTTAGAGATGCAAGAGATTGGGAACAGTTTCACAATTCTAAGGATTTGGCATTAGCTTTATCTATTGAGGCTTCAGAATTATTAGAGGTTTTTTTATGGAAGGGGAATGAGGAGTGTGATAAAGATCGACTGAAAGAAGAACTAGCAGATGTGTTTATGTACGGTTTATTATTAGCACATAAAAACAATCTAAATGTTGTCGAAATTATAGAGGAAAAAATAAAAAGGAATAACGAGAAATATCCAGTAGAGAAATCTAAAGGAACGGCTAAAAAGTATAATGAGTTATAATGGAGAAAGCTTTTGAGATTATACAATTAGATTTTAAGAAAGACCAACTGATAGAATTAGAATTACTGGCTACAAATGCGTTGTCTTGGCCATTGGTCTATATCTTAAATGAAGATAAAGAGAAGGTCGCTTACATAGGTGAAACTACCGATGTGATAGCTCGTATGACTAATCACTTGAGTAATACTGAGAAAAATAGAATGAGTGTGGCTCGGTTTATTACGAGTCATTATTTTAATAAGTCTGCGACGTTAGATATAGAGTCTAACCTTATCCGTTATGTGGCAGCTGATGGTCAGTTTAAGCTTATCAACGGAAATCTAGGTATCGCTAATCATCAATACTATCAGCAGCAAGAGGTGTATTGGGACTTGTTTAAGGATATATGGAGTGAACTGCGCTCTCTAGGAGTGGTTAGACATTCATTGGAATATATTGATAATTCAGATTTGTTTAAGTACTCACCTTATAAGAGTTTATCTAAAGAGCAGGTTCTTGGACTAAAGAGAATCCTTGAGTGTATATTAGATAAAGATGCTAAAGTGAGCTTGATCGAAGGAGGAGCAGGTACAGGTAAGAGTATACTTGCTATATTCTTATTCAAGTTATTAAAGACTGACTTATCTAATTTTAATTACAGCGATTTTAAAGAGACTGATGATGAGATATTTACTCTTGTTAATCAGATAAAAGAAAAGTATAAAGACCTTAAGATGGGATTAGTTATCCCGATGTCTTCTTTTAGAAAGACAATTTCTAATGTCTTCAAAAATATTCCTGGGCTAAGTGCTAAGATGGTAATCGGACCGGCTGAAATAGCTAATAATGAATATGATATTCTGATCATAGATGAGTCTCATAGATTGAGAAGGAGAGTTAATCTAGGTGCATATTTTGGTGTGTTTGATACTAATTGTAGAACTTTAGGATTAGATAGAGAGACAAGTTCTGAGTTAGAATGGGCTGTTTTGAAGTCAGAGAAGTTAGTTCTTTTTTATGACGAGAAACAAAGTATCAAGCCTTCAGATGTCTTGAAGGAAGATTTTGATAAGCTTAAAAATGCTCCATATTCACGTAAAGAAGTATTAAGATCACAGTTTAGAGTAAAGGGAGGGAGACAATATGTTGAGTTTATAGATCACCTTTTAGATTTAAACTTTAAAAACCTTAAAGAATACAAATCAAATGAGTATGAGGTTTTTGTTTTTGAGGATTTAGATTTGATGGTTAAACAAATACAAGAGAAAGAATCTTCGTATGGACTATCTAGAATGGTAGCAGGTTTTGCTTGGGATTGGATATCTAAGAACGATAGAACTAAATATGATATTGCTATTGGGGATAGTCTACTTCAGTGGAATAGCGTTGCAGTGGATTGGGTGAATTCGCCTAATTCTATTAATGAAGTGGGGTGTATTCATACTATTCAAGGATATGATTTAAATTATGTAGGGGTAATTATAGGTCCTGAGATAGGATATGATCCTATTAATAAGTGTATTCTTATCAAGAAAGAATTGTATAAAGACAAGAATGGTAAGCAGTCTATAAAGGATATAGATACTCTTCGTAATTATATCATTAATATATACAAAACGCTGTTATTGAGAGGTATTAGAGGCACTTATATGTATGTCTGTGATGAAGATTTAAGAGCTTATTTTCAAGAGTTCTTGCCTACTAAGGAAGCTAGAAAAGAAGTAGATGCACTCGTAATTCATCAGGAGCAAATCAGCACACAGTGTATTCCTTATTATGATTTAGAGATAGCAGCAGGTTCGTTCAGTGAACGACAAAGTGTGGAAGAGGTGAGTTATATAGAAATGGAAGAGTATTTTAAGAATACAGGAGAGTATTTTGCATGTAAGGTGGTGGGTGATTCAATGAATAAGGTGATTCCTAATGGGGCAATCGCTCTATTTAGAAAAGAGATGGGTGGAAGTCGTAATGGGTTAATTTGCCTCGTGGAGTCTACAGATATTCAAGATTCTGATTTGGGTGGCAATTATACTATTAAAGAGTACGAAAGTAAGAAAACATACGATGAGGATAATTGGGAACACTCCGAGATTATCTTAAAGCCTCTGTCTACTGATGTTTCTTATGAGGCGATGTGTCTTAGAGATGAAGAAACAACGCTGTTAAGGGTTATTGGAGTTTTTGTTAGGGTGTTAGGGTAGAGGAGTGTGAGTAAATGTTAGAATACAAGAACTTTATTAAAACACCTGTTTATTAAAATAGAAAAAAGCATGTCGCACTTAGAAAAAATAAAAATATCCAACGAGTCTATAATAGTAGATTTTCAAGAACATTTAGAGTTAGAATATAATCAACGTATTCTATTTACAGCTCCTTTTGGTGCAGGGAAGTCAACGTTTATAGATGATTTCAAAAATCAACATCAAGAGGGATATCGCTTTATAAGACTTTATCCTGTGAACTATGCTGTATCTGCTAATGAGGATATATTTGAGTTAATTAAGTTTGATATTCTGTATGAGTTGATAGCGCATCATAATGAAGAGATAGCTTTAGAAAAAGAAGACTTTAACTTTTGGTTACGTATGTCAATGTTTATGCAAAATAAGGCTGATTTAATGCCTTTGTTTTTGCATATTATTTCTCTTCATGAGACAATCGGTAAACCTGTAGCAAAGTTTATAGAAGTGGTTAAGCCTTTAGTTAAAGACTTTAAGACATATAGTAAGAAAATAAACATAGATGAGACAGGTGATGTATTTGGCTTTTTAGAAACATTCGAAAGTAAGAAAGGCAGTCCTTATGAAATGGATGCGACTTCACAGTTTATCTTTGATTTAGTTGATAGACTGAAAGGAGATGAGTTACCTGATCAAGAGGAGATAGAAGAAGATAAGAAGAGAACGAATAAGACAGTATTAGTCATAGATGATTTAGATCGTTTAGATCCTGACCATATCTTTAGGTTATTTAATATTTTCTCTGCTCATACGCATTCGATATCAGGAGAGAATAAGTTTGGTTTTGATAAGGTTATTTTTGTCTGCGATATAGAGAATATCCGTAAGATTTATGCACATAAATACGGACAAGGTGTTGATTTCTCAGGGTATATGGATAAGTTCTATTCTATAAGGCCTTTTGTCTATGATAATTTTAAATATTTAACACAGAAAATCACAGCTATTATTGATCAATCAACATTTAGTAGTCAATCACAAATAGTAGTTGTAAAAACACCTTCAGTGGTATATTTGTTATCTGCCGTTTTAAAAATATTATCAAAGAATAAAGCTATAAATCTACGTAGTCTTTTAAAGAGTAGTACTTTTTTATTATCCATAGAGGAATATGTTACAATAAAAAACAATATAACCCTATCGAAGAATAAAATCTCTCTTGTAGTAGTATTTGAAATTATAAGTGAAATGCTAGGTGGTTGGGTGCAGTTAGAGAAGGCTTTACTTTTAGTGAAAGAATACTCTTCTAATAAGCACTATTTTGATATGCATCAGCAATTTTTAGACAAGTATAATTTAACTAATTATAATTATGGTCATGAAGTAGACTTTCTAAAGAGAGAAATTTTCAAGGTTTTTGTAGGAGAATATTTAAAAAATGAAGATATGACAACAGATGGTAATAGAGTTATACAACTTCATGAATTTAAATTAGATGTAGTTTATAATTTAAGATATGAAGATATAGATGATTTTAAAATTAAATATATTAGAGAAATTGGAGGTGATGATAATATTGATTATAAAGTGAATTATGATTTACTGCTTATAGAAGCTTTTAGAAAGCTACAAGAATATGGCTTTATACCTAAAAACTAGTAAAGTAATTATAAGTATATTATTAGACTTCTGTCATATATACAGAGTATGTATTAGAAAACTACCTAAGAATGTAGAGATATTCGATATTTAAATGAATTGTTAATGAAGTATTTTTTTAGAGAATTATTTGAGAAGATAAATCAGTTTTCTCATAAGATAGACAATGTGGCTTTATTAGAAGGACAACATTGGGTGGTGATGAATGAGATAGAGGAGGTGAAGAAAGTCTTAATCTTCAGATCTAATAAAGAGCTTTTGGTTTCTTCTAATGGCAAAGTAGAAATCTGTAGGTGGGAATATTTAGGTTATAATTCTATTCTACTAGGAATAAATGAGGAGCATTTTTTATATAAGAATGAGTTTTTTGATAAAGATGTATTGGCTTTGAAATTAGATGGGCAAGAGACACCTTTTCTATTACTGAATGAAACTAAGTTTGGAAAAGAAATCAATACCATAGAGAATGTTTTGCGATTTCTTTCAGATAAATACATAAGTAACTCTAAGCAGGTGAAAGAATTTCTGAATAAAGAGAATGTAAATTATAGGCTAACAGAAGATATCGTAGATGTTAATTATTCAGAAGAGATGTATCTTGATCCTATTAATCGTGCTAGGACAGTAATTGCTAAAAGTGAACTACTGAAGTTATTTCCTTACTTATATAAGTATGAAAAGCAAGGTGTTGTGATTTATCAGTATCATAAGGGAGAAGAGTGTGTCGTTTGTGGTGATCGTGTTTTTGATTTTGTAGGAGAGCCCTATAGTGGGAAGTTGAGATTCAGTTGGTATCATTCTCTTTATGTAGTTGATGGTATAGTTAGGGGATAATATTATAACAGAAATTTGTAATGATACTTTTAGCTATCTGAATTAGAATGACAAGATTAGGGTGTGCTATAAATTATAGCAATCTATTGGTTTTACTATTGATATCGGTGTTTGTTTTTGCTTTTTGTGCTTAATTTGAGTAAATTGCAGGTAAGAATACTTAAATTTGTAGCGTATTATTATGGTTGGCTTTAGTACATTATGGGTTTACCGAATGGTACATATTGATAATATAAACCATATTAGTGAGTACGGGTTGACACATGTAGACTCTATTAATCGTAATGTAGACTACGTTTCTATTGGTAATAGTAGTATAATCTCTGTTCGGCATAATAGAGAACTAGAGAGTGGAAGGAGTATAGGGAGTTACTTGCCATTCTATTTTGGTTATTGTACACCTATGTTATATGTGATACAGAATGGATATACTGGAGTGACAAAAGTAGAGGCGACCTCTATTATCTATTGTGTGACTTCTGTGAAGGCTATCTTAGATTCTGGACTTGATTTTCTCTTCACAGATGGTCAAGGAAATAGTAAGTTAACTACTTTTTATATGAAGGAGAGAATTGATGAGATAGCAGAACTTATTGATTTCAACGCTGTGAGTGCAAAGTATTGGACTGATGAGAATGATGTTGATAAAAAGAGAAGGAAGGAAGCCGAGTTATTATTGGATGGGGATTTGACATCAGAGTTTGTGTTAGGTTACATCTGTTGCAATGAGGAAACAAAAAGAAGGTTAGTAGCAATGGGAATTGCAGAAGAGAAAATTGTAATAAGAGCAGGTTATTATTTTAGGCTATGATAAAGTATAGAGAGGGTAATTTATTGGATAGTGAAGCGCAGGCTTTAGTTAATACGGTGAATCTCGATGGAGTGATGGGGAAGGGGATTGCTTTACAATTTAAGAAACAGTTTCCTGAGAACTTTAAGGCTTATAAAAAGGCATGTGACACTAACGGAATAGCAATAGGAAAGCTATTTGTATTTGAAGAAGAGACGCTGTTAACAGGTAAAAAGATTATAGTGAACTTCCCAACGAAGACTACATGGCGGAAGCCTTCAGAGTATAGTTATGTGGAGGAAGGATTAAAAGAGTTGGTAAATTTCATTCAAGATTATAATATTCAGTCTATTGCAATACCTGCCCTAGGTGCTGGTAATGGTGGATTAGAATGGAATGAGGTGAAGAAGAAAATAGAGTATCATTTAGGAGATCTAGCGTGTGACGTTATCGTGTATTTGCCTAATGTAGTCATTAAAGAGGATGTTGCTATAGAAAGAGTGAGTTTAACTCCTGCAAGAGCTATGTTATTAGCAGTCTTGTATGATTTGGTAAAACAAGGAGAGTTTATATCAGAGTTCTCAGCAGAGAAGATTGCTTATTTTTTACAGCGATTTGGTGCTGATTCGGAGTTTAAATTAGAGTTTAAGCCGTATCATTATGGTCCCTATTCAGGGAAGGTAAAGCACGTGCTTTATTATCTAAATGGGAGTTATATTACAGGGTATTCATCTAAAGATAAAAGGCCATTCGATGTATTAGATGCTAATTTAGGTGATGAGCAAAGTGTGTTAAGTTATTTAAAGAGTCAAGATCATAGGTATTTAGATATTGTAGAGCAGACTCAGACATTCTTATCAGGTTATTATTCTAATTTTGGATTAGAGCTACTTTCTACTATTGATTATATTAAACAGAAAGAAGGAGGACAGACTATAGAGGAGATATCTAGTTATTTAAAGAATTGGAACTCTAGAAAGCAAAGGATATTTGCTAATGATCTCAATAAAATAGCATTAGGATTAAAACATTTAGAACAATTATAAGATAAAAAGCCCGCCCATCACTGAGCGGGCTTTATATTTCTGAATATTTAAGCTCTTAATTACAAGTCTGGATATAATCGTCAACTAGTTTCTTTAATCCTTCTAAAGTAATGGTGTCATACTTCTCGAAGCTTAGCGCACTACAGTTAACGTATTTGTCAAATATCTTTTTAGTAGTTTCTTCTTTTCTCTTTCCGAAAGTACTGCGGTCTCCTAAATAAACAGCTTTCTTCTGTCCTTTTAATAGTAGGTAGAATCCATTAGGTGTTTTCATATGGTGTAAGACCATATTTCCTCCGTTATCATAGTCTACGAGAAGGAATTTGCTAGAACCACCGAAGACGTCTAGTTCTCCATTAGAGTTGCCTAGACCTCCATCTTCAGAAGTAGAAATTCCTAAATAACGTTCGTTACCTACGCCAAATTCTACACCGTCTTTTGCTTTAAAACTCAATCTTTTCTTATCTGTCTGGATAGATACTGAATTTCCATAACTGCTTACATCTGCAATACCTACAGCACCGCTTATTCTGTAATCCCCATTGCGTGGTACTGACTCGAATTCAATAGTAACTAATCCAGTGTGTTTAACACCTTTTTTATCTAAAACATATCCTTCTACGTCATATATATTACGTGATTTGCCTTTAGACTCCTCTACGTGTTTATTATATTCTTCTTGTTTCTCTGCTGTTTTTGCGTTTTGGTAATCTTTTATTTCTTGAGTCATATCACCGAACTTGTACCCATTAGCATATAATCTACCTACAAATACAGGGTTTGCTTTTATAGGGTCTGTATTGTCCATCCAGTAGTTTAGATCTGTCATGTCAAATTCTTTATTGTCATATGTTCTTAGTTTGACACCTCTAGCTGCGTTCATACTTTTAGTCTCATCATAACTTACTTTAGCAATGACATTTCCCTCATTATCAGCAATCGTAGCTTCATGGAACGAGTAAGCCTGCTTAGTAGTTTTAGTGTTGATAAAACCTATCTTAGTAGCCCCTTGCATAATACTCGCATTGTCAGTTACATTGATATTTGCCTTTTTTAATAGAGCTACTTCTTCAGCTTTCTGATTTTGTCTATCTCCATCTATTTTTTGCCATTTTTCAGAAAGCTCTTTATTTGACGATTGGAATAGTTCAGTAGCTCTGTCGTTGTTAATACCACTTCCTGTGATTAGGCCATCTGCACTAAAGTATACCGCCATAATGACCTGTTTCTCTTTACTTAAAGTGAATGGTACATTTTTCATCTCCATATCTTGTATGTTTCCATTCTCACCTTTAAGTTGTAGCCAAAAGTTGTTATTAGCACTACTCTTAACCTCTGCCCAAAAGAAGTTTTTGTCATCTAGGCTAGTCAGTTTATAAGTGGTGCCTTTTCTTTCAATCTTCGCTACTTCTGCTTTGTCGATAGTAATAACACCTTTCTTAACATTGAAATCTTGAGCATGAGCTCCGATAGCAGCTAGTACTACAAGGGATGTGGTAATATAAGTTCTCATAATTTTTTTTCTCAAAGTTATTATATTTTTATTAAAATTAGTATAATATTTATTTTTGAGAATATTTATTCGTTTGTTTTTTGTGATATAATATCTTATTTAACCAATGTTTTAATAGGCTAGGTGCTGTGGTTAATGGGATAGACAGTTGTTTTGTAGTTGTTATTTTAACAAATAAAGTCTTTTCCCTTAAATCCTAAACTACCATTTATTGCGAATAAATATTATTTTATGGAGTTTCAATTAACTCTAAAATTGCACTAAAGAGGGTTTTATTATTATCTATTATAATTAATAAGTGAACAACAAGGGATAGGTTCTTATTAATCAGTAAATTTGTTATACCTTAAATCCGCAGAAAACATTTAAACGAGAATGAATTATACAAAACATAGCAAAATTAGTGATTAAAGCATACATTAGTATGGTTTTAGAACTAATTGAAGTTATGTCAAGTAGAATTAATTTGCAGTAAATGGTAGTTGCAGATTTAAGGTTATAATTAAAAGAGAGTAATTATGTTGTCACATCGCGGTAAGGAGAGAAGTTTTATGCAGAATTTGCGTTTAGCGGTATTGCTGTCTTTTGTCGGGGGTGTTGTTAATGTTAGTGGTTTTTTAGCGTTAAAGTTGATGACAACGAATGTAACAGGGTATTTGTCCAACTTCGCACAAGAGGTATTGACATTTAATAAAACGGCTATTCTGAAGTCAGTGTTGCTATTAGTCGCTTTCTTTTTGGGATCTTTTACTTCCCACGTTATTCTACAGTTGCAAAAGATGATTTGGAACAAGGTGTATTTTACAGTTCCTCTAATCTTAGAAGCAGTATTACTAGGTGGCGTAGCCTATGTGGAGGGAGACATCTTATCTCAATATCCAATGAAAATAGCGTATATACTTTTATTCGCAATGGGACTTCAGAATTCACTAGTTACTTTCATCTCTAAGGCGGTAGTCAGAACAACGCATATCACAGATATTGTGACTGATTTAGGTATTGAAACAGCGAGGTTATTTTTCTACTTCAGAAATGCAAATGTACGTCGCGTATTATTTTCTCATATAGGTCTTAAGCTTGCGATAGTCTTATCTTTTGGGATAGGGGGAATTACAGCAGCATTCTCTTTTGAATATCTACATTTGCGTACCTTATATATTGGCGTAGGAGTTATCTTATTTACTATGGTGTATGACTATCTAGTGGTTAAAATGATGAGGGTACTAGAAGAGGGGAAACATATCGTAGATTGGAGTAAAAAGGTAGTGACAAGAGATTATAGGTTATATGATATCTGGAAGAGAAAGAAGAATGGTTAATGGTTAATGGTTTACAGTTAACGGTTTTTATATAGCGTTTAGAAGGCTAATACTCTTGAGAAATGATGAGACACTCTAATATCATGCCATCACGACATTACAACATCACAAAAAAAACAGAAGAAAACAATACCTCAAAGTCGGGAGACTTTGCGGAGCTTGTGAAAGAATATTTATCTTTAAAAAGGCAATTGACTTTAAACAGAAAACCAACATCACAGGGCCAAACGGCTAGAAAATGTCTAGTAGACATTTTTAGTGATGGAGCCAGCTAGCGCGCGAGGGGACATCACGACATCACAAAAAAACAACACATGATAAAATTACATTATAGGGATGCTGAGATTATAGATATTGAGCGAATAGTAGAAGTGTATAATTCAACAATACCGTCTAGAATGGTGACGGCAGATACTGAACCTGTGACTGTGCAGAGTAGAATGAAATGGTTTGAGGATCACACACCATCTAGAAGGCCGCTTTGGGTAATAGAGGATGAGGGAGATGAAATAGTCGGTTGGGTTAGTTTTCAATCGTTCTATGGTAGGCCTGCTTATGACGGCACAGTGGAAATTAGTATCTATCTGGATGCAAATCAACGTGGAAGGGGATTAGGCAAGCTAGTAATAGCACACTGCATAGAACAGGCGCCTAAGTATGGAATTACGAATTTATTAGGGTTTATCTTTGCTCATAATATCCCTAGTATAAAGTTGTTTGAGTATTTTGGTTTTGAACAATGGGGGATGTTGCCTAATATCGCTGTGTTAGATGGGCAGGAGAAGAGTCTGATGATATTAGGAAAGAGGGTTTGTTAATGGTTTACAGTTAGCGGTTTTTATATAGCGTTTAGAAGACGAATGCTCTTGTGAAATGATGAGACATCACGGCATCACAGAACTGGTGTTAAAAAAGCACAAGAAAATAATACCTCAAAGTCGGGAGACTTTGCGGAGCTTGTATCACGCCATCACAAAAAAACATCACAAAAAAAAATCTTGTAACTAAATCTTCTCACAGTGGATTTAATTACAAGATTCTAGATACTACTTTAGATTCCAATATGATGTGCGTATTCATCATCCGTTTTGTCTTCTAATCCATAAAATGAGTTTGCTGGTGAAACTGCATTGCAATGAGCGCAAATATACGCGTCTATTGATGGGTCGTAGTAGTGATCTTCATGGTTGTTTTCACAATTATCACTTGTTGTAAAAAGTAGATTTTCTGTCATTTGTGTGAGTTTTAAAATTATGTCTCTAATATAGGTTATAAAATACTGTAAAACAAATATTTAGATAGTTTTATTTTGTTTAATTATGTTAAATGTTTGCAAAATGAGAATTTTAGGGTAGGTTAAGAGGGATTAGCAAGTACTCTAAGTAATATAAAATAGGAAATGTTCTTTTCAAATTGATAAAAACACAAAAAGACAAAATCCCAAAACAACAATAGTAAAAAAGTTTCTTTATCTCCTTTATTAATCTTATTTTTGGCTAATTCGCTATAGAATGCTTATAGCTTAGTAATCAATAAATTCAATATATTTTACTTTATGTCAGACGATAAAAAGGTAATTTTTTCGATGTCAAAAGTGAGTAAAACTTACTCATCGACAAACAAAACGGTATTAAAAGATATTTATTTAAGTTTCTTTTACGGAGCTAAAATTGGTATTTTAGGTCTTAATGGTTCAGGTAAATCTTCTTTATTAAAGATTATCGCTGGAGCGGATAAGAACTATCAAGGGGATGTGGTATTCGCACCTGGATATACTGTGGGTTACTTAGAACAAGAACCTCAGTTAGACGAAACGAAGACTGTAATCGAAATCGTTAAAGAGGGTGCAGCAGATGTTGTAGCTGTCTTAGATGAGTTTAATCAGATTAATGATATGTTCGGTTTGCCAGAGGTTTATGAAGATGCAGATAAGATGCAGAAACTAATGGACAGACAGGCTGAACTACAAGATAAAATAGATGCTGTAGGTGGATGGGAACTTGATACTAAGTTAGCTATCGCAATGGATGCTTTACGTACTCCAGAACCTGATACACCTATTAGTATATTATCAGGAGGGGAACGTCGTAGAGTAGCTTTATGTCGTTTATTACTTCAGAATCCAGATGTACTATTATTAGATGAGCCTACTAACCACTTAGATGCTGAGTCTGTACACTGGTTAGAACAACACTTACAACAATATGCTGGTACAGTAATCGCTGTAACGCACGACCGTTATTTCTTAGATAACGTAGCAGGTTGGATTCTTGAGCTAGATAGAGGTGAAGGTATTCCTTGGAAAGGGAACTATTCTTCTTGGTTAGATCAAAAGTCTACTAGATTAGCACAAGAGGAAAAAGTAGCATCTAAGCGTCGTAAGAACTTAGAGCGTGAGCTTGACTGGGTACGTCAGGGGGCTAAAGGTCGTCAAACGAAACAAAAAGCAAGGTTACAGAACTACGATAAATTATTAAACGAAGATCAAAAAGAGCTTGAAGAGAAATTAGAGATCTACATCCCTAATGGACCTCGTCTAGGTACTAACGTTATCGAGGCTAAGGGTGTAGCAAAAGCTTTTGGAGACAAGTTGTTATATGATGATTTGAACTTTACATTACCTCAGGCAGGTATCGTAGGGATTATCGGACCTAACGGAGCTGGTAAGTCTACTATCTTCCGTATGATTATGGGTGAACAACAGCCTGATGCTGGTACGTTCTCTATCGGAGATACTGTAAAAATCGCTTATGTGGATCAAGCGCACTCTAATATAGACCCTGAGAAATCAATCTGGGAGAACTTCTGTGATGGTCAAGAGTTGATCATGATGGGAGGTCGTCAGGTGAATTCTCGTGCTTATTTGAGTAGATTTAACTTCGGTGGTTCTGATCAAAATAAAAAGGTGAATACATTATCAGGAGGTGAGCGTAACCGTTTACACTTGGCAATGACATTAAGAGAAGAGGGTAACGTATTACTTCTGGATGAGCCTACGAATGACTTGGATGTTAATACACTTCGTGCATTAGAAGAAGGTCTAGAGAACTTCGCTGGATGTGCGGTAGTTATTTCCCATGACCGTTGGTTCCTTGACCGTATATGTACACATATATTGGCTTTTGAGGGAGATTCTCAAGTTTATTTCTTTGAAGGATCATTCTCAGACTATGAAGAGAATCGTAAGAAACGTTTAGGTGATGTAGCTCCTACTCGTTTGAGATATAAAAAATTAGTTCGCTAATTAAAATATTAAAAAGCCTAATTAGTTATCTAGTTAGGCTTTTTTGGTTGTGATTCTGTTGTTTTGTTTTTTTGTGATTTCGTTTTTTCGTTTTTTTGCAGAGCGTATTATTCTTTTAATAGTTAATTAAGCTTTTAAAAAACAACATCACGACATCACGCCTTCACGACATCACACCATCACAAAAAAACAAAAAAACAAAAAAAATGAACATAGATATATTAACGATTAACGCCAAATCAGCAGAGGGACAACCAGCTGTCTTTAACCCTGTAGTAGTAGGGTTTGCAGATGGAACTTCCTATTTGATAGATTGTGGGTTTACTTATAACTTTAAGGAGTTTAAGCAAGAGCTAGTTAGTTTAGGGCTAATGATAGCAGATCTAAAGGGGATTATTATATCACATGATGATATAGACCACTTAGAAGGATTACATTGTTTTAAAGAGGAGTACGTAGCTCTAGAGGTGATTACTAGTGCTCTAGAGGCTGATTCTGTATCAGGTAAGATAGATTCCGAACGATTAGTACAGGTGAGAGAGAGCTTAGCACACGTACCAGCAGAGATGAAAGCTTGGGTAGAGGGCTTTATAGCAGATTTAGAAGCTGTTAAGCACTTTGAGGTAGATCGTACTTTAGAGGATGGACAGCTATTTAAAGATACATTACACGTTATAGCTACACCAGGGCATACTAAAGGGCATATTTCTTTCTTTGATACGGAGAGTAAGACACTTATAGCAGCTGATGCAATCGTGGTAGAGAATGGTGAGTTTGATATCGCTAATCCTCAGTTTACTTTAGATATGGAGGCTGCATTAGCATCTGTAGAGAAGATCAAGGCACTTAAACCTAGTCGTATTATTTGCTATCACGGTGGGGTAGTAGAAGATGATATTGATGGGAAGTTAGAGAGGTTAATTATAAAATACAGTAGAGACGCAACACTTTGCGTCTAATATTTAATCTGTAGAGACGTCAATACATTGCGTCTAATGTTTAATCTGTAGAGATGATTGCTTTGCGTCTAAACAAAAAAGAGAAAGGCTACTTAAACTTGATTTAAGTAGCCTTTCTTTTTTGTATTTAATTTTTCTCTATATAAATGTAATAAAGACATTTAAGATTAATGCGTTTAGGATATCAATAAAGAATGCACCTACCATCGGAATGATAAGGAATGCTTTAGGAGATGGCCCGAAACGACTTGTTACAGCCTGTATATTCGCTACAGCAGTTGCAGTAGCTCCTAGTCCGAATCCACAGTGTCCAGCACTTAGTACGATAGCATCATAATCTTTCCCCATCGCTCTATACGTTATAAAGTACGCAAAGAATAACATCATCACTACTTGCACCACTAAGATAAGTAAGACAGGTAAAGCAAGCTCTGTAATTGTCCACATTTTTAAAGACATTAAAGCACATGCTAAGAAGATGGATAGACCAGCATTACCTAATATTTCTATAGATTCATCATGCATCTTTACCTTAAATAGATGTGGAAGTACGTTTCTGATTACTACTCCTATAAATAAACACCATACGAAAGTAGGTAGTTTAAATACGTACTGAGCATTCCAGTCAGCTAGATATTGTCCTACAACTAGACAGATAGAAAGAAATGTGATAGTCATCATCACACTCTTATAGTTTACCTTTTTGTCTGTTACTACTGATGGAGCAGAGATTTCATGTGTCTCATCATTCTCTTCTATTTGCTCAGGAGATAATTCTTTGTAATTGTTCTTGCGAAGTAGTTTATATGCTAATGGTCCACCAATAGTCCCTCCTAAGATAAGTCCAAAAGTAGCACAAGCCATACCGATATCTCTAGCTCCTATTAGAGGGTTAGCACTTGCCATAAATGTATCAGCCCAACCTCCTGCAGTACCGTGACCACCAGTAAGGGTAATAGAACCTGCGATTAATCCAAATCGTGGATCTAACTCTAATAAATAAGCTAAGGCTACTCCTAAAGAGTTTTGACAAATAATAAAGACAGCGGCTACCATTAAGAATATGATTAAGCCTTTTCCTCCTTTAAGTAGTGTTCTAAAATCTGCATTTAGCCCAATAGAAGAGAAGAATATAAACATCATTCCCTGTTGGATATCTTCATTAATGGTGAATACCTTACCTGAGATAGAATAAGCTGCCCATGACACCATAGCAACGATAAAACCACCTACAACGGGTTCGGGGATATTGAATTTTTGAAAAAAGTTTACTTTTTGAACTACGAAGTGTCCTAGTAGTAGTACAAAGCAAGCAAGCATCAAAGTTTCATAAATTCCAAAATCCATATAAGTCTGTTTTATTTAAATTACTATAAAAAATATTGAGTATTTGAGTACTCTCGGTCGCAAATATAAAAAAACTAGGATGGAGTATCGCGAAAAAGTTAGTTTTATTGTGTTAAGGTTATTGATTTGTTATTTGTATTCTGCTATGGTAATGAGTGAGATGTAGTGTGATTGTTAGTTTAATTGTAATTTCTATAAACAAATTTGAATATCTTGCTTTGAGATTAGTATATAAATAATTACTTTTGCGCATGCAACACAATGTACTTATTTTAGATTTTGGATCGCAATACACTCAGTTGATTGCGAGGAGAGTTCGCGAGTTAAACATATTCTGCGAAATCTTACCTTACAATGATATGCCTAAAGATTTAACAGAATATAAAGCTGTTATCTTATCAGGTAGTCCTTATTCAGTTCGCTCAGAAGAAGCGTTACACCCAGATTTATCGAACATTAAAGGAAAAATGCCTTTATTAGCAGTGTGCTACGGTGCACAGTATTTGGCTCATTTCTTCGGTGGAGAAGTAGCACCATCAGATACTCGTGAGTACGGTAGAGCTAATTTAGACTTCGTCGCTGACGATGCTTTCTTTAAGGGGATTCCTCACAACAGTCAAGTGTGGATGAGTCACAGTGATACAATCAAACAATTACCTACTAACGGTGTACTTTTAGCAAGTACTAAGGATGTGAAGAACGCTGCTTATAAAGTAGAGGGAGAACAAACTTATGCTATCCAGTTTCACCCAGAAGTTTATCACTCTACAGACGGAGCACAGCTGTTGAAAAACTTCTTAGTAGACATCGCAGGAGTTAACCAAGACTTTACTCCAAGCGCTTTCGTAGAAGACACAATCGCAGATTTAAGAAATAAAATCGGAACAGAAAAAGTAGTATTAGCTTTATCTGGAGGTGTAGATTCAACAGTAGCTGCTGTATTATTACACAAAGCTATCGGAGAGAACCTATACTGTATTTTCGTTAATAATGGACTATTGCGTAAAAACGAGTTCCAAAATGTATTAGATCAATACAATGGAATGGGATTAAACGTAAAAGGTGTAGATGCTACAGACCGTTTTATGGATGCTTTAGCTGGTCTAGAAGATCCAGAGTTAAAACGTAAAGCTATCGGTAAATCATTTATCGATGTATTTGACGATGAGTCTAAATTAATAGAGGATGCTACATTCTTAGGTCAAGGTACTATCTATCCTGACGTTATCGAATCTATCTCTGTGAAAGGACCATCTGCTACTATTAAATCTCACCATAACGTAGGGGGATTACCTGACTTTATGAAGTTAAAAATAGTAGAGCCTTTACGTATGCTATTTAAAGATGAAGTACGTAGAGTAGGAGCTTCTTTAGGTATCGATCCTGAGTTATTAGGAAGACACCCTTTCCCAGGACCTGGATTAGCAATTAGAATCTTAGGTGATATCACACAAGAGAAAGTACGTCTATTACAAGAAGTAGATGCTATCTTTATAGAAGGATTAAAAGAGCATGGTCTTTATAACTCAGTATGGCAGGCAGGAGCAATCCTTTTACCTGTTAATAGTGTAGGTGTTATGGGAGATGAGCGTACATATGAGAAGGTAGTAGCTCTTAGAGCTGTAGCTTCTACAGATGGTATGACAGCTGACTGGGTACACTTGCCTTATGAGTTCTTAATGGAAATCTCAAATAAAATAATTAACCGCGTAAAAGGTGTAAACAGAGTGGTTTACGATATTAGTTCTAAACCGCCTGCAACAATTGAGTGGGAATAATTTAAATAATTGAATAAGTCGCTGTAACTTTGTTATAGCGACTTTTCGCTTTTATAATTCGACGCTAATGAAAAAGAAGTTATTTATAGCCTTAACGGCATTTGTTTTTACATCCTCTGTTTTTGCCCAAGCTGGGTCATTTATTCAATATCGAGTTAATAAGGGGGATACTGTTAGTAAAGTCTCTAGGGATTATGATATTCCTGTGGGAGAAATCTTGAAGTATAATCCTGACGCGAAGAATGGAATTAACGAGAATAGTTTTCTATTAATTCCTACGAAAGACTTTATAGCAAAAGAAAAGAATAAGAGCGCTAACCCTCTATTAAAGGAGAAAGAAAGCGCAAAAACAAATAATACTTCTACAAACAAAGGTGTACACACCGTACAATCTAAGGAAACACTATACAGCATTAGCAAAAAGTATGGGGTATCAGTAGATAATCTACACGCGTGGAATCCTACGTTAAAGACTACGGGATTATTAGCGAATAGCGAGATTATCGTATCGTCAAATTATAAAAAGGGTGGTTCTGTAGATGTGACTAGTTATGATCAGGGTACACCTAAGAAGATACCGACTACCTTAGCGGCTTCGTCTGCAGATACGATTAAGGATATTAATAATATCTATTACCGTACGATAGATGTAGAGCCACAGGCTACTTTATATAGCTTAGCGGTGGTGTATAATACTTCTGTACAGCGTTTATTAGAACTTAACCCTGAGCTTAAGGATGGGTTAAAAAGCGGGCAGTCTATCAAAGTACCTGCTTATGGATTCCAATCAAAAGCAAAAGTAGTAGAGGTAACTCCTGATGCGCCAAAAACAAACGATACTAAGTTTATCAAGGTAACGATAGAGCCTCAACAGACCTTATACGGTATTAGTCGTAAATATGATATTCCTGTAAAAGAGTTAATCAAACTTAATCCTGATCTTCAAGATGGACTAAAGACAGGAATGGAAATTCTAGTACCTAGTACAGGTAAGGAGGTTGTAGAAGAACCTACGAAGACGAATATCACACTACCAACTGCAACAGGAGGTTTTGTAGATTTGAGTGATTCTGTTACTCGATCTGAACGCAAAGAATTAGCTTTATTATTGCCTTTTAATATTGATAAAATAGGAGGAGATGTAGATGCCAAACTTGGCTCTGATGCCTTTTTAAATATGACTTTAGACTTTTATTCTGGTGCTAAGTTAGCAGTAGAGTATGCTGAGAGTCTAAACTTGCCATTGACTGTGAATGTATATGATTCTAATGAGACGAAATCTAGCAGTGGTGTGAAGGATGTGTTTAAGAATAAAGACTTTAACGATACAGATGTTATTATAGGACCTTTCTATCAAAGTAACGTGGATGAAGCGGTGAAGAACTTGCCTAATGATAAGGTGATTCTAGTATCTCCATTGTCTAATGAGAAAGCAACGCCTTCTAATCGCTTAGTGCAGACTATGCCTTATAGTGATGTACTTAAAAAGCAATTGATAGATTACTTTAAAAACTCAGGTGCGAAGATTACTGTAGTTGTTGATGATAAAAAACAGTCAACAAAGCAGTTTATGCAAAAGCACTTCTCTGATGTTAAAGTAGTCAGTACATCTCAAATTAGCGAGCTTGACAAAACATTAGTTAAAGACAAAAAGAATGTATTTATCTTAGATTCGAATAGTATCGCTTCTGCTTTATTGTTTACTGATAGATTAAAGAATAGAGTGAAGGATTATGATATACAGATTGCCTCTTTTGACAAATCTGATGTATTTGACTACAACGAAATCAAAATACAGACTCTAGTTGACTTAAAATATACTTTCCCTTCTGTAACAAGAGATGCAGGTGAGTCTAAGTCAGAATCATTATTCGCAACAGAGTATAAAAATAAATATAATGTATATCCTAACCGCTTTGCCACAAGAGGTTTTGATGTGACGCTAGATGTAATCTTGAGAATGTTCCAAAAAGAGGAATTCCTTCAGACATCAGCGAAGAAATCACAAGAGATAGAGAACAGGTTTGTCTATGGTAGAAATCCTGAGGGTACAGTGCGTAACTCAGGTGTTTATCTATTACAGTATGACAGTGATTTAAATGTAAAGGTGATTAATTAAGTATGATCAACAATGAAAAGTATCTAGTAGAGCTAGCGCATACTAAAATGCCGTATGGCAAATATGAGGGGTGGTATCTAATAGATTTGCCAGAGTATTATGTCGTTTGGTACCATAATAAGGGATTTCCTAAGGGAAAACTAGGAGAGCAGCTAGGTTTAATCTATGAGTTGAAGTTAAATGGCCTAGAACAATTGATCAGGAATATTCGAAGTAATTTTAAATAATTACTTTCTGAAATACACTATAAAAGGACAGGTTATCACTATAATCTGTCCTTTTTTTGGTCTGGTTATAGGGATCAATGCCAATGTATAATTGAAAGTCATCTTGGTCTTATAGATTTATTTTGTAGCAAGAAACAAAGATGTATAAAATATTTAGATTTTAATATGTATCTTTGCAAGGCATTCATTTTGAATGTTTAATAGTTTTTTTAGGCCAATCTTCTAGGCTAATATCTAAAAATAATCAGAAATTATCTTAACAGGGTAAAAAAGGCATTTTTATGGCCTCTTGGTTTGGGTGAGTCTATAATGAGTCCATTGTGAGTCCATAATGGGTCCATTAAGACAGTCTTTTCAATGGAGTCACTATGGACTCTGGATGCAATCAAAATACTTTCATATAAAACCATATAGCAACTTCATAGACGGAAATGGGTAAATAAAAAGGGGGAATTTTTTTTTGAGGGAAGTGATAAGATATGTAATCCTTAGAAAGGATAGAAACATTGATTTCTAATGAGATAGAAGTTAGGCAAAATTACGAAAGTAAATTGAATATATAAGAAAGGAGCTGACTGAAAGCTGTTGTGTTCTTTAAAAGTCGAGATAACCACAGTATTTATTAAAATAATTATATTGTTAGTTTTTTGGCACTAGAAGTACAACTTCTATAATTAGGTTTGCGAGTATTGTCAAATCGATAAAAAAAAGCACTGATAACCTCGTATGTGGTAATAGAGTGGGGGTTTTGTAGGTTTTTTTAGGAAACTCAAAAGAGGTTTAATGCAAATTAATTATTGTAAATTTGCAAGGTAAAAATCGAGTGATTATGATGAATATTCCTACTTCAGATCGACCACGTGTTGTTATTATCGGCGGTGGTTTTGGGGGATTAGCGCTTGCTAAGAAACTAAAGAATAAAAACTTTCAAGTTGTACTTTTAGATAAGCATAACTACCATACTTTTCAACCATTGCTATATCAAGTAGCAACAGGGGGATTAGAGTCTGGATCTATTGCTTACCCTATCCGTAAGGTAGTACAAAACTATGATCAAATCTTCTTTAGAGTCGCTAATGTACAACGTATTGATACAGAGAATAAGAAAGTAATAGCAGATATCGGTACGATTTTTTATGATTATGTGGTGATCGCTACAGGATCTAAGACTAACTTTTTTGGTAATGAGAATATTACGAAGAACAGTATGGCGATGAAGACTATTCCGGAGTCTCTAGATATCCGTAGCTTAGTATTAGAGAACTTCGAAGCTGCTCTTTTGACTACTGATGATGAGGAACAAAAGGCATTAATGAATTTCGTTATCGTAGGTGCAGGACCGACAGGGGTAGAACTTGCTGGGGCGTTAGCGGAGATGAAGAATCATGTATTGCCAAAGGATTATCCAGACTTAGATTTTAATAAGATGCAGATTCACGTGGTACAAGGAGCGAATAAGGTCTTGGATGCGATGAGTGAGAAGTCTTCTAAAAAAGCACAGGAATTCCTTGAGAAACTTGGGGTGAAGGTATATCTAGGAGAGATAGTTACAGATTACCAAGATAAAGTAGTACATACCAAGTCAGGCAGACAGTTCGCTGCAGAGACGATGATATGGACTGCGGGGGTGATGGGAGCTGCTGTAGATGGATTTGACGCTACAGTTATCCAACGTGGTAATAGAATAAAAGTAAATGAGTTTAATCAAGTAGAGGGCTTCACAGATATATTTGCTATCGGTGATGTAGCTACTATGATGACTGAAAAAACACCAATAGGACATCCTATGATGGCTCAGCCAGCTATTCAACAAGGGGAATTATTAGCGAACAACTTGATCAAACTTAGAGAGGGACAACCTCTAAAGTCATTTACCTATGCGGATAAAGGATCTATGGCAACTATCGGACGTAATAAAGCAGTAGTGGACTTGCCGAAGTTTCAGTTTAGTGGGTTCTTCGCTTGGTTCGTGTGGATGTTTGTACACTTAATGTCTCTAATTGGATTTAGAAATAAATTAGTTGTGTTTTGGAACTGGTTATATAACTATATGATGTTTGATAGACAGGCACGTCTTATCATTCGCCCATTTAAGAATAAAGAGAATCAACGCGAATAGTTTTTACTTTAAACCCAAAATCCGCATTAGCCAAATACTACAAAGCAATTCTACTTCATAGCTCTTTCATTAGCTCTAAAACCATACTATAGTATGCTTGTATCGCTAATTCAGACCTATCTTGTATAATTACTTTTCGTTTGTATGTCTATCACGGATTTTGGGTTAAATTATAAAAAAAGCCTACAAACTCGTCATGAGATTGTAGGCTTTTTTGTGTCTTAAGTCTATCAAATAGGATTCTTTAAATCGTAATTAATCAAAAGATCTACGAACTTGTTATAAGACTGTAAGCCTTCTTTTTGATTATTAAGCTTTAGGAAGCTATTGTAAAACACCTTAAAGAAAGTATCTGTGAAATTCTTATATTCACTCCAGAAGACGATATTTTCATTTATATTCTCCTTTACACCAGGTTGTATCGTTTTTAGTAGATCTTGTACTTCAGAAGATTCTATATCGTTGATATTGGAAATACAGTATCTAAGCGCGTAAATAATAGCAGAGTATTGATAGGCTAAGTCCTCTTGATTATAAGACGCCATAAAGCCTATAAAGTTAGCATCACTCTCTTTAGCAAAGCCCAATTGATGTGACAGTTCGTGTGATGCCGTTACGATTAGAGTAAGCGTAGGCACTTTATTATTGACCTGAGCCTCTAGTGTGAACGGATTTATATATCCCGAAAAACCCATATACGTAAGGGGTAAACTAAATAAAGACTCCTTAATCGCCAGTGTTTTAGTGTTATCTATATTGTGCAAGAAGCTTATTTGCTCCACGCCCTTTTTGCTGTCCTTTAAGATCGTTTTGATATCCTGTTTTAGGTATACACCTGTTAGCGTATCTTTAGTAATAGCTAATTGGAGCAAATTAGCCTTTTTAATCAACTTACTCGTTAGTGTGATAAGTTGATCCTCATCATAGCCTCTTTTTATCTCTAATTGGCTCTCTAGGCTTGGACGGTAGTTATTTAATCCCCAACCCAAGTTAAACAGAATATAAAACACAGTAATAAACTTTAAAGCAAGGCTACTACAAGCCATACTAATCTTCTTCCAGCCTTTATTTTCTTTAATTCCCTTGTATAGTTTATAGATAAGAAATATCCCGACTATCAGATATAGTACATCACCTAAAGAAAAGGGCAGTAGGGAAGTAACCGTATTAAATATTTTACAGAGATAGTAGTAAAACCCTGTCGTGTAGTAGGTCTCTATCCACTGTGGATAAGAGGTAATTATATTGAACGCAACGATAGAAAAAACAAACAAGAGTAACCAATACCTTAATTTCATAAAACTGTGATAAAATTCGTTTAATTAATTTAGAATAGATAAAAATAGATATATTTGTATCAAATTCTAAAACTATGAGTAAAGTTAAGAAAGGTGAGAGAACTATCTTCGTTTGCGATGGAAAAAAATGCTGTAGATATAACGAAGAGACTAAGAGTTGCTTTAAAGCCCTATTAGAAGAGAGCGGACTTTCTGACGATTACTCTGTGTGTAAGATGAAATGCCAAGGAATGTGTAAAAGCGCTCCTGTGGTATATCTCTCTAGCCACGACAAGTATAAAAAAGAAGTCGGAGCAAAGAAAGCAAAGAAGATTTTCCAGGAATACATAATCGCTTAATTATATTATTACCGTAATATTCTATAACAGAGAAACAAGGCTATTTAGTTATACTAGATAGCCTTGTTTTTTTATGGTTAACAGTGGTTAATCAGTAGAGACGCAACACTTTGCGTGTCACATAATGTGTTTGAGCGTAGCAAGTTAATTTTGTTTCAGGAATTTGTGTTGTAATTGACCGCTTAGGAGTTACAGCCTTGATTTTTTTGTTACTTTCCCCACATACTCTGCTTTCGCAGACTTTATCAAGAAAAAAAAGTAAAGAACGCAACCGCGTAGCGAAAAAATTAACAAGTGATATAAACTATAACTACCTCTCGTAAGCTTACGAAGTGATAAAATAAAGTATACTGTTTTAAAAATCCTCTTTCTTTGATTTCTATCCTCTTTACTTTTGTGATTAAGACAGATAATGCCTATGTTTAGACTTTTAAAACCAATCTAACCCTATTTATGAAGAATATCATCGTCTTGGCAACTGTTCTACTATTTACACTGACCTCTTTTGCCCAAAAAGCACCTACTAACCCTGAGAAGTTCTTAACTTCATTAAGTGCACATTGTGGTAAAGCCTATAAAGGACAAGTAGTATCTCCTAATGTACCTGCAGACTTTAAAGACAAAGAGTTAATAATGAGAGTTATCTCGTGTAAAGCAGACGAAGTAAAGATCTCTTTCTTTGTAGGAGAGGATCTCTCACGTACGTGGATCTATACGCTAGTGGAGGGAAAAGTAAAGTTGAAGCACGATCACAGACATAAAGATGGTACACCAGATGACATCACGATGTATGGTGGTACTGCTACTAATACAGGATTTGCAGATATGCAATTCTTCCCTTCTGATCAGCAGACTGTTGATATGATGAGCTCTATAGCAGGTAATGTATGGTGGGTAACTATCAATGATAATATTTATACTTATAACCTAAAGAGAGTTGATAAGACTAGCTTCTTCAGTGTATCTTTTGATTTGTCAACACCTGTGGCAACAGATAAGATGCCTTGGTAAAATGATATAAACGAAAAAAGCCTCATCAGATTTCTCTTTTGAGGCTTTTTTCTTCATAGCAATTTAATTTATTTTTAATTGTGGGGCAATTATTGTTTCAAATTTGGATAGGCTTTATACCTTTATTCCCATATCCTGCGCAAAGGAATCAAAGAATATTTAGTGGTTAAAAGCTTAGCAAATGTATAGGTATCTCCTAAATCTCGCAATTGTTAAGTACCCATATTAACATAAAGTATACCTTTTGTATAACATAGATAGGCGTAGAATAGAGCCTTTAAGTATATTTTTATTTATACTTTTTAGGTATAAGTTGTTTGTTATTAGAGGTATATGGGTGTTTGTTGGCTGATGGAGTAGGTAATTGTGCATACTATAGATATTGTTGTGTAATTTATTAAATGTTAAAAAATAATAGTGATGTTAAGAGTTATATGTGCCATAATAGAGTGTAATGAGGAAGTTTTAATCGCTCAAAGAAGCGAAAAAATGCTATTACCGCTTAAATGGGAGTTCCCAGGCGGAAAAGTTGAAGTAGGAGAGAGCGACCACGACTGTATTATCAGAGAGATTAAGGAAGAACTAAATCTTGATATTACAGTATTAGCCCAGCTTACACCAGTAACACATCATTACGATACTTTCTCCTTAGAGTTAATTCCCTTTGTTTGTCATGCGAATACACAAGCGTTCGAGAAGACAGAACACGCACAAGTTTTATGGGTAAACCCTAAAGAGTTAATAAAGTATGATTGGGCAGAAGCGGACATTCCTATCGTAGAAGAATATGCGCTCCCTTCGGGGAATTACGAATTATAAATTAGGAATTAGGAATGGTTGCCTTTCAGGCATTAGGGGATACGACCTATCCAGTAGCCATAATCCATATCCCCAATCCTTACGCTGGCGCAGGACAGAGCGTTAAAAAAGTGTCCTGTGGGCAGTTTTAGTGAATGGGACAGGCGGCGTGATGGAGCAATCCGTGCCGTGTATTTCCACACAGTAACCATAATACATAACAAAAAATAAAAGAGGGTATCTATACAGACACCCTCTTTACGGTCAACTACTATATGTTTATGTGTTATTATTTGAAGAAGCTGAAAAGAATAAACATACCTCATCGACCTATTGAAACATAGTTATTGATGGTTATTTCATGATTTTAACAGGAGTATGCCCCTTGTTGATCGTTGTATCTTCTTGTTGCTCTTTTTTATTCTTCCCTCCGAAGTTATAAGTAATCCCAAATTTGAATACACGCATATCATTTTTCACAGTGAAATTAGTCAACTGATTAGGATTCTCTAAAATTGTAGTGCGCACTCCACCTGTCTTAAACAAATCACTTATTGCTAATGTAGCAGTGAACTTCTCATTTAAGAATTTCTTACTTACCCCAAGGTTTACCTCTCCTAAAGAGCGGTATTTAAAGTTAGAATCTATCCCTCCGTTTTGGTACCAAGCTGTTAGCTCGATGCTGATATTCTGAGGAAGCTTGAAGTTGTTATACGTGAATACACCTATGCTATTTTTGTTCTCATTCACGAGGTTGTTATCATATCTAGTATTGTAATAATATATCCCGTGGTAGTTCTCCCACCAATTAATAGTAGGTATAGGCATTGATAGCGAAGCTTGCCACTCACTTCTACTTTTGCCATTTATACTCGTGAAGTAAGCCTTATTAAGCCCTTCATTAAAATAGCTGTATAGCATCGGATCAATTATTCTACTATATCCTAAACCCAAATCAATAAAACCTAGAAACTGCTGATTAACCTCTATATTATTAGAATATTCAGGCTGTAGATTAGGGTTACCCATAGAGGTCGTCGTACTGTTTAGGTATCGCACCGCAGGGTTAAGCTTATCAAATTCAGGTCTTTCTATTCGTCTAGAGTAAGATGCCATCACAGCATAATTATCATTAGCTGTATAAGTTACTTGTACAGTAGGGAATAGCGAGAAGTAATCTTGTTTTACTAACTTCTTGTGATTTAATGTATCACCAGAGATATGTGTATATTCTCCTCTTAACCCTGCTGTGATAGCCCATTTATCAAAGTTCATATCTAACGAACCATAGAAAGCGTGAACCCCTGTTTTATACTCAAACTCACTCTTTCTTATATTATTTACCGCATTGCCATTGTTGATAAGTGTTCTCAGACGTTCATCTGTTTGGAGAACAGTGTAATTGCTCTTCACACCGAACTCTACTTTACCACTCGTATTCTCTTGTTCCCAAAGTGGTTTTTGATAATCTGATTTGAAGTTAAACTCTTTTCGATCAGTAGGGTAGGTATTGTGTTGTTTCGTTAGCAGCGCATTTGGACGCAAGGCATTCCCATTGTTCCCAAAGATGTAATCATTCACATCTGCCTTGACATAAACAGTTCCCACTGAAGTAGTCCAATTCTCTTTTTCTGCTACTTTTACCTTATAGGTTAAGTCCGCTTTAAAATTGGTCAGTTTGCTTCTATTTTGATTCATCTGAGTTGATTGTTGAGTAGCAGTACCTATTGCCCCAAAGTCAATAGCTGTGTTCACTGTACTTGGCGTATCATTATAATCAATTGACGTGTTTAGACTAAGTACATTACCGTTGTCAAATGTTCTGTCAATGCCTAGTTTGACTAGGTGTGATCTACTGTTAATGAAAGTGCGTTGAGATTGGTTAAGCCACTGTTTATCTAATGTAGTAAGCTCTTTCTTCTCATAATTTTCTCGCAGTCTATCAGGTGCATAACTAAAGGAGTAGAGAAAGTTATAGTTCCAGTGGTCATTGCCATACCCAAGACTTAACGAATGATCTGTACTTACCTTTTTACTCACTCCCACAGTAGAGTTCACCGTTCCATAGAACCCTTGTACTAGCTTCTTTTTAGAGATAATGTTAATCACCCCACCTGTACCAGACGCATCTATATTAGCAGGAGGTACATTCATAATCTCGATAGACTCTAGCGTAGCACCAGGAGTACCTTTCAGAATTGTCTTAAGTTGTTCAGCAGACAGTTGCGTAGGTTGTCCATCCATTAAGACCGTCACTCCAGACTTTCCTTTGATCTTAAGTTCCCCACTTTGACTGATTGTTACCCCAGGTAGTGTTTTGAGCACATCATAAGCAGACTGTGTCTTGGCTAGACTACTCTGCTCGATATTTAAAGTAGCCTTACCAGGAGTTACTTTTAACGCCTTTCTGTGGCTTGTGATCATCACCTCGTCTAAGATATTCTCATCAGGTACCATTACTAAATTTAGGGGAGTATTGACCTCTGAGATATCCACCTTTAGTATTAGATCTTTATAACCTATGAAACTACTAGTTAGCTTGTAATTTCCTGTTGATTTAATAGCATCAAAGCTAAAACTACCATCTTCTTCACTCGTGATGAAGTATTCTTCTTTTGTATTATTAGTAGCTTGTAGTACTAGAGTCGCCCAGCCGATAGAGGCAGATTGACTATCTTTAAGCATACCTTTTAACTGAGACTGTGCCCATAGAGGGACGCTGATTATACACAGGAGTATAATTAAGATCTTTTTCATCTTGAAATAGTATTAGCGGTTATTTCTGAGGCAAATGTATACTGAACACCCACTCTTTTTTTTGGGTTTTACATCAAGTAACATATTTTTATACTAAAGCTTTTTAAACAATGATTGTAGTGTATTTAAGAAGCAAATTCTCTATAACTTACCTTATAAACACTTCGTGTACAAAAAATGTCAGTTGATGTATCTATCTATATATCGATGAACTACACTGAATTACATTTGCACCAAATAGAGGAGTTATGAGAATTAATAGATATTTGAATAAAGGGTATCGTTCTACTGCAGCGATGATTTTAGTACAGGCTTTTAAGAGTAAACTATTAGGGATACTTGGCACAGAAGAGCAGTTATATGAGGTGATCTTAAAGTCGATAGATGCGAAGCATATAGTGGTAGCTCGATCTAGTGAAGGCGAACTTATCGGTGTAGCAGCTTATCAGTATAATGGCAAGTTTACCCTTGATATCACCCTGAGTACGATGATAGAAGTCTATGGGTTTTGGAGGGGAATACAAAAGATGTTTATGCTCTTCACTCATTTTCCGACTAAGCGAGATATCTCAACGCTCTATGTGGATGCCTTAGCTGTAGATAACCGATTTAGAGGACAAGGTGTAGGGCAACTCCTACTTAAGGAAATAGAGAAAATAGCCATAGAGGAGAACCTCAGTTTTGTCTCTCTAGATGTGGTCAAAGAAAATACTCGTGCAAAAGAACTCTATGAGAAAGTAGGTTTCGTAGAGGTGAAGTATGAAGAGCTTGATACTAAGTCAAGTGATAGACTAGGCTTCTCAGGGTATTACTATATGATGAAGTTGGTTTAACTATACTTCAGTTTAGCTTACTGTAGAATGAGAATAGTATTTTGTCACTTAAAGTTTTTTGTTTAAATTACTAATGAGTACATTATTACCTTTGAATGATGAGTGAAGTTAGTAAACAAGAGCATAAGAATTGGAAATACAGAGCTTGGCTAACCATATTTGTGGCGCTATTCTTTATTTTTTCTTTGTATATCGTCAGTACGGCAGATCAGTATCAGATCGTATCCTTTGAGAGTGGATATACATTCACTGCAGATGTGATATGGTTCATCGTTATAAGTTGGGTAGTGACTACACTTGGAATATTTATATCGGATAAGTTACCGATGAAGACCTATTCTATCAAAGAACTAATGCGATTATGGACGTTACAGATACTTATAGGCGTACTTATCTTCCTATCATTAGTGATTATAACGGACTATTATCTAATCGATGCAGATTATGTAGCTAAAGATGATTGGGTAGAGATAAGACAGTTTTTGTTTATTGGCGTTTGTCTAATGATTATCATTATGGTTATCCACAACGGAAGAAAACTTATCAGGCTATGGAAAGACTCGGTCTATGAAAACTCACAGATGAAAGAGATTATGTTACAATGTCAAGTAGCTTCTCTAAAAGCTCAGTTAGACCCTCACTTTATGTTTAATAACTATAGTGTGCTAGGAAGTCTAATTAAAGAGGACAGTGAGAAAGCAAGCCAATTCTTAGAGCGATTATCTGATGTACACCGCTACTTACTTAGTAACCTAGAACACGATCTAGTCAGCTTAGCCAAAGAAATTCAGTTCTTAATAGACTATTTTTACCTGATGAAGATACGCTTTGGAGATAGTATACAAGTTGATATAAGTGTCAAACCCGAATTATTGGGAATGAAGATACCGCCGATGACCTTACAACTATTGCTAGAGAATGCCATAAAATACAATAAAGCGACTAAGAAAAGTCCCCTCAATATTAAGATTTATGGGGAAGAAGAATATTTAGTGATAGAAAATAATTTGCAACTATTAAATAACCTTCCTCATTCTTCTAAATTAGGACTGACTAATATAAGGAAAAGATACCAACTCGTCGAAGATAGAGAAGTGGTGATAGAACAGACAGAATCAGTATTTAGAGTAAGAATCCCTTTATTACAAGATTATGATAAGAGCATTAATAGTAGAAGATGAACAATATAATGCGCAGCACCTAATAGGACTGTTAAGTGAGATAGACCCTACTATAGAGATAGTCGCTATCATAGAGGGAGTAGAAGACTGTATAGAGCGCTTAGAGACTGACCATAACATAGATCTTATCTTTATGGATATCAGGCTGAGTGATGGTGTGTGCTTTGAGATATTTGATGCGATAGAGGTCGATATACCTATCGTATTTACTACTGCGTATGATCAATATGCCTTACAGGTATTCCAAGTTAATAGCATAGATTACTTGCTTAAACCCATCAAGAAAGTTGCCTTAGAACAAAGCATAGACAAGTACAAGAAACTGCATAAACTACAAGCTTTTGACAAGAGTATCTTAAACAATCTGAGTGAAGTAATGCTCGGCAAAAAAGAGAACTATAGAATGCGCTTTCTCTTGAGTAATAATGATCGTTATAAAGTTATCCAAACTCAAGATGTCGCTTATATCTATACAGAGTTTCGCTTGTCAAAAGCAGTGATGTTCGACAAATCAGAACACGTGCTACCTTTCACAATGGAAGAGTTAGAGACTGAACTTGATCCCAAGCGATTCTTCAGAGCCTCTAGACAATATCTAGTCAGCTATGAAAGCATCAAAACAATACAAAACAACCTTAATAGCAAGGTCAGTATTATCCTAAATAACAATGTGGAAGTCGATCTAAGTAGAGAGCGCACAAGAGCTATAAAGCAATGGCTAGACACCTAGGCCCTTCGGGAAATTAGGAATTATAAATTAGGAGTTAGGAATTGTTTGCCCTTCGGGATTAGGGAATATTAGATCTTACAGACATATTTTATCACATAATCTACATCCACAATCTTTGCGCTGGCGCAGGACAGAGCGTTAAAAAGTGTCCTGTGGACAGTTTTAGTGAATGGGACAGGTGGCGTGATGGAGCAATCCGTGCCGTGTATATCCACACAGTAGCCACAATCCTCTTTTAGATGTTTTATGTGGGCGTATTGTAATACACCTGTACCGTCTGGCTATTAAATGGGGATTTCCTTGTTGTTCTTAACCTTTTTTAGATCTTTTTTGAACTGAGAAGTAAGTTGTAACTGATACATACATTACAACTTATCTACTAGATCTAAAAACTCTTTTTTGTTTAAATTCTCTAGATTGCTCTCATTCATAGCGTCTATCGTTTCTTGGTTTGGTTCGTGATAATTAGTGGCTTGTATTAATAATGTCTCTATTAGATTATTAAAACTTCTATTATTCTTTTTTGCCAACTCCTCTATGTGATTATAAAGCCCTCTGTTAAGTCTAAAAGAGCCTGCTTTTTTCGTTTCTTTAGTACTCATAAGGTATATAAATGTATTTATATGTAATACAAAAATATACAATAATTAGATATAAGATTGTTTCTTAAGACTTCTTTTATTATCCTGTACAAAGATGAAGATTACAGAAATGCTATTTAGAGACTAGGGAATAAAACGCCACTTTTGACCATTTTTTGCCTAAAATTGCCTATTCTGTCTTGTGAATTACGTAAAGAAGGAGAACTTTGTTTAATGTGTAAAACTCTTCAAAGCCTTATGTATACTAGGCTAAAAGCTATGTGTGGGTGGGTTTGTTCGGAAGTCGTTTTGGAAGAATTCGGTAGTTGTTCGGAAAACACCCCCTTGTTCCGAACAAGTACTGGATTCTTCCGCAGGCGTTCCGAAGGAATGGATATGTTTGTGTTAGTATTATGTTGATAGTAAGTTTGATATGATTTTTTTATTGGGCGTTTTTAGGTAAAAAATGGTCTTTTTTGGCTTTTTTTAGTCTTTTTTGGACAAAAGTTACCTGATGTCGTAAGAAGGTTTTTAGTAATTGTAATTTTGGTGTGTATTTGAATATAGAAATGTTCTTTGAAATAATACTTATTATGGGATAACGAAGGTTACTTGTTAAGCTTAATCTTTGGGGGATTGAGTAGAAGTTCGTAATTTTAACCTGAACTGGATTAATCAAAAGATGAAGAAGATACTAGATCAAGGAGCGAAGATAGGTAAGCAAGGACTTAAGTCCGTAGGGATTGTGTTCTCTTGTTTGATCCGTTGGGTGGGGATGATGGCAGTTGGGGTGTTCCTGTCTCTGTGGATATTCTTCTATTCGATGAGTAAGATATATCAACTGAGAAGTGGAAGTGAAGCGAAGGGCTTTTGGAATAACTTTACGGCTTTCTTTAGTGATATTAACTACTCTGTTATCCTTATTTTCTTATTGCAAATAGTGATGATCATCGCTTACTTTTTTGTAGCGAACAAGTATGTGATTCAGAAAGCGATCTCTCTATTATGGGAGAAACAAGGAAGTGTGTTTATCACTGACTATGTAGGTCAACTAATGGATTATCTTTATGAAAAGAGACCTTCGTTATTTGGGGATAAACCTAATAGGGAAGAGATACAGCGCGAAGTAATCTCGCTTAATGATCACAATCACGTAGCTGGTATACTACAGCGCAAGACAACTCATTATGTAGTCTCTAAAGCTCGTCTAGGCAACAGTTCTTCAAGTTTAGTACAGCAGTTGACGACACTTCGTTTTAATCCGATGGCATTACTTCCTGCACTTTGGGTATTTTATGCCTTAGTAGGGGTACAAGTGCTGTTTATACTTTATATTTACTATAGATTTTAGTAGTTTATTTACTACCTTTAGTATTCTAAAAAGAGAATAAGATATGAAAATAGGTAACGATACGATAGGAATAAGCAATGGAGATAAGGTTAAACTTGTATTGTTTTTCTTTGTAATATATGTGTTGATAATGCTTGGTTTTGATTGGCTTTTTGATGGAGCGATTAAAAGTTGGGAGAATTATCTTTTAAAAGGTCTGATTTATAGTTTATTGCTCTCTGGGTTAATGTATTATTCGATTAAGACATTGACTAAAAGAGTGGAGCTAAAACTGCAAATTCCCTTGGCTGAAGGTGAGGAACTTGAGGCGTATGGGGTGGCTAATATGTTCTTAGGAAAAGAGGCGATAGGGGGTAAATTAGGGATCACAGAAGATACTCTAGTATTCCACTCGCATAAGTTTAATATTCAGAGGAGCACTATTCGCATTCCTTTTGAGGATATTAAGAGTATAAAGCCCTGTAAGGTGATGTGGATATTAAGTAATGGAATAGAGGTAAGGACAGATGCAGAGCGATGTGTATTCGTAGTGAATGATAGAAAGGCTTGGCTAGAAGTAATCAAGCAGAAAATAAAGTAATACCTTAAATCTGCAAATAACGTTTAAACGAGAATGAATTGTACAAAACAGAGTGAGATTAGTGATTAAAGCATACTATAGTATGGTTTTAGAGCTAATCGAAGCTATGTGAAGTAGAATTAATTCGCAGTAAATGGTGGTTGCAGATTTAAGGTAATAGATAACGCCTGTAAGAAGTACTTACAGGCGTTATTATTTGTACAGTATCGCTAAATAATGTAGCAAATACGGGTTTTTTAAGAGTAACAAGACACATTAAACCAAAAAAATACTACCTTAGCTATTAAGATTTAATACTTCAATGAATAGATTTACAGCTATAGATTTTGAGACCGCTCAACCCCAACGCAATAGTATTTGTCAAATAGGGTTAGTGGTATTCGAGAATGGAATAATAGTAGATTCCCTAAACATACTAGTACAACCTCCTCAGAATGCTTATTGGAGCAAATTTATAGATGTGCACGGTATTACACCTGAAGATACGAAGTATGCACCTACGTTTGAAGAGGTTTGGCATAAGGTATTGCCCTTTATAGAGTTTCAGAATGTAGTAGCACATAATGGTTTTGGTTTTGACTTTCCTGTCTTAGCGAAGACACTAGAGTATTATAACCTAGCTATACCAGAGTATGAGAAGCATTGTACCTATAAATTGTACAAGAAAGGGTTGGCTGCATTAGCTACACAGTATAAGTTAAAGCTTAATCACCACGATGCACTTAGTGATGCGAAGGTATGTGGAATACTATTTGAACAGTATTTAAAGGGGGAAGGATTAATACTGTAATTACAAGATTATGACGAAAACAAAAGAGTATTTAGAACACAATAAGAAGGCTTGGGATAAACAAGCATTAGCGAATCAACAATGGTCACTACCTGTAAGTGCAGAGACTGTAGCGAAGGCTAAAGCAGGCGAATGGGAGTTATATGTACTACCTACGCCTATAGATAAAGAGTGGTTAGGAGATGTGGGGGGAAAGAGAGTACTGTGTCTAGCTTCTGCGGGAGGACAACAAGCGCCTATATTATCTGCTATCGGAGCGAAAGTGACCGTCTTAGATTTATCAGCAGAACAGCTAAATAAGGATAAGGAAGTAGCGATGAGAGATGATCTTGATTTAACTACTGTGCAGGGAGATATGACTAACCTAGTGATGTTCGCAGATAATAGTTTTGATATCATCATACACCCGATATCTAATCTGTATGTGAGTGATGTGACGAAGGTGTGGAGGGAGTGCTATCGCGTATTATCTAATGGAGGTCGACTGATCAGTAGTTTTTATAATCCAGTGGTTTTTATTCACGATAAGGATACTAAATATACTGCTGAAGGAGTTATTAAACCAAAGTATAAGATACCTTATGCAGACTTGCGAGATTTAAGCCAAGAGCAGATAGACGAAAAACAAAATAAAGAGGAAGCTTTTGTCTTCGGGCATAGCCTTCAAGATTTGATAGGGGGACAGTTAAAAGCCGGTTTCTTAATTAAGGAATACGAAGAGGTGTTTCAACCTAACCCAAGATTTGTAATAGATCATTATTTACCAACCTTTATAGGTACAGTAGCAATTAAACTTCAATAGTATGGAGAAGAACATAGTCTGGACAGGTGTCGATAGCTTATCGATAGAAAAGTGTGTCTTGATTGATAAAGAAGAGACTATTCACTGTAAGGGTGAATTAGTAGGAAATAAAAATAACCAAGTATATGGTGCCGAGTATCAGGTAGTAGTTGATCAGAAGTGGGAAACTAGGTTCTTCGATATCTCGTGTAAGGTAGGACATAAGAACTATGCGATACACGGGTACAAATTAAACAATCAATGGATCATAGATGAACAAGAACATCCAGAGTTGCACGATTGTTTAGATATTGATATTTCTGTGACTCCATTTACCAATACGCTACCAATTAATAGACTTAAACTAGAGATAGGGCAAGCTAAAGAATTGGCAGTGCTTTATATTAATCCGCTAGAAGAGCGATTCACAAGAGTGGTACAGCGCTATGAGCGATTATCAGAGACAACTTATCACTATAAGAACCTATGGAGTGATTTTGAGTCAACGATAGAGGTGGATAGTGATGGATTAATCACTAATTATCCGAAGTTATTTAATAGAGTATAGTAATCTGTGATTAGAAGATATAAAAAAGCCCTGAAGATATACCTTCGGGGCTTTTTTTATGTCTTTTAGTAAATATTGTTCAGTTCCCTGTTCCTTTATTTAGCAGTCTTCTTCTTATTCTCTTGGATCATTTTTAGATCTTCAGATTGTTCTATGGCATTACCTTCTAAGTCAAACTTAGCTTCTTCTGTAGGGATAACGAATTTGTCTTTCTTCGATTTGTATAAAGGGAAGAAGTACGAGACTGTGTAATTAAACCCAACACCTATAGCTCCGCTGTGTTTCTTATTATAACCAGGGATATATAGGTTCTCAAAATCATCAGGCTGTGTCTGAGAGATTAATCCATTTAGTCGCATAGTGAATCCCATAAAGACATTGCTAAACACACGTGTCTTAATACCTACTACGAACTCTACCCAGTGTGCACTCAGTCCACTCTGTTTCTTATTAATATCTACTCTCTCTTTCGGGAAGTAAGGATTGGTAGTATAAGGTTGATACCAGTTAAGTGTTTGAGAGAATGCAGCCATTCCGTATCTAAAACCTACAGAGATCATATCTTCTCTATCCATCCAGTTTTGGTGTAAGTTATAGTCTCCACCTAAGCGGATATAATTACCATTCGTGGTAAAACCATAACTACTCTCATCACGAGTCATCTTATCGTGTCCTAGCTCTGCTACAGCATACCAATTCTTCGTAAGACGATAGTCACCGAATACTTCGAACCCTTGGTAGGTTTTGTCATACATAGAACGCGTAATTCTAAATAGATCAGCTCCTACACGTAATCCATAACGTTGAGGATAATAGTGGATAGCCTGATCTGTAGAATCTTTAACAGTTACAGGAGTTTCTTTCTTTTTCTCTTGTGCAAATGAAGAGAAAGCGAAAAATAGGATACCACAATTAATAATAAATCTTGAAGTGTGCTTTTTTGCTATCTTGAATTTCATTTGTTTCAGTTGTATAATGTTTAATCCAGTTACCACTAGTTTGTTCTGCTTTTCCATTTAAGGTAGGCGAAGTACCATCTTGACTCAAAGAGAATGTAGATACATATCCACACGCTTTATTTAGATACTTTGTATTGATTTGGTATTTAAATGTCAATGTATCGTATAGGGTATCCGTTCGGTTCTGAGTATGTCTTATCGATTTAAGTATCCACGAAGATTCAGGTTGATCTAGACGAAGTGGGATAAGAAGTTTATTGCCACTACTTTTGATAATGTCTTTCTCTCTACCCGCCACGAATGCTTCTACTAGGTCATTCTTAGCGATTCCTTGATCGTCAAAGTTGTAGAATTCAATCAAGAAGTTAGGGGTAGTTTCCTCTTCAGCACCGCAGATATCATCCTTCTCGCAGGCACTAAAGATTAGACTTCCAATGCCTAGACAAAAAGCTGTCAATATTAGTTTTTTCATATAGATCTTTTATCTCTGTATATAAGTCGTCAAAAATACTAAAACTAATTCAGAACTCTTTAAAAAAGTTGCACAGCAAGGATTAGATAAATAACAAGCTGCTTTAGTAGTAAAACCACTTAAAGCAGTAGTTTTCTCTTTTAAACATTCTAAATTGTATGTGTTTTTAGTAAATTCTAACTAGATTTAGTGGGATAAGAGCAAATTAGGCCTTATCTTTAAGGAATGTAGTCTAACCTTAAGAATTACAAATATCAAATATTACAAGCTTATTTACTTTAGATTACCTTTGCTTATTCTAGTAATAAATCTGTTTTTTTAGGACTAGTTGTAGTTCTTTTGTAGTATTAGCTTTTGATTATTTGTCTTTCTAGGGTTTTTAATAAAGAAAGAGAATGTTAGAATCAATCACTAGTTTGCAGATTATATTAGCAGCTACGCCAGTAGTGCTATTAATTGTTTTGTTGGGTTTTTTAAAATTAGCAGGAGAGAAGAGTGCGTTTATAACTTTAGTTGCCACACTCCTTATCGCTCATTTCGGCTTTAATTTGTCTTTAGGAGATACAGGCTTATCCGTACTTTATGGAGTGATTAAAGCGGTATTTCCCATCTTGATTATTATTCTGATGGCTATTTATAGCTATAATGTACAGGTAGAATCTCAAAAGATAGAGACCATTAAACAGCAATTCTCAGCAATCTCAAAAGACAAGTCTATCCAAGTGTTATTATTAACGTGGGGATTCGGAGGATTATTAGAGGGAATGGCAGGCTTCGGTACTGCAGTGGCTATTCCGGCAGCTATTTTGATTAGCTTAGGATTTAAACCTATGTTCTCTGCAATTGTCAGTTTGATAGCTAATAGTGTACCGACAGCTTTCGGGGCAGTAGGAATACCTGTAATCGTATTAGCTAGAGAAGTAGAGATGGTGGATCAAATCACAACGATCAGTGCTAATATCGTATGGCAGTTGGCTGTGTTGATGTTCTTAGTTCCTTTCTTGATCGTTACTCTAGCTGATAAATCATTGAAGTCTGTTCCGAAGAACATCATCCTAAGTATCTTAGTAGGAGCTGTAACCTTAGGAGTACAGTACTATGCTGCAGTGTATATCGGAGCAGAGACACCTGCGATATTAGGAAGTATAGCTTCAGTAATAGTAATTATATTATTTGGTAAGATTACTGCAAGAAAAGAAGTTAGTGATATTAAGTTAAACTTTAGCTTTAAGGATATTTTTCAAGCTTGGAGTGTATATGGGTTGATCCTATTGCTTGTTTTATTGACAAGTCCGTTGTTTCCATTTGCAACATTTATGAAGACCAATTGGACTGCGTTCCAGACCTCTTTTAATTTTGATATAGCAGGTGCTATGCGCACCATAGGTATATATTGGCTAACAGATACAGGAGTATTAATCTTCGTTAGTTCTATCGTAGGAGGGTTAATTCAAGGAGTGTCTTTTGGAGCATTGTTTAAGTTATTAGGCAAAACAACGGTTCAATTGAAGAAGACTGTTGTTACTGTATGTTGTTTGATCGCACTGTCTACTTTAATGGACTTCTCAGGGATGATTACGGTATTAGGATTAGGGCTAGCAACAGCTACAGGAGCTTTTTATCCATTCTTTGCGCCCGCTATTGGGGCATTAGGGACATTCCTAACAGGTAGTGATACTTCGTCTAATATTTTGTTTGGTAAATTACAGGCAACAGTGGCAGATAGAATAGGAGCTGATAAAGGATGGCTAGCTGCAGCTAATACAACAGGAGCAACAGGAGGTAAGATTATCTCACCACAGAGTATAGCGGTAGCTACTACGGCCTGTGGACAACAAGGTAAAGAAGGTATTATCCTTAAGAAAGCAGTTGGGTTCGCATTATTATATATCCTTATTGCAGGATTAATAGTGTATTTAGGAAGTTAAGAATTAAATAGATAGATATATGAGAGTTGGATTGTTTATCCCTTGTTACGTAAATGCGGTTTATCCAGAAGCAGCAGTAGCGAGTTATAAAATATTAACACACTTCGGGGTAGATGTAGATTATCCTGTAGATCAGACGTGCTGTGGACAGCCTATGGCTAATGCGGGGTTTGAAGACAAGGCTTTGCCTTTAGCGAAGCAGTTTAATAATTTGTTTGAGGAGTTTGATTATATCGTAGCACCGTCAGGTAGTTGCGCAGGATTTGTTAAGGATGCTTATCCGAGACTAATGGAGAAAGAAGGATGTGCAAGTAAGGTAAGTGGTAAAGTATATGATATCTGTGAGTTTCTTCACGATATTCTCAAGATAGATAAGTTGCCAGGTAAGTTTCCTCATAAAGTGAGTCTGCACAACAGTTGCCATGGATTGAGAGAGCTTAAATTAGGATCTGCAAGTGAACTGAATGTAAAACCATATTCTAAAGTAAAGGACTTGCTGAGCTTAGTAGAAGGAGTAGAGATACTAGAACCTGCTAGGGTAGATGAATGCTGTGGATTCGGTGGGATGTTCTCTATCGAAGAGCCTGCTATCTCTATCCGTATGGGTAATGATAAGGTCAGCTGTCACGTAGCTACAGGTGCGGAGTATATCACAGGTCCTGATAGTTCGTGTCTAATGCATATGGGAGGTATCGTAGATAAGAATAAGACGCCGATCAAATTGATTCACGTTGTCGAAATATTAGCATCAGGTTTATAGTTATGAGTAGTACTAAGCACGCACAGAATGCTGATGTATTTCAGCAGAATAAAGAGAGAGCAACTTGGCACGATAATGCTTTGTGGTTCGTTAGAGAGAAGAGAGATAAAATGGCTAAGGGACTTCCTGAATGGGAAGAACTACGCGCTATGGGTGAGAAGATAAAACTGCACAGCGTTAGTAATCTAGCGATGTATTTAGAGCAATTTGCCGCTAATGCAGAAGCAAACGGTGTAATCGTGCACTGGGCAAAAGATGCTGAAGAACACAATGCTATCGCTGTAGAGATCTTACAGAAACACAATGCAAAGAAGGTAGTAAAGAGTAAGTCAATGCTAACAGAGGAGTGTGATCTAAACCACTATCTAGAAGCAAAGGGAATCGATGTGATAGAGAGTGACCTAGGTGAGCGTATCTTGCAACTGAATGGTACAGCACCTTCACATATAGTCCTTCCTGCTATCCATATGAAAAGGGAAGAGGTAGGAGAGTTGTTTACTGAGAAGTTAAACACTGAAAAAGGAAATAGTGATCCGACCTATCTAACTCGTGCTGCTAGAGCATCGCTAAGAAATGACTTCCTAACTGCTGATGCTGCTATGACAGGTGTGAACTTTGGTATCGCTGCTACAGGAGAAATAGTAGTGTGTACCAATGAAGGAAATGCTGATATGGGAACTTCACTGTCTAAACTACACATCGCCTCAATGGGATTAGAGAAGTTGATTCCTGACTATGAGAGTTTGAGTGTATTCACTCGGTTACTAGCTCGATCAGCGACAGGTCAACCAAGTACTACCTATACATCACATTTTCGCAAGCCTGTAGAAGGAGGAGAGTTTCACATTATTTTAGTTGATAACGGTAGAAGTGATATTCTAAATAATGAGGAGCATATCAAATCTCTTAACTGTATTCGATGTGGGGCGTGTATGAATACCTGTCCTGTGTATAGACGCAGTGGAGGATATTCATATACCTACTTTATCCCTGGGCCTATCGGTATTAACCTTGGGATGCTAAAAGACCCTGAGAAGCACAGTGAGAACCTATCTGCGTGTTCGCTTTGTTATTCGTGTAACAATGTGTGCCCAGTGAAAATAGACTTGGCAGATCAAATATATAGATGGCGTCAGGACCTTGATTCTTTAGGTAAAGCGAACTCATCTAAAAAACTTATATCTAGTGGTATGCAGTTTTTATTTACGCATCCTGCTTTATTCAGAACGAGCTTAAAGTTTAGTTCGTTAGCGAAGTATGCTCCGCGTTCTCTAACCTTCGGATTAAAGGAATGGGAAGATGGGCGTGACTTGCCAAACTTCGCAAAAGAGTCGTTCACTGAGATGTGGAAAAAAGGAAAGGTGCAAAAGAAATAAGGTGTATTATGAGCAGTAAAGAACAAATATTAAACAATATAAAACGCAATACTAAGCAGGTTTATGACAAGCCTAAAATGGAGTTGTCAGCGATAAGCTATGAAGATAAACTAACACAGTTCGCGGAGATTTCGAAAGCGGTGGGAGGTGATGCGGTAATATTAAAAGAAGGAGAGGATATTAATCAAGTGATCCGATCTTTATATCCAGAGGCTAATGTGATCGCTTCAGAGATAGCGGATATTACATTAGCAACACTTCATCCAGATCAGGTAGCTAGCCCAAAAAATCTTAATGATGTAGACTTAGCGATTATAGAAGGTGCTTTCGGTGTATGCGAGAATGGATGTATATGGGTCCCTCAGCAAATAAAGTACAAGGCACTATACTTTATAACTCAATATTTAGTTATCGTTTTAGATCGCTCTAAATTGGTTAATAATATGCACGAGGCTTATCAACAGATTACTCCAAGTGAAAAAGGCTTTGGGGTATTTATATCCGGCCCATCTAAGACAGCAGATATTGAGCAGGCTTTAGTAGTAGGTGCGCACGGTCCTAAGGGATTAACGGTAATACTGAAGTAAACATTATGTAATGTCATTTACTTCTCTATGATTTCACTGAAAGTTAAATCTCCGATGTAGTCTATACTCGCACTTTTTGTTTCTAAGCCAAAGTAGCTTTTAGATAGTACTTGATTCTCTAATCCTTCTTTAGGAGCTGTTAGACTATAGAACTGCAACTCTCTAGTAGGGGAGCTGATGACCTCTTGGATAGTAGTTGTTCCGCCTGCAGGCTTGATGATTAGTTGTTTAAGGATAGTTGCCTCTACATTATTAGGCAAGGCTCTTTTGCCATAATCAGTGATTTGTCCGTTAGTAGCTTTGACAGATTCATTGTAGACTAGGAAAGTAATCGTTACACTAGACAGATAAGGTGTTCCTCCTGCTATATCGAGTACATATTCATTACAGTTATAGTCTTGTCCTAATACGATAATCTTATCTCGTGTAATCTCATTGCCATTGTTGTCTTTAACTTTTACGCGTTTGATACTTAATGTTGCTTTAGATACAGGGTAATACTTTCCGTCGATGCGAAACACTTTCTCTGTAGGTTCTAATACTTTAATAAAGATAGGATCACTGTCTTTATAAGCGAAGCCATTGATAGTAGCTTTAGCTATAAGTTGATATTGACCTATATGTGTTGGTTTAAAACGGCCATATGAAGTAACCTCTTCACTATTATTAATATTGATAATCTTGCTTCTATCTGTGAGTACTTCTCCTCTTTCGTCTTTAATCGTTAAGTAGACAGGTTTGTTTACATAAGTAGTCAAGCTAGTGGTTTCGATAACTAACTTTCCTCTAGTCCTAGTAGGAGTGTTAGTATTATCATCGCTACTACACGAAGTAAGTGCTAAAGAAATGGTGAATAGTATAATGAGAAGTTTATTCATTTTTTAAAGTGTTTTTATTTTAACTAAAAATATGAATAAATATTGCTTTTGTTGTAAATTAATGTAATGATAAAATAATTTGTTATGACAAGGTGGTGTTGTATTGTTTGATTTGTATAAGAAGTAAACAAAAATAGCCACCCTATTAAGGTGGCTACTTGTTATGAAAGAGATATTGTTTAGTCTAAAATTTCGAACTCATTAGTTCCTTCTACACGAGCTAATTCGCTTCCTACAGGTAATTTTAAGTAAGGGATAATCGCTTTGTCATTATGTGCTACAGCATTAACGCTGTAGATGTCTGTGTTCTCAGGATTATCTAAGTACTCTTCGTCTTCTGTATTGCTTAAGAATCTCCATCCGCTATCTGTATCAGAGTTTGGCTCTTCGCGGTACATATAATCTACGTTTTCGCCTAAGACCATAATTTTAGCAGATACTAAACAGAATCCGATATCACCTACTAGGTTCTTGGTTGCCTCAGCAAGAATGTTGTTGTCTTGATTCATTGTTATTGTTTTATAAAAAAGGGCAATCGAGAAGATTGCCCTTTATGTATTTATTATCTAAGTTCTAATAATACTACGTTTTCTACGTGGTGCGTCTGTGGGAACATATCCACTGGACGTACTTTAATCACTTTATACATATGATCCATAAGCGCTAAGTCACGTGCTTGAGTAGCTGAGTTACAGCTTACATACACGATGCGTTTAGCACCTACTTTTAATAGCATCTCTACTACATCTTTATGCATACCATCACGAGGAGGGTCAGTAATTATCACGTCTGGATGACCGTGCGTAGCGATAAAGTCGTCGTTAAACACATTCTTCATATCACCTACGAAGAACTCACAGTTAGTAATATTGTTACGCTCAGCGTTTAGTTTAGCATCTTCGATAGCCTCAGGTACTGCTTCTACACCTACTACTTTACCTGCCTTTTTAGAAACGAACTGTGCGATAGTACCTGTACCTGTGTACAAGTCATATACTAGCTCGCTACCTGTAAGACCTGCGTAATCTCTCGTTACTTTATATAATTCGTACGCTTGCTCAGAATTAGTTTGGTAGAATGATTTAGCGTTGATACTAAATTTAAGACCTTCCATTTCTTCTAAGATATAATCACGACCTTTATAAAGTACTACATCTTGATCATAGATTGTATCATTTGCTTTTCCGTTTACCACATACTGTAATGAAGTGATATTAGGGAAACGCTCAGCTAAGAAGTTCATTAATAACTCACGTTCTTCTTTGTTGTCATAGAAGAATTGGATCATCACCATTACTTCCCCTGTAGAGGCAGTTCTGATCATTAATGTACGCAATAGACCTTCTTGATCACGAGGATTAAAGAAAGATAGATTATTCTCATTAGCAAATCTTCTGATTTCGTTTCTGATATCGTTAGAAGGATCTTGCTGTAAGTGACATTTTTGGATGTCTAAGATTTTGTCCCACATTTTAGGAATGTGAAATCCTAGTGCATTCTCTTTACCCATTTCTACTCCGCTAGCTACTTCTTCTGGTGTTAACCAACGAGCGTTAGAGAAAGAAAACTCCATCTTGTTTCTATAGAATAAAGTTTCTTTAGAACCTAAGATAGGTTCGAAATCAGGCAATTCGATTTTACCTATGCGCTTTAAGTTGTTAAAAACCTCTTGGTTCTTATAGAACAACTGTTGCGTATAGCTCATATTTTGCCATTTACATCCACCACAAGCTCCGAAGTGTTCACATACTGGCTCTATTCTTTGTTCAGAATATTTGTGGAAGTTTACTGCTTTACCTTCATAGTACGCTTTGCGTTTTTTGAATGTTTGCACGTCTACCACATCTCCCGGAACTACGTTAGGAATAAAGATAACCTTCCCATCTGGAGCTTTAGCTACCGAAACGCCTTTTGCACCTGCATCAAGGACTTCTACGTTTTCGAATACGATTCTTTCTGTTTTTTTTCTACTCATGCCGCAAAATTAAGTTTATTTTCATTTGCTTACCTCTCTTAAAGCTTATTCATAATGAGTTTATATAATTGCATAAATGGTTGTTTGTTAGTTTTTTATACGGTGATGGGTGGAGTAGCTGTCGTTGTGCTGATTTAATTTGGCAGAAGTACGAGGATTTTAAGTTCTAGAAGAAGAAATCAGGCAAAAGTAGTAAGGTAGATAAGGGTATATAGAGACAGGAAGAGAGATTTGTTAAATTAGAGATGTATTATTCATAAAGATGTAAAACTGATTGATAATTTATCTATTTTAGATTATTCAATCAAACTTATATGAGATCTATCAAATTCTTTTTACTAGCCTTTGTTTTATTTTCAATTGGAGGGTATGCTCAGACAGTGCGCCTTCCTTACAATGATGACTCAGGTTGGATGCTTGTTGATTTAAAGGTTAATAATAAACCAATGACTTTCTTATTTGATACTGGATGGGATGGATTATCTATTCGCAGTAGCTTGTTAAAAGAGTTTTATGTTGGGGAAGCTATTTCGGCTGTGGATGCAAATAATGTGGTACAAGCAGTTCCGACAATTTATGTAGATAGCCTGAAGGTGGGTAATTATACGTTTCGTCATTTACCATTTACCGACTTTGAGTCTTTCCCAATGATTAATGACCCTATTTTTAACTGTTATAAGATAGATGGGATACTAGGTAATGTGATTTATAAAGATAAAGTATTAGAGATAGACCCGATCAAGAAAGAGATTATCATACAAGACTTCTCACCGGAGTTAGTTGATACTTTATTAAAAGATAACTTTACATCTGTGCAGAGTTATCCTTTAGAGATGGATACTAGGATAGTGGTGCCGGTAGAAGTAGGACACGGAGCTATACGTCCGTTTCTATTAGATACAGGTGATAATGGATATCTTACAGTGACTGCAGATCGAGGACTATTAGCATATTTGTCAGGGTTAAAGTTTAATTCGTACATCAGTGTAGGGAGTATAGGAGCTTTCGGAATGAATGAGTCTATTAATAGAACATTGATTACTCAAGAAGCGAGAATCAAGATTGGCAAAATGGCACTAGAGAATGAGGAATTGACGTTTAGTGCGAGCGATGACACTTATCAGATAGGAGTGGAGTTTATAAAGCAGTTTCACATGTATTATTTGCCTTCTTTTAAGCTGTTGTATTTAAAGAAAGTGCAGAATAACCCTATCGTGTCTACTTTAGAGAAAGTGGGGTATGGTATAGCTTATATCGAAGGAAAGTATATGGTAGCAGCTATTCACGAGAAAGAGAAGACTGTTAGACTAGGGGATGTGGTCTTGTCTATAGACGGTCAACCAATGGAACAATTATGTGGGTACAGAAAATACTTGCAACGCAGTAAGAAGCAACCTAAGCTAGAGGTACTTCGCAATGGAGAGAAGTTGACACTGTAAGAAGTAATGATATAATATATAAAGCGATAATAGATCTGTGAAGATTTGTTATCGCTTTTTTTTAGTCACAGATAACAACTATGATTAATCCGATGCTCTAATCTATTTCTTCAGAAATTAGTATGACTATGCATTTGGTAAGAATGAACAAGAGCGTCAATTCTATATACTTATGACCAAGAAAACAATATTGTAGAAGGTGTTTGTATAATTTAAGACTCTTTTAAAAAAGCAATCGCTTTATTATTTTTAATTTTACTCAGATGGTATTGAGATTACAGTAGATAGAATGCTGGTTTTAGATACTTATCCTTAATTGTAAAAAGTTTACAATGTGATAAACAAAATAGTGAAAAGATAACAATGAAAAAAATATTAATTACAGGTGGAGCGGGTAAAATAGGTAGTCACTTTATATCACAAAATAAAGAAAAATACGATTTTATAGTATTAGATAAAAAACGACCAATAGATGAATCGGTTGATTATATCATAGGTGATTTAAGTGATGTTGATGTTTTATCGAAAGCCTGTAAGGGTGTTGATATAGTTCTTCATCTAGCAGGGATTCCTTCTGCGGATACTCCTTTTGATTTAGTGTTAGCGGCTAATATGTTAGGAACAAAAAACCTATTAGATAGTATGCTAGAGAACAATATTTCTAAAATAATATTTGCTAGTAGTGCACAAACTATTGAGGGGTATGAAAAAGATATCCAAATCGACGAAACGATGCCTACGCTGCCAGGGAATTATTATGGGATATCAAAAGTATTTGGTGAGTCATTACTTTCTTATTTGTCTAAGAGTAGTGGGGTTAAAGCTATTTGCTTAAGAATAGGAGCTTATGAGTTTCCTGAAGACTTTACAGAGATGAATGCTAGAGATATGAGTGCTTATTTGCATCCGGATGATCTTAATCAGTTGCTAAATAAGTGTATAGAATCAATAGATACATTTGATTTCGAAATATTTAATGCTATTTCTAATAATACATATAAGAGATTGAATATAACTAAAGCAAAAAGGCTATTGAATTATACTCCCCAATATAATTCATTCAATCTTTTTAAGCTTAAGCAATAATTTAAGACTAGTGAGATTTCGTAGTCTGCTAGTTATGGAATTAAGGTAATATATAAAGCGATAATAGGTCTGTGAAGATTTGTTATCGCTTTTTTTATCTCTCCAATTAGAGGAGGGGGGCTTTCTTTGTAGTACTAGGTTAATGCTGATTTTAAGTTTAAATTATATTTTATATATTTGTGCTTTAATATGCATTAAATCAGAGTTCTATCTGATGAATTATATGAGATATAATAGCCTTGAATTACTATAAAGCTACTTTGTATATCTCTGCTTAAAAAAGTCAACTCAAAAAGACTTTTGTTTTCATTTTTACTTATTATTTTTAGATTTTTTTGGCTGTGAAAACCTTGTGTTTTCCTGGGTTTGCTTTGGTTTTGTTCCCGAGTTGTTCCCAAAAGAGCCCGTTTTGCAGTGTTCTTGGGAACAAAACAGGAATAATGGTGGAATGTGATACCTTAAGCCTTTATTTTGTTGGGTTTGTGAAGGTTCGGTAGTGTCCGAACTTGTTTTTATTTCGCAAAATGACATCAAGTAAAAAGGAGATGTAAATAGTGTTGTAATGCGCTGTTTGTTGCTTATAGCTATAGGAGGTTTAATTCTCCAACCGATGGTTGGAGAATTGTGTGTATTTGATTGTGATACCTAATTCTGCAACCAATGGTTGCAGAATTTAAAAGACTAATATTCTGTTGATTAAGGCATGGTAATTGTGCAATATAACATAAAACTTAACTATGGATATTCAGCAACAAGAACATTACAGTTCGTTTCTAATAGAGGTAAAAGAACGCATTCGCTCTGCACAGTATGAGGCTATGAAAGCGGTTAATAAAGAGATGATATCACTCTACTGGGATATCGGTAAACAAATTACTTCAAAACAAGAACAACTAGGTTGGGGTAAATCTGTTGTCGAAACGCTATCAAAAGATTTACAAGAAGAGTTTCCGGGTATTCGTGGTTTTGGTGTGTCAAACTTATGGTCTATGGCTCAGTTTTTTACAGAATATAACAAAAGTGTAATTCTCCAACCATCGGTTGGAGAAATTAGCTGGACTAAACATTTGGTGATAATGACTAAATGTAAAAATGAGCAAGAGCGTCAATTCTATATACTTTCAACTAAGAGATACGGATGGTCAAAGAATCTATTAATTAATAAGATAGAATCTAAGAATTACGAGAAGTATCTTACTGGGCAAGCTAATTTTGATAAGACACTACCTGATAATATCAAGAACCAAGCTATACTTGCTATAAAAGACGATTATGTGTTTAACTTCCTAAATCTAACTGATGAACATTCTGAAGCTGATCTTGAGCAGGCACTTATTAAGGATATTAGATCTTTTCTTATTGAGTTTGGGGCAGACTATACTTTTGTGGGTAATCAGTATAAGATAGAGATAGAAGGGGAGGAGTTCTTTATCGATGTGCTGCTTTATCACAGAAAGCTTCAGGCACTAATCGCTGTAGAGTTAAAAATAGGAAAATTTCTTCCTGAGTATAAAGGGAAAATGGAGTTCTATCTAAATGTTTTAAATGACACGATAAAACTGCCACACGAAAATCCTTCTATAGGGATCATTATTTGCAAGTCTAAAAAGGGATCAATCTCAAAAGTTGTGTTTATGCATAAAGTTTAGTCAATCTGTATAAGAAGAAGTCAATATCTCTTACTCCTCTAAATTGAGCCCTGAATGCTTTAATTTTGGCATTA